>JBBIVH010000008.1:32274-35004 GCA_037439805.1 Acidobacteriaceae bacterium
AGACCCGTTTGCGTGTTTCCACCCCGTCACGGCGGAGTGGTTCCGGGCGGTGTTTGACGCGCCTACCGCCCCGCAGCGGCAGGGCTGGCCGGTGATTGCGCGGGGTGAGAGCGCGCTGATTCTGGCGCCGACGGGCACGGGCAAGACGCTGACGGCGTTTCTCTGGTGCCTGGACCGGTTGATGCTGCATCGGCCGACGGAGGGGCAGAGCAAGGGCTGCCGGATTGTGTACGTGTCGCCGCTGAAGGCGCTGGCTGTGGACGTGGAGCGGAATCTGCGCTCGCCGCTGGCGGGGATTGCCACCATGGCGCGGCGGCGGGGTGTGCCGTTTCACGAGCCGGAGATCAGCGTGCGGACGGGGGACACGCCGCAGAAGGAGCGGGCGCGGTTTCGCCGGCAGCCGGCGGACATTCTGATCACGACGCCGGAGTCGCTCTACCTGCTGCTGACTTCACAGGCGGCAGAGGCGCTGCGGTCGGTGGAGACGGTGATCGTGGACGAGATTCATGCGCTGGTGCCGACCAAGAGGGGAGCCCATCTGGCCTTGACCCTGGAGCGGCTAGAGGCACTGACAAAACGGCCGTTGCAGCGGATTGGCTTGTCGGCGACACAGCGTCCGCTGGAGGAGGTGGCGCATTTCCTCGGGGGTGTGGAAATCTTGCCCGGTGACGCCACCGAGCAGAAGGACTTGAGTCATGCAAAATTAGGTTTTACAGATATTTACAGGCAAGCTTCTGATGTGAAAGTTGAAGATTCGCAAGAGGCCTGGCTCGTCCAGGAAGAACGACTTGCCAAGCCTGTTCGCTACCGTCCTGTGACGATTGTGAATGCAAGTTCTAAGAAACAGTTAAGCCTAAGAATTGAAGTGCCGGTTGAGGATATGGCGCGGCTTGGGGCGATGGAAGAGATTCCCAGCGGACCCGCTTCGCAGATGCCCCGGCGGGTGTCGATCTGGAATGCGATTCATCCCCGACTGCTGGAGATTATCCGGGGGCGGAACTCGACGATTTTGTTTGTGAACAGCCGCCAGGTGGCGGAGCGGCTGGCGGGGGCGCTGAACGAATTGGCGGGCGAGCCGATTGCCAGGGCGCATCATGGGTCGCTGGCTGCTGCGCAAAGGTCGGTGATTGAGGAGCAACTGAAGGCCGGGCAGATTAAGGCGCTGTGCGCGACCTCAACGCTGGAGCTGGGCATCGACATGGGAGCGGTGGACCTCGTGATCCAGATTGAGTCGCCGCCGTCGGTGGCGAGCGGGATGCAGCGGATTGGACGGGCGGGGCACTCGGTGGACGCGGTGAGCGAGGGGGTGCTGTTCCCGAAGTTCCGGGCGGACCTGGTGGCCTGCGCCGCCGTGACCCGGGCGATGCACGAGGGGCAGATCGAATCGACGCGGTTCCCGCGGAATCCGCTGGATGTGCTGGCGCAGCAACTGGTGGCGTTGGGGTCGCATCCGCCGATGAAAGCGGGGACCAGGGACAAGGGACCAGGGAGTGGGAGCCGAGGCAAGAAGGGAATTGGGCGAAATGGGAGCACAGAAGACGTAGGAGAAGTTGCGCGCTTTTCTGACCCGATTGACTCCGCTTTGCCGGAAGTCTCCGTCGATTTCCTCTACGACCTGGTGCGGCGGGCGGCTCCGTTCGGGAGCCTGACGCGGGCGAGTTTTGAGGGTGTGCTGGACCTGCTGAGCGGGCGGTACCCTTCGGACGAGTTTGCCGAGCTGCGGCCGCGGCTGGTGTGGGACCGGGTGCGGAATGTGGTGACGGCGCGCGAGGGCGCGGCGCGGCTGGCGATTTTGAATGCGGGTACGATTCCGGACCGGGGACTCTATGGGGTTTTTCTGGCGCACACGGAGGGCAAGCCGGTGCGGGTGGGCGAGCTGGACGAGGAGATGGTCTTCGAGTCGCACCCGAACGAGACCTTCATTCTGGGAGCCTCGACATGGCGGATTGAGGACATCACGCACGACCGGGTGCTGGTGGTTCCGGCACCGGGCGAGCCGGGCAAGATGCCGTTCTGGAAGGGCGACGGGGCGGGTAGGCCGCTGGAGTTTGGGCGGCGCATCGGGGCGATGGTGCGGGAGCTGCGCGCGCTGCCCAGGCCGGCGGCGTTGACGCGGCTGGTGAGGGAACACGATCTGGATCCCGGCGCGGCGGAGAACCTGATGCAGTTTCTTGCCGACCAGGAGGCCGCGACGGGGCAGGTGCCGGACGACCGTACGATTGTGGTGGAGCGGGTGCGCGATGAGTTGGGCGACTGGCGGGTGTGCGTGCTGACGCCGTTCGGGAGCCGGATTCATATTCCCTGGGCGATGGCGGTGAGCGCGCGGATTCGCGCGGCGGGCGGGCCGGAGGTGGAGACGCTGTGGGGCGACGACGGGTTTGTGCTGCGCTTTCCGGATACGGATGAGCCGCCGGACCCGGATTGGATTCAGGTGGAGTCAGCCGAGGCGATGCAACTGGTGCTGCGGCAACTGGGGACGACGGCGCTGTTTGCGGGACGGTTTCGCGAGGCGGCGGGGCGGGCGCTGCTGCTGCCGCGGCGGCGGGCGGATCAGCGGTCACCGCTTTGGCAACTGCGCAAGCGGTCCTACGACCTGCTGAGCGTGGCGTCGCGGTACCCGTCGTTTCCGCTGCTGCTGGAGGCGTATCGCGAGTGCCTGCGGGATGTGTTTGACATGCCGGCGCTGGTGGAGACGCTGCGCGCGCTGGAGCAGCGGCAGTTGCGCATGCA
>JBBIVH010000009.1:0-6175 GCA_037439805.1 Acidobacteriaceae bacterium
CGCCGCGAGGCCAGCCACCAGCTCCTCAATCGCCCGCGGCTGGTCCCCACGCGGCTTGTACTGCGTCACAAGCTGAAAGTCCATGCCGGGATTCTAGCAGACGATAGGCGAACATTAGGCGAATGACACTAGAGCGCAAGTCCCCTTGATCAAGCCAAAATGAGATCCGACCCCAGGGCGCCAATGCGCCTGATCCTCGTCCCGTAGGGGCGAATCGAAAATAGCCCGGGATGAAATCCTCGGAACACAGCGCGCCCGCTGTGTTCCGTACTAACTACTTCGCCTCGGCAGCCCGGTTAAAGGTTTTGAAGTCCGGCCTACAATGTCCATATGGAATGGTACAAGTGGCTATTCGACGGCGTCGGCGGCGGTGCACTTGTGGCACTAGGCGTGATGTTCCTCCAGCGCTTAATCACGCCAAAGGAGTCCCTCCATGTGCCAGAAAATCCCCATCCATCTGCGCCTTTCCCTCGGACCCAACCTGCGGGATTCGCGCAACCCGAATTGAAGTTTGGACTCGCGGAGGGAACGGTTGAAGTATTCGACACATGCGTAGGTTTTGCAAAGTCTGGAGGCCATAGATGCAATGTGATAGTAGTGCACAACGAGGCAGCAGCAGCGGGTGAAGATGCCCCTGTAGCCCGCGCGATCTCCGCTCGACTCACATTCAGTCCTTTTGGATCATCGAGAACCACCTTCGTTGACCGCGCCTGCTGGATTGGGAGGGTAGAAAACCAGATATCCTTGCGTCCTGGGGATACTGAGCACGTTCTGCTGCGGATAGCAAAGGACAACGAATGGATCACTTATGAAAATCCAAACAAACACAATTCGGGAGGATGGCCGCTTCGCAACCAGGACCTGCGCGAGGTGAAGTTTCCTGTGTTTCCAAATACTAAGGTCACAGGAGAGATCAGTATCATCGCGCATCAAAGTCAAAGTGCGACCACGCTTGCCACGCGTAAATTCGCTATCACCTTTGACCACATCGGTTTATTTGTGAACATCGAAATGGAAGGCGGAGCCTAAATAAAGGCCAGGCGCTCCCACTCCTACTTTTATTAGCCCGTTCAACCACCACTCTGGGTGCCCCATCCATGACGCAGCCTCACCGCGGCATGGGTGGGATTGCACGACCGCCTGTCACGCCACTTCCGCAGAAGCCCGAGCAAAGAAGACAGAAAGAGCAGGCTCTGCGCCCAAAGGGGCTATGCTTATCCTCGCAACACAAACAGCATGGATTCGGGGAGCCCTTGGCTCATGGAGGGATACTGCATGCATGCAAAGCAGTCACGCAGGATTTGTCTTGCGATTCTCGTCCTGGTTGGGTTGGCAATCGCTGGCTGTGCGACGCAGCCTGCTCCTGATACCTATATCCGAAACCTCCCAGGCTTCTGGTGGGGACTGCTGCACGGCTTCCTGATGCCCTTCACATTTATCGGGAGCCTGTTTACCGACGTGCGCATCTACAACTTCCCAAACGCGGGCCGGTGGTACGACTTCGGGTACCTGATCGGCGCAGCGGCCATTCTCGGCGGAAGTGGTTCGGCCGCATAGCGGCAGCAGGTGGCCCGCCCACACTCTAGGCCCCTTCAATGACCACGCTGTGGACCCCATCCATGCCGCAGCCTCACCGCGGCATGGGTGGGACCGTCCTCTAGCCCAGGCCGCCTCCGCCACTCCACCCCGTCCCGCACAATGGCAAGATCTCCGTCCCGAAAATTCAGGAACAGGTATACTTATGTTTGTGACGACTACCGCCCTGAACCCCACTTCTACAGGCAGTCAGGCTGGCGCTTCCCCCACAGAAAAGCGCGTGTTGCTCCTCAAACCCCGCGGCTTCTGCGCCGGCGTCGTGCGCGCCATTGACATCGTGCGCATCGCCCTCGAAACCTTCGGCGCGCCCATCTACGTCCGCCGCGAAATCGTCCATAACCGCTATGTGGTCAATGAGTTGGCGGAAAAAGGCGCGATCTTCGTCCACGAAATCGAAGAGGTCCCCGACGGCGCCCGCGTCATCTACTCCGCCCACGGTGTATCGCCCGCGGTCCGCGATTCCAGCAAGGCCCGTCACCTTAAAGTTATTGACGCCACCTGCCCCCTCGTCACCAAAGTTCACATTGAGGCCGTCAAGTTCGCCCAGCAGGGCTACTCGCTCGTCCTCATCGGCCACCGCGACCACGACGAAATCGAAGGTACCCTCGGCGAAGCGCCCAATGTCACGCAGGTCGTCTCCAACGTCGCCGACGTCGAGGCCCTCCAGGTGCCCGACCCCAATCGCGTCGCCTATCTCACGCAGACCACGCTCTCGCTCGACGAAGCCCGCGACATCATCCACGCCCTCAAGACCAAGTACCCCAACATCGCCGGCCCCCACTCGCAGGACATCTGCTACGCCACCGAGAACCGTCAGGTGGCCGTCCGTAACGTCGCCCACAATGCCGGTCTGGTCCTCGTCGTCGGCTCCACCAACAGCTCCAACTCCAACCGTCTCGTTGAAGTCTCGCGCAACCTTGGCACGGTGGGGTATCTGATTGATAACTACCAGGCCATCGATCCCGCCTGGCTCAAGAACATTTCGACCGTCGCCGTCACTGCCGGCGCCTCTGCCCCCGAGATTCTCGTGCAGGGCGTCATCGATTACCTGCGGCAAAATGGCTTTTCCAGCGTCGAAGAAGTTGAGGTCATGCCGGAGAATGTTCGCTTCGGACTGCCTCCTGAGATTGTTCAGGCCATCGGAAGCGCCGGCGGCGCGCAGTCTGTTGCCGTCCAATAAGGAACCGGCCGCAGCGTCTGTCGGCAATCCAGCCAGACTCGCGCGCAGGCCCTGTAAAAAGAAACGTTTCCGCGCTCCAGGAATCCTGTAGAGTAGCGGGCAGGCGCGTTTCGGCTCCCTGGCCACCCGCCGGGCAGCGCGCCGCGGAACCGAGGCATCGCAATCAGCATGAGTGCAGAGCAGGGAAAGACAGTCAGCCCCTCCACGGCTCCTAAATTTGGTCGCCTGGATGCAGACATGGGAGACGTGGACGTTGCCCTCGGGCGCGCCCGCGAACATCTCCTCGCCCTGCAACACCCCGACGGCCACTGGTGCGGCGAGCTCGAAGCCGACTCCATGCTCGAGGCCGACTACATCTTTCTCCACACGCTCCTTGAGAGCGGCGACCCCGGCCGGCTCCAGCGCGCATTCACTGAGATGATGCGCTACCAGAACGACGACGGCAGTTGGAGCATCTATCCCGGCGGCCCCGGCAACATCTCGCTCTCCGTCAAGTGCTACTTCTCCGCCAAGCTCATGGGCCTCACCGCCGACGAGCCCCGCATGGCAAAGTGCCGCGAGTGGATCCTCGCAAACGGCGGCGTCATCGAGTGCAACACCTTCACCAAGATGTATCTCTGCGCCCTCGGCCAGTATGACTACGATGCCGTGCCCGCCATTCCGCCGGAGATTGTCCTCTTTCCCAACTGGTTCTACTTCAACATCTACGAAATCTCCTCGTGGTCGCGGTCGATTCTCGTCCCGCTGGCCATCATGTACGCCAAAAAGCCCTTCAAGAAGATTCCGCCGGAGCAGGGAATCGACGAGCTCTACGTGGGTGGCCGCGCCAACTCCATCCTGCGCCTCCGCCGCGATCGCAAGAAGCTCTTCTCCTGGCGCAATTTCTTCATCGTCATTGACCGCATCATGCACTGGTCTGAAGCCGTGCATCTTCGCCCACTGCGCAAGCTTGCCATCAAGCGCGCAGAGAAGTGGATGCTCGACCGGCTCGAAATGACCGACGGCCTCGGCGCCATCTATCCGGCCATGATGAACGCCATCATCGCCCTGCGCTGCCTCGGCTACTCCGAAGACGATCCCCAGGTCATCCGTGCACGCGACGAATTCGAAAAGCTCGGCATCGAGCAGCCCGCCACCGAAGACATGCCCGAGCCCACCTTCCGCATGCAGCCCTGCATGAGCCCCGTATGGGACACCGCGCAGGCCGTCTACGCGCTCGGTGAGGCTGGCCTGCCCGCTGACGATCCCCGCATGGTCAAGGCTGCCGACTGGCTCCTCTCCAAGGAAGTCCGTCAAAAAGGCGACTGGGCCGTCAAAGTTCCCAACGTCGAACCGGGCGGCTGGTACTTCGAGTACAACAACGAGTTCTACCCGGACACCGATGACACCGCCCAGGTCCTCATGGCCCTCAGCAAAGTCACGAACCCCCGCGAGCGCCTGCAGATTCAGGTCGCCGAGCGCGCCATCGCATGGGAGTTTGCCATGCAGTGCAAAGGCGGCGGCTGGGGCTCCTTCGACAAAGACAACACCAAGATGATCTTCCAGTACATCCCCTTCGCGGATCACAACGCCATGCTCGATCCGCCGACCGTGGACATCACTGGGCGCATGCTCGAGATGCTCGCTGCCTACGGCTACAACCAGAGCGACAAGCGCGTGCAGAAGGCCATCCAGTTCATCCTCTCCGAGCAGGAGCCGGATGGCAGTTGGTTCGGCCGCTGGGGCGTCAACTACATCTACGGAACCTTCCTCGTTCTGCGCGGCCTTGAGTCCATCGGATTCGACCCCCTCGAGCCACAGGTGCAGCAGGCAGCCGAGTGGGTCCGCATGGTCCAGAACCCCGACGGCGGATGGGGCGAGACCTGCGGCAGCTACGACGACCCGAATCTCCGCGGTACCGGTGTCAGCACGCCCTCGCAGACGGCCTGGGCGCTGCTCGCCCTGCTCGCCGCCGGCGACGACCGCTCCGACTCCATCGCCAAGGGCATCCGCTGGCTGCTTGCCCACCAGCGCCCCGATGGCAACTGGGACGAGTCCATGGGCGCCGGGCCAACGCGCCAGAACATCATCACGGGAACAGGCTTCCCCCGTGTCTTCTATCTGTCCTACGACATGTACCGCCTGTACTTCCCGCTGCTCGCGCTCACCACCTACAAGAAGGCCATGGAGCGCGCCGCGTAGAAGCGCACCCGGGCGTATACCCTTGGGTGCCCCAGGTCTCGCTTTTGAGACCTGGGAAAGAACCAACGTAAACCGGCCTCTGAGCCTCCAAACCTCGGGCCGCTCAAAATCTGTCAAGTCCCGCAGCGCGGCAAAGCTTCGGCTCGAACCACGTAACCCTCGTGATTCCAGCCGCTTGAGAGCGCAAAAAATCTTTGCCGCGTTTTGCATGGGAATTCCGCGATTCAGCTAACCTAGATGTAGGTGCAAATCGCGCTGGAGGATTGCTCACACTATGGCTGTTCCAATCTCACAGATGGCTACGGTGGCCAGCTACGTGCTCAAGAAGCGCTTCACCGGCAACCGGCGTTACCCGCTGGTGCTCATGCTTGAGCCGCTCTTCCGCTGTAACCTGGCCTGCGCCGGCTGCGGCAAAGTGCAGTACCCACCCCACGTCCTCAAGCGCATGCTCACGCCCGAGGAGTGTTTCAAGGCCGTCGAAGAGTGCGGCGCACCCATGGTCTCCATCCCCGGCGGCGAGCCGCTCCTGCACCCGCAGATTGTCGAGATCGTCCAGGGCCTCATCGCCCGCAGGAAGTACATCTACCTCTGCACCAACGCGCTCGAGCTCAAGCGCCGCCTGCATGAGTTCACGCCGTCGAAGTACCTCACGTTCTCCGTGCACCTCGACGGCGACCGCGACCATCACGACTTCTCCGTCTGCCGCGAGGGCGGCTACGATCTCGCCGTTGAAGGCATCAAGGAGGCCGTCCAGCGCGGCTTCCGCGTCACCACCAACGCCACCTTCTTCGATGGCACGGACCCCAACAACGTCCGCGCCTTCTTCGATGACGTCATGGCCATGGGCGTCGAAGGCGTCGTCCTCTCGCCCGGCTACAGCTACGAGATGGCGCCGGACCAGAATCGCTTCCTCGGCCGCGCCCGCGTGCGCCGCCTCTTCCGTGCCATTCTCTCCAACCGCAAGCCGACCTGGAAATTCAACATGTCGCCGCTCTTCCTCGAGTTCCTGATGGGCGACCGCAAATACGAGTGCACGCCCTGGGGCTCGCCCGCCTACAACATCTTCGGCTGGCAGCGCCCCTGCTACCTGCTCCAGGACGGCTACGCCGAAACCTTCCAGGAATTACTCGAAACCACGAAGTGGGAAGAATACGGCGTCGCATCCGGCAATCCCAAGTGCGCCAACTGCATGGTGAGCTGCGGCTACGAGCCCTCCGC
>JBBIVH010000009.1:6275-29080 GCA_037439805.1 Acidobacteriaceae bacterium
CCGGCAATCCCAAGTGCGCCAACTGCATGGTGAGCTGCGGCTACGAGCCCTCCGCCGTCATGGATGGCTTCGGTTCGCTCTCCGGCTTCTGGGCCATGATTCGTGGCACCTTCAGCCTCTACAAAGATCAGCACGCCCTCCACCTGCTCAGCGAGCCCGCGCCCCACGGACCGTCCACGCTGGTGCAGATTGCGAAATCCGCTGAGACGCTGGAGGAGAGCAAGGCATGACCGCAGAAGTCGCCAAATACACCATCGAGCAGGTAGAAACCCTCGAACTCGCCCCCGGCAGCAAGCATGAGAACCTCGAAGGCTGGGTCCCCGAGCTCGCCAGCGACGACGACCTCAAGGACGCCCTCGAGAAAGCCTTCGACTATCGCGGCGACGTGACCATCACGTTCAAGACCGGCGAAAAGTTCGAGGCCTTTATCTTCAACCGCCACACCGGCGCTACCCTTGCCGACTCCTGGGTGCAGTACTTCACCCCGACAAGCGACTCCAGGCAAAAGGCCTTCTACCATCAGATCGCCCGCCTCGAATTCACCGGCAGAGACCGCGCCGCCGGCAAGCACTGGGAAGACTGGGTCAAGGCCTACAACGAGCGCAAAGCTGCCGGCGAAAAGGGCATCGCGCTTCACCCGGAGGCTCTGGACTAGGCCGCCAAAATTAATACCCACCCCCCCCTGAATTTATTTGCGGTTTTCCACATTTTGTTTGCATGTTTTTGGGAAGATGAACTCGGACGAATCCGGTCCCATATTCCAACCGGAGATGGGACCTTCTTGCAGGACGGCACAATCCAGAGGCGCGAGGTTGCGTCCTCATCGCTTGAGAGGACACGGCAGCAAAACTCTGCAACCCAAAACCATTTAGAATAAGACGCAGAGAATCTGTTCGTTATGCGCATTTTTCTTACCGGCGCCACTGGATTTGTCGGCCATCACATCGCAAGATCCCTGGCCGACCAGGGTGTCGAGCTCCGCCTGCTCGTCCGCCGCAGCAGCAACCTCCAGCACCTCGAAGGCATTCCCGGCGACACTGTTGTTGGCGACCTCGCCCGCCCCGAGAGCTACGCGCCTGCGCTGCAGGGCTGCGACGCCGTCGTCCACGTCGCCGCCGACTATCGCCTCTGGATTCGCGACTCCGACTCCATGTTCCGCGTCAACGTCGACGGCACCCGCGACCTGCTCCGCCTCGCCCGCGAGGCTCACGTTCCACGCGTCGTCTACACGTCGTCCGTCGCCACCATGCACTTCCGAACGGACGGCATCGTCATCAACGAAGACACGCCCGTCTCGCTCGCCGACATGGTCGGCCACTACAAGCGCTCCAAATTCCTCGCCGAGCAGCAGGCCATCGCCGCCGCCCAGGACGGCCAGCAGGTCATCATCCTCAATCCCACCACGCCCGTCGGCGCATACGACGCAAAGCCCACGCCCACCGGCCGCATCTTCGTCGACTTTCTCAACCACAAATTCCCGGCCTACATGGACACCGGCCTCAACCTCGTCGATGTCGCGGAAGTCGCCCGCGCCCACGTCGCTGCGCTCACCCTCGGCACGCCCGGCCGGCGCTACATCCTCGGCGGAGAAAACCTCACCCTCAAGCAGATCCTCGACAAGATGTCCGCCATCACCGGCATTCCATCGCCCACCATGAAGGTTCCCTTCGCCGTCGCACTCACCTACGCTTTCTTCGAGGAGTGGATCACAGGCCACATACGCGGCCACGAGCCCCGCGCCACGCTCGAAGAAGTGCGCATGGGCCGCAAGAAGATGTTCGCCTCCTCTGCCCGCGCCCAGCAGGAACTCGGCTTCCGCATCGTGCCCGTCTACCCCGCCATGCGCGCCGCCATTGATTGGTTCCGCGCCAACGGCTTCGCGCCGTCTGCATCCGCGCAGGCCCAGGCATGACCCGCACCGCCATCATCGCCGCCATGCCCGCCGAGCTCAAGCCGCTCGTTCGTGCCTGGAAGCACGAGCGCCGCAACGGCGTGGATATCTGGGCGCATCGTGACGACAACCTCTACGTCGCCGCCTGCGCAGGTGCTGGCCAGGCCGCCGCATCGCGCGCCTTTGCCGCCATCGAGCAGGACGCGCCCATCGACCTCGTCTTCTCCGTGGGCTGGGCCGGTGCCCTCACCACGCAATGCGCTGCAGGCCATGCCTACAACATCGGCGGCGTCATCGATACCCGCACCGGCGAACGCTTTCAATGCGATGCCGGAGCAGGGAATCACTGGCTCGTCACCAGCCCCGTCATCGCCGGCCCCGAAGAGAAGCGTCGCCTCGCCTCCGCCTACAACGCCGCCCTCGTCGATATGGAGGCCGTCGCCATCGCCCGCCTGGCCGCCATGCGCGGCATTTCGTTTTACGCCATCAAAGGCGTCAGCGACGCCCTCGATGCCCGCCTGCCCGACATGAATCCCTTCCTCGCGCACGATGGCCGCTTCCGCACCGCCAGCTTTACTCTGTATGCTCTTTTGCGTCCCTGGTACTGGCAGGCACTGAAGCATATGGGCGAAAATAGTAAACAGGCCGCCCAGGGCATCGCGGCAGAGCTTCGCGACTTTCTCCAGTAGACGAGGTCAAATCAGAATTCGAATGGCTACGCAAATCTCCGGCGTGGAAAGCCGCATCCAATCCGCAATTCCCTCCACCATGCGCGCTGTGGTCTACCACGGCATCAACGACATGCGCGTCGAGACCGTTCCTGTTCCGCGCATTGGCAAGGGCGAACTGCTCGTCAAGATCGCCACCTGCGGCATCTGCGGCACGGACCTCAAGAAGATTCACACCGGCTCGCACTCCGCTCCGCGCATCTTCGGCCATGAGATGGCCGGAACCATCGTCGCCGTCGGCGAAGGCGTCACCAGCTATCGCGTCGGCGAACGCGTCATGGTCTTTCACCACGTCCCCTGCGGCGCGTGCTACTACTGCCGCAAAGGCACACCCGCGCAGTGTCCGCTCTACAAGAAGGTCGGCGTCACCGCAGGCTTTGAGCCCTCCGGCGGCGGCTTTGCCGAGTACATTCGCGTGATGGACTTCGTCGTCAATAATCGCGGAGTCGTTCGAATTCCCGACGGCATTCCATTCGAGCAGGCCGCCTTCATTGAGCCGCTCAACACCGTGATGAAGGGCGTCAAGCTGCTCAATCTCGCCCCCGACGACACCGTCCTCGTCATCGGCCAAGGACCCATTGGGCTGATGCACGCCGCGCTCGCCAGCCGCCTCGCCACCAAGGTGCTAACGTCCGATCTCTATCCCGAGCGCCACGCTATTGCGGCGCGCTTCGGCCTGAAGCATCCCATTCACGCGGGTGCCGAGCATGTCGTCGAGCGCGTGCTCGCTGAGACCGAGGGCCGCGGCGCCGATGCGGTCATCCTCGCCGTCGGCGGCAACGCGCTCATCCGCACCGCCATGGACGCCGCTCGCCCCGGAGGCAAGGTCATGCTCTTCGCGCAGACCCAGCACGGCGAGGTGACGATTGACCCTGCCGTCGTCTGCGTCGACGAGAAGACGCTCCTCGGCTCGTATTCCTCGTCCTTCCCCATCCTCGACGAGGTCACCGGGCTCATCTTCGGCGGTTATCGCAGCGGTTTTGATCTCACGCAGCTCATCTCGCACCGTTTTTCCATCGAGGACGCGGTGCCCGCAATTGAAGTGGCTTCGCACCCCAAAGCAGACTCGATGAAGATTATGATTGAGCCTGTTCCCGGCGCAGGAGCAGAGTAGGGGGCTCATGCCACGCTCTGTCAAAGACGCAATCAAGCGCAGCCGCTCCACGGTTGAGACCGTGATTGAGCATGGCCGCGCCACGGTCGAAACCGCGATCGAGCACGGTCGTGCCACTGTGGAAGATGTGCTCCATCACGGCCGTGCGACAGTCGAGAGCGCCGTCTATCACGGCCGCGCCACAGTCGAGACTGCCATCCATCACGGCCGTGCCACCATGCAGGCCGCGGTCCTCCACGGCCGCGAAGACATCCGCATCGAGAACGTTCCCGTCCCCAGGGCCGAAGCAGGCGAGCTGATCGTCCAAGTCGGCGCAGCCCTCACCTGCGGCACAGACCTCAAGGTCTTTCGACGCGGCTATCACGCCCGCATGATCGTGCCGCCCGCTCTCTTCGGTCATGAACTTGCAGGAACCGTCGTCGAGGCGGGCGCAGGCGTCACCAACTTTGCTCCCGGCCAACGCGTCGTGGCGCTCAACTCCGCACCCTGCGGTCAGTGCTACTTCTGCCAGCGCGGCCAGGAAAACCTCTGCGACGATCTGCTCTTCAACAATGGCGCTTACGCAGAATTCATTCGCATCCCGGCCCGCATCGTCTCCAAGAACACTTTGATTGTTCCCGAGAATGTTCCGCTCGAGCACGCCGCGCTCACTGAGCCGCTGGCCTGCGCAGTAAACGGTTTTGAAGATACAAATCCGCATCAGGGAGACACATTTGCCGTGATAGGCGGCGGTCCGCTGGGCCTCATGATGGTCCATGTCGCGGCGCTCGCCGGCTGCGAGGTCATCGCTGTCGTCAAGCACGATGGCCAGGTCGAAGCCGCAAAGCAGTTGGGCGCGGCGCATGTCGTGCAGGCCAGCACCATTCGCAAGGCCATTCAGGAGACTCGAGCCTTCACGCCCAATGATCGCGGTGTAGATATTGCGATTGAAGCCGTCGGCGTCCCCGATGCATGGGAAGAAGCCGTCGAGATGGTGCGCAAGGGCGGCACAGTAAACTTCTTTGGCGGCTGCGCCATTGGCACCCGCGTCAACCTTGACACCAACCGCATCCACTACAGCAACATCACTCTGCGCGCCACGTTCCATCACACGCCGGCGATCTGCCAGAAGGCCCTGGACCTCATCTCCAGTGGTCGTTTCCAGGCTGGCGCCTTCATCACCGGCCGCGCCCATCTCTATGAACTCAACCGCGTCTTCGAAAAGCTGATGAGCCGCAACAGCGAAATCAAGACAGCGATTGTGCCCTGAGGCAAGCCATGACTCCCGCGACGTTGCACGCAACTCAGGACGCCAGCACGCAAGCTGCCCTGCTCACGCGCGGTTGGGCTGCGCTTCCAGCATCGTATCGGATGCCGGATGCCGCGCCATCGCTTGCCGAGGCGCAAGCCTGGTGCAGGCAGTTGGCAGAGTCGCACTATGAAAACTTCCACGTTGCCACGTGGTTCCTGCCCAAGCCGCTGATTCCTCATTTCCATGCCGTCTACGCCTACTGCCGCGTCTCCGACGATCTTGGGGATGAGGTCGGTGACCGCGACGCATCGCTGGCCTTACTCGACTGGTGGGGCCGCGAACTCGACGCATGCTATGAAGGCCGCGCTCACCATCCGGTCTTTGTCGCGCTGGCCGAAACGATTCGCGCCTGCTCGATTCCCAAAGAGCCTTTCGCGGATCTGCTCACAGCCTTCCGTCAGGACCAGACAGTCGCTCGCTATCGCACCATGCAGGATGTCCTCGGCTACTGCCGCTACTCGGCAAATCCCGTCGGCCGGCTTGTGCTTTACATCTGCGGATACGCCGATGAAAAGCGCTTTCGGCTTTCTGACGCCACCTGCTCCGCGCTGCAACTCGCCAACTTCTGGCAGGATATTCGCATCGACTGGAAGAAGGATCGCGTCTATCTGCCGCAGGAAGACATGCAGCGCTTTGGCGTGACCGACCAGACCATTGCAGATGGCATCGCAACGCCGGAATTCAAGGCGCTGCTCAAGCACGAAGTCGACTTCGCCCGCAGCCTCTTTGAACAAGGTCTGCCGCTCATCGGCTTGGTGGGCCGCGAACTCGCGCTCGATCTCGATCTCTTCAGCCGCGGCGGCCTCGCCATCCTGCGCGCCATCGAGCAGCACGACTACGACGTGCTGCGCGCCCGCCCTTCGCTCTCTAATGCCACCAAGCTCGCGCTGGTGCTTCGCGCTATGAGTGGCAAGCTGTTTCCATTTTTCCGCCTGCGGGCCAGCTCTACAGGGAAGGCGGCTTGACCCACGACGCAACATTGGAGCAGGCCTACGCCGTCTGTCGGGCCATTGCAAAGCGTGAGGCGAAGAACTTCTACTACGCCTTCATCGCGCTGCCGACCGCGCGCAAGAACGCCATCTGCGCCATCTACGCCTTCATGCGCAAAGCGGACGACCTTTCCGACGACGAAAGCCTTTCCCGTGAAGAACGCCGCAGAAGGCTTGAGACCTGGCTCGCCGACTGGCGCGGTGTCTGTCATGGCGGCGACTCATCCGATCCCGTCTTCATCGCTGTCCGCGACGCCACCGAGCGCTTTGCCATTCCGCTCAACCTGCTCGACGAACTGGTGGCTGGAACAACGATGGACCTGAAGGCCTCAGCCGATGCGGTGCCCGACACCTATGCCACATTCGCCGATCTCTATCGCTACTGTTACCTCGTCGCGTCCGTCGTCGGCCTCGTCTGTATACGCATCTTTGGCTACAATGACCCGCGTGCCGAAAAACTCGCCGAAGAGACCGGCATTGCATTCCAGTTGACCAATATCCTGCGCGATGTGGCCGAAGATGCCGAGCGCAAGCGTGTCTATCTGCCGCTGGAAGATCTCGCCGCGCACGACATCACCGCGGAGACGTTACTCACGCGGAAGCCCGGCTCTCCACCCAGCGCACAAGAAAGAGCACTTCTCGCCAAGATTGCGCACCGCGCGGAGAACTACTACAAGTCTGCCGAAGAGCTTCTACCCCTCATTGATCGCGAAAGCCGCCCCGCGCTGTGGGTGCTCGTGTCGATTTACCACGCACTGCTCGTGCGCATCCGTTGCGCAGAATACGATGTCTTCTCCGAGCGAGCCAGCGTGCCGCTCGTTCAGAAGCTTGCAATTCTTTGTGTTGGATTGGCACGCATGACCGCAGCGCGCATCATCGGATAGGGAAGCGCCAAAGCACGAACGCATGTCCGAGCATACTCACAAATCGGTTGCCGTCATCGGCGGAGGAGTCGCAGGCATGAGTGCCGCCTGTGCTCTTGCTGAGGCTGGCTTCCGCGTCACGCTCATCGAGCGCCGCGGCTATCTCGGCGGACGCGCCTCGTCCTATCTGCATCCGGGCGTCAACGAAGTCATCGACAACTGCCAGCACGTCCTCTTCGGATGCTGCACCAATCTGCCCGCGTTTTATCGCCGTGCCGGTGTTGCGAATCAGATCCAATGGACCACGGAAATGACGATGATTGAGCCGGGAGGTCGTCGCTCGTTGCTCGGCCCATCCCCTCTGCCCGTGCCGCTGCACGGCTTCCCGCGACTGCTTGCCGCACAGGCATTTTCGCTGGCTGACAAGCTCTCGCTTGCGCGCGCCTTCACCGCAGTCATGTGCGGCGATCACGGCAATCCGCAAGAGACTCTCGGTAGTTGGCTGCGGCGGCACAAGCAGACCCAGGGTGCGCTCGACCGGTTCTGGAGACTGGTAATTGCCAGTGCCCTCAATGCGGAGATTGAAGAGATCGCAGTGCCCTACGCGACCAAGGTCGTTCGCGAGCTCTTCATGAACTCCGTATTTGCCGGGGCTATGGGCATGAGCAAACTTCCGCTCAGTGGGCTGTACGCAAATGTGCCGGAGTATCTTTCTCACCGCGGCGGAAAGCTATTGCTGCAAACGAACGTCGAGAGCGCAGAGTGGGACGCGAATGAGTCGAAATGGGTTGTCAGAATGCGCGGCCAGGCTGACGATATGCGCTCAGATTTTCTTTTGCTAGCTCTGCCCTTTGAAGGTCTGCAAAAGCTGCTGCCCATGCTTCCTGCAAGTCCGCGCGCGGAAAAGCTTGCCGCGCAGGTCGAAAGCCACACGCACTGGCCGATCTGCAGCGTACATCTCTGGTTTGACCGCGAGATTACAGACCTCGATCACGCCGTGCTTCTGGACCGAGAGATCCATTGGTTATACAACCAGTCCAAATTGCAGGAGCGGTCGGACCATTACATTGAACTTGTGGTGAGCGCCACGCGTCGCTTCGCGGCACTGCCACGTGAGGAAGCCATTCACCAGGCCGTCTCCGAACTCGCCGAGTTCTTTCCCGCTGTACGCGAAGCCAAACTGGGAAAAGCCGCGCTGGTCAAAGAAGTGCGCGCTACCTTTGGCGTTCCGCCGGGCATCGACGCTGCCCGGCCCGCAGCGAGCGATGCGCCGTGGCCGAACTGTTTTCTCGCGGGTGACTGGATTGCTACCGGCTGGCCCTCCACCATGGAGAGCGCCGCGCGCTCCGGCCATCTTGCCGCCGAGGCGCTCTGCAAGGCTGCAGGTCGGCCGCAGGCTTTTCTTGTGCCGGATCTGCCACCGCGCGGCTTGATGCGATGGTTTCCCTGATGGGATGTACGGTCAGTTCTGCGTCGTCGGTGCAGGGGACTGGCACAGCGCAGCCGCCCAGCTTCGCACTGACTCTGCAGTGATCGACCCACTCGGCGCATGGGCACAAGCGAACTGCACAGCAAAGTTGCCGATTGTTGAGCTTTCCGCTTCGCCGGATTCTACCGTCATGCCCGTGTATTGCGCGGTCAGGTCAAGCAGTAGTCTGTTTCGGCTGCCGCCGCCGAGCACGTGAATCCTGTCGAGCCTGCGTCCCAGCATCTGCTGCAACTGCTCCAGCGCCGTAGCGTACCGCGCGGCGAGGCTTTCAAAGATGACCCGCGCAAACAGCGGCTCATTGCCCGGAACATCAGGAATCGCCGTATGACCAGTCTGCCTCAGCTCGGTATTGATGCGCGCGGGCATCTCGCCGTCGAGCAGCAGGGGCTCCGCATCGACGTTGATGGTCGCAGGCGCCTTCCGTGCCGCGGCCTGCCGCACAAGTTCCTCGATCTTCCACGGTCGTCCTTCAACCGCCCAACCATCCATACACTGCTTGATGAGCCACATGCCATTCACGTTTGTGTGGAAGCAGTATCCGCCGCCCGCAGCGCCCTGGTTTGTGTAGCGCGCCTCCATAGCCTCCGGTCGCGTGATCGGCTTTGAAATTAACGTGCCGACCAGCGACCACGTGCCCGATGCGATATATGCGCCGGTGTCGAGAGCGGTTGGAATCCCCGCGATGGCCGAAGCAGTATCGTGGCAGGCCGGCGCAATCAACGCGCAGTGCTCATACGCCGGCAGCTTGCTGAGCAGTCCCTGCACGCGGCCAAGCACGGCGCCTGCAGCAACAACCGGAGGAGCCGCATCACGCGGAATCCCGAGCGCGCGAAAAAGATCATCCGCCCAGTCGCCCGTTACCGGATCAATCAGTCCCGTGTGGGTTGCGTTCGTGTACTCCGCCACGCGGCGTCCGCCCAGCCAGTGCAGCACATACTCAGGCAGGCACACCCACGGCGCATGTGCGTCAGCATCTGCGAGGAGTTGATAGAGTGTGTTGATCCGCAGCGGTTGTGCGCCAATCCGTGCGAAGAGAGCCTCCGGCGTGACGATTCCATCGGCTTTTGTCTTGGACGCGACGGTTCGCTCATCGCGATAGCAGAACGGCTCGCCGAGGAGCTCGCCGTCGGCCCCAAGCCGCACATAGTCCACCGCCCAGCCATCTACGCCAATGGAAGCGATGCCCTCGGGGGCAAGCTCTGCCGCCTTGCGCAGCCCTTCGTCGAGCCCCGCAAGAATCTTCCTGAGCGGCCAGTGCAGGGAAGAACCAATATGCACCGGGCCATTCGCCATCCGATACGCCAGTTCAATCTCTGGTCTTCCATCGCGCCACCGCAGCAGCGAGACACGGCAACTTTCCGCACCCAGATCGATGGCGATGCGGGCCCGTTTGTCGCTCGGTTCGATGGTTGCTGCGGTGTCACTCACCGCAGGAAGGCCTCGGTCAGGCCGCCGTCCACAGGGATGAGGTGCCCGGATGTGCAGCGCGAACGCGGGCTGGCGAGAAAAAGAATCGCTTCGGCGCAGTCTGCCGGATCGATCGGCTGATGCGTCAGTGTGCGTCTTGCGTAGAAGCCCGCCAGCAGCCCACGTAGCTCCTCATCACTCATCGACTCTTCAAACGCGATGTTGTACTTGGTGAGCGAGGCGCGCACGCGATCGCGCGGAAACATAGTCGAGCCCTTGACCACCGTGGCGGGGCTGATGCCGTTCACGCGCACGCGGGGCGAAAGGCCCACAGCGAGTTCACGCACAAGGTGCGAGAGCGCCGCCTTGCTCACGTCGTAGGCTTCGCTGCCGCGCTTCGATACCACGGCGTTGGCCGAGCTGGTGAGCACGATGCAGCTGTCGAGCGCCTGTTCGTTGAAGACCTTTGCCGCCTCATCGGCAAGCAGATAGTTCGCCGTCACATTGATATCGAGCGTGGTGGCCCACATCGTATCGCTGATGATGCCGTCGGGCGAGGAGGGGAACATCGCAGCGGTGTTGACGAGGATGTCCACGCCGCCGAAAGCTGCGACGGTCGCCTTGAGGGCCATGTCGATCGCTTCGCGCTTGCGGATATCCACGGGCGTGACAGCCACGAATTCCTTCGACGTGACGCCCTTCAACTCGTCGGCCACACGCTTTGCGCCCGCTTCGTCACGATCCGCCACCACCACATGTGCGCCGCGCGCCGCTGCGAGCAACGCCACTTCGCGCCCAATGCCGCTGCCACCACCGACGACCAGCAGCACCCTGCGGCTCAGCTCTTTCTCGGGCGGCTGACGGCGCAGCTTGGCCTCTTCCAGTGCCCAGTATTCAATCTTGAACGCTTCAAGCGCAGGCAGCGCTACGTAATTGCTATGAACCTTGAAGCTCGCCGGGTCCATGCCTTCGCCGCACTGCGGCACTGGCCCCTTCACTTCACCGTCCGCCAGCAGGCTCGCGCCTTCCATCACGTGAATCGCGTTGGTATAGAACTCGCCGGTAATACGTGCCTCAGTTTTGTTCTTGCCAAAGCTGAACATGCCCAGGCCCTGAATTAGCACGACTGTCGGGCTGGCGTCGCGCAGCGCCGGAGAATCCGGCGTGGCAAAACTGTGGTAGTAAGCGCGATATTGCTCGCGATATTCGGCCAGCGACACGTCGATCTGTTTCTTCAGTGCATCCACGCCAGAGCCGGCAGCCCATGGCACAAAGAGGGGCCGAATCTTGGTGCGGATGAAGTGGTCCGGGCAACTGGTGCCGAGGAAGGCAAGCTCTTTGGCGTGCCTGGAGTTGATGAACTGCAGCACATCCGCCGCGTCGCTGAAGCTGGAGATCCAGCGGTTCTGCGCGCTCACGCGGCCACGTAGATACGGCGCGATCTGCACGGCAAGTGCGTTACGCTCTGTGCGCACGGGCAGGGCCTCGCCGCCAAAGCGCACGGAGCCCTTGGCTTTGCCGTGGCGCTCGATGAACTGGCCGATCTGGTCGATGACCGTCAGCGTGTTCACATAGCACTCGCGCTGCGTCTGGCCCCAGGTAAAGAGGCCGTGCCCGCCCAGCACAATGCCATCGCAGCCGGGATTCTCGGCGACAGCGCGCTTGAGCATCATGGCCAGCTCAAAGCCGGGACGCTGCCACGGAACCCACACCAGCTTGTGGTTGAACTCGCGATTGAACTCATCCATCTTCGCCTTGCCATTGGCCGAGGCTGCCAGGGCAATGCCCCAGTCGGGATGCAGGTGGTCCACGTGCGGGAAGGGAAGGAAGCCGTGCAGTGGCGTGTCAATTGAAGCGGCGACGGGGTTGTTGCGGAAGGTGCAAAGGGGATACATCGCCACCATCTCGTCTTCCGTGTCCACGCCCTTGTAGCTCCGCTCCAGCGCCAGCAGCTTCTCCTGGTAGAGCGTGGCAAAGCCCGCGCGCTTCATGCTGCCCAGGTCTCCGCCGGAGCCTTTCACCCACAGCACTTCCACCTTTTCACCCGTCAGCGGGTCGATCTCGAAGATCTTGGAACTGGTGTTGCCGCCCGCGAAGTTGGTAATGCGCAGGTCGGACCCGAGCAGGTTGGAGCGGTAGCGAAGCAGCTCCGGCTCATCGAGCGTTGCGGCTACGGAGGGATCCCAGCGGTCGTCGAGAAGTTTGAGGGAGGGGGAAGCGAGAGTTGCCTGCGACATAGACACCACCATGCAAGAGTTTCAAAGGACCACAAGCAGCATACCAGAAGTGAACCAATAGGAATAGTATTTCTTATTTGAACTGTTCCGTGCCATTCAAGCCCGTCCGACTGAGGCTCAGATCCCTAGTTCTACGTTTTGCCGTTGGCTTCGTCCGCGAGCGTTTGCGGAGTCACCAGCTGGTGGCGCACATAATTGTAGGGCGGCACGGTGTGGCCGCGCATCAATGCAATGCCTAACTGAATCAGCCGCGGGCCGTAGGTATCTGCCATGTGGGAGACGGAGCCAATCACCGCGCTCTTGTTCCTGCGCATCTCGTCCAGTACCTCGGGGATGCAATCCTGACCCACAATCGCAAATCCCTCCTCTTGGTCGCTTTGCCGGGCGGCATCCAAGACGCCGAGGGCGCTGGAGTCGGTGGCTGCGGCGACGAGGATATGCTGGCCGTTCCCATGAGCGCGAAGAAACTCCGCTACCGCGCGGCGGCTCGGTTCGCGCATGCCTCGCCCTTCCAGGCGGACGAAGCGGTCGGCGGGAAGATCCTTCAGCTTCTCGCGGATGCCTTCAAACGCGCCGGTCACGCGGCTCTCCACAAAGCTGCCGGCCTCAGAGAATCCCACACCCAGCACCCAGTCCACTTTGCTCTTCCACTTGCGCTGCGCAAAGTGCCCCAGCAGCGAGCCTGCCTCGAACCCTGCTTCAAAGTTATCCACGCCGAAATAGGTTGCGTTGGGGTGCGGCACGTCGATGGCGACCAGAGGAATGCCGGCCTTTTTCAGAATGTGCGCCACGTGCGGAGCTACGTGTTCTTCCACCTGGAACTCGAGAACCAGATCGACGCGCTTCTCCACAAACTCGTGCGCGTTCTGGATGGCGGTATCCGCATCCTGGCGATTGTCGAGCACAATCAGTTCCACACCCGCGGCCGCAGCCGCTTCCGTCAGGCTTTGCGCAACGGCGACCGAGAAGGGCATCTCCCCGCTCTGCATCGCAAACCCGAAGCGCAAACGGCGCGGTCTCGACACGAGCCGGTACTGGCCATCCTGCGACTGGGCCACATAGCCGCGATGCACCAGCGTCTTGAGTATGCGATAGACGCTGGTCTTCGATATATGCGTCTTCTGAAAGACGTCTTCCAGCGTGACCGGCGCATTCTGCTGCTCGAGCAGTTCCAGAACGTCGAGGGACTTGGACAGAATCGGAATCAGGTAAAGCCGCTTAATCTTCGCTTTCGGCAAGCCTGCGCCCCTTTCGAGTGCGTTTCAATAGCGAAAACCTGATTCTAGAATACTCCGTCCTCATGCATAGCTGCCAACCCGCGTTTGCCGCCCCGCGCGCTCGCGCGCCACGCGCTCCACATAGCCGCCATCGCGCAGCGCCTGAATCGGATTTGCCGGAAGCCCACGCGCCACGCGCCAGGCCTGCGTCAGCGGTCGCACGTCGCTCCAGAATGCTCCCCGAAATAGCTCTTCGGCGGCCACCAGATCGCAGGACTGCTGCAACTGAGCGAGCTTCTTGCGGTCCAGCAGCGCGGCCTTCACCCACAGCTCCTGCGCGGTGACCACCGTCTGGACGGCAGCTTCCACCTTGCCTTTCAGGTTGTGGCTTTGGTCCACCATGAACGCGATATCCAGCTTGAGGCCGTCCTGCTCGGCGGCAAGAATCTCGTGAAAGATCCGGAAGATCTGGTAGGGATCGATGGAGCCGAGGGTGAGATCGTCATCCGCATAGCGGCGGTCGTTGAAGTGGAACCCGCCCAGCAGGCCGGTATGCAGCAGCCAAGCAACAATCTGTTCGATGTTTTGCGCGGAGTAGTGGTGGCCTGTATCGACGAGCACGCGAGCCTGAGGACCTGCGATGCGGGAAAGGTGCGACGACATGCCCCAATCGGCGATGTCGGTGTGATAGAAAGCCGGCTCGAAGGGCTTGTACTCAATCAAAAGGCGCTGGTAGGGGGCAAGATGTGCATGCGCTGTTTGAAGGGACTCTTCGAGCCAAGCAATGCGCTTGCGAATGCTCTGCGTACCCGGATAATTCGAGCCATCTGGAAGCCAGAGAGACAGATCGCGTGAACCGAGCTGCGTCGCAATCTGAATCGAGTCGAGCATGTGCCGGTTGGCACGTTCGCGGATCTCCGGCGAGGGATTGCAGAGCGAGCCGAACTTGTACTCCTGGTCCTGAAAGAGGTTCGGGTTGATGGAGCCGGCGCGGATTCCGTACCTGCTCTCCAACTCGCGCACGTGCGGCACGTCGCGGACGCCGTTTGGCAGATCCCATAAAACGTGCAGAGCCAGCGTCGGCGTGGAGCCGGTCAGACGCATCACCTCGGCGGCGTCGCTGAATTTTTCCTCCAGCGTAGAAGCGGCTGCATCCTGCACAAACTTGCCAAAGCGCGTGCCGGTGTTGGCGAAACCCCAGGAGGGAAGCTCAATTTGGAAGATGTCGAGTGCTTTTACTGCCTGGTCGAAGATTGCGGAATCTGCCTGGGTCATCTGAGCCTGCCTTCACATTGCTCGTGCCATTTGTCTGTTGCTGCGCGAAAAGCCATTGCATGAAGTCCTGCTGCTTCGGCGTTCAGCCGCAGAAACTTCGTGATTCAAATCGAAATTCCTCTCCTGTGACCGGTATCCACTCAAGCGACAACCTTCCTCTTGTGCCCGGTCTCTCAATCGAGGACTACGAAAGCGGTATCGTATTCGATAGAGAGATGAATTGTCTATTGCAATTTAGGAGATTCTTGCACCGCGGTCAAGTTACGCCGACCATATCTCTTTGGATTGGACGAAAACCTCGTCCCTTGGACGCACCTTACCAGTGTCCTACATCCGGGCAGGCGCGTGGTATTCCGGCGGATGGCGCGGCCGGCTCGCACTGCGGCGCAAGGTTGCCGGGCCTCCTCAAACAGACGGCTCGCTGCTCCAATCACATGAAATCGTGCGGCGATCCTCGGCGCTCAGAGCGACCCATTCCAGAATGCGTGCAACGCGCCATGCGTCAAGCGCCGGCACCGGGGCCGGTCCTACGCCGAGTACGGCATCGCGCACGCCCTCGTAATACAAGCGGTAGTTGCCGGGAACGGTTTCGACGGGTTTCGCGACCACGGCACTCTTGGCTGTTACCGCCAGAGTGCCCCAGGCCGAGGCCGGCTCGCGGCCCCAGTCCTGCGTCGAGATGCGCGTGACCTGATTCAGCGCCGCCTCCTGCGGGTCCACCCCATGCTTCCAGTAGTTTCCCTGCGTTCCGCGCAGGTGGTAGCGAGGCCGGGCCAGGGAGGACAAGCAGTTTGCCCCAAGCTCTACGGTGAATCCTTCATAGTACAGGCGCGCCGTAAAGGCATCATTGGCGCCTTCACCGTCGCGTTCACGGCGGACTTCGCCACCGACGGCCTGCGGCCTGCCAAACAACGCGAGTACCTGGTCGGCGATGTGTGTGCCGAGATCGAGCAGCATGCCGCCGCCCTGTTCCGAGTCGTCCTTCCACGGGCGACGGGTCTGCCCCGGATTCCAGCGGTCAAAGGTCGTTTGCATGTGGACCAACCGGCCCAGCGAACCTTCATGCAGCAGTTTCTGAATCGTCCGGAAGTCCCCGTCCCATCGGCGGTTATGGAAGGGAATCAGGTGGACGCACTTTTCGGCGGAGAGCCGGATGAGGTCGGCAATCTCGCTGGAACGCACGGCGGTTGGCTTATCCACAACGACGTGCTTGCCTGCTGCGAGCGCCCGCTTCGCTACCTCAAAGTGGCTGCCGCTGGGCGTGGCCACCACCACCAGGTCGATGGTGGCATTATCGAGCAGCGCATCTAAGTTCCGATACGTCCGGATGCCGGGATAGCGAGCGGCGGCGTTGTCGGTATTGCGCTCGACGACAGCGGTCAGTTCCAGACCATCGACAGAAGAGATGAGCGGCGCGTGAAAGACGCGTCCCGCCATGCCAAAGGCCACCAGACCCACTCGAACCATGTTGTTGCTTGCTCCTGCACTGTGGTGGGCAGGTTCAACCTACGCCCGCTCAACCTTCGAGTTTATATCGCGTCTCTGCGAGCCGGTACAGGCGCCGCCACACCAGCCGATTGACCGTGACGACCATCAGCGCCATCAGCACGGTTGCCATCAGCAACGTGGCAAATTTGCCGCCATCGGTCGCTGCGCTAATCTGCGCGCCCAGCCCGAGCGTCTGCAGCGTCTGGTCGCCGATGTGAAAGTACTCGGCCACGATCGAGGCGTTCCACGCGCCGCCGGAGGCGGTGACAAGGCCGGTGATGAGGTAGGGAAAGATGCCCGGCAGAATCAGCGTGCGCCACCGCTGCCAGGGCGTGAAGCGGTAGAGGTCAGCAGCTTCCTTCAAATCCGAAGGAATCGCCATGGCGCCGGCGATGACGTTGAACAGGATGTACCACTGCGTTCCCAGCAGCATCAGCGCGATGGAGCCCACGCCGAGGCCGCCGCCGAGGCGGATGAGTCCCACCAGCAAAACGGGAAACAGTGCGGTGGCCGGGACCGACGCCACCACCTGCGTCACAGGCTGCAGAATCCTTGCCAGCCGTGGATTGAATCCGATGAGCACGCCTACGGGCACCGTCCACGCCGCGGCAAGCGCCAGGGCCGCATTCACTCGCAGAAAGGTGGCCGCCGCGCCAAGCAACAGAAGCCGCAGATCGCCGCGCGTGACGCCGTGCAACAGATGCAGCGCTGCCGTGCCGCCCCAGATGGCCAGCAGAGCGCCAAAGATGCCCAGCCCAACCTGCAGCATCCTGCCGCTGGAACCTCCGTCGTCGTCGAGCGGCCGCATCACCTGGCGATCCTGTCGTGCCGAAAGCTCGCGGCAGACGCGTTCGTCGAGTGAAACCCAGAGCCGCGCAGGCAGACGCAGCAGCGTGCTGGAGCGGTGAAAGATGGCAAGCAGCGGGGAAGTGACGCGCGTTGCGGACTCGACCTGCTCGAACTTGAATTTGTCGCTCCACGCAATCAGAGGTCGCCACAGCAGTTGATCGGTCGCCACAATAATCAAAACCAGCACCGCCAGCCCCCACAGCAGCGCGTGCATGTCCACAGGGTTTGCGGAAGCGGCGGTTTGCAGGTAGCTGCCCAGGCCGGGGAGGCGGAAGAAGCGGTTGCCGAGCGGAAACATCTCGCAGGCGATCAGGAAGAACCATCCGCCCGCGACCGAGACAATCGAGTTCCAGATAAGGCCGATTGCGGAGAACGGCATCTCAAGCTGCCAGAAGCGCTGCCACGCCGAGTAGCGATAGATACGCGCGGCCTCAATCATCTCGCGCGGAATACTCTTGAGCGAGGAGTAGAAGCTGAACGCCATGTTCCACACCTGGCCGGTAAAGATCAGCAGGATGGAGCCCAGCTCGATGCCAAGTTGATGACCGGGCACAAGGGCCATCATCGCCAGCATCACGCCAGGAAGAAAGCTCAGCACGGGGATGGATTGCAGAATGTCGAGTACGGCGATCATCCACGCTTCCACGCGCGGGTTGTACGCCGCAATGTATCCATAGGCCACGGCAAAGACGAGGCTGAAGAGATAGGCAATGCCGATGCGAACGATGGAGTAGAACGCGTAGAGCGGCAGCGCCCGGACCGAATGCGAGATGGTCGCCTCCGGCATGGGGCTCGCCAGCCAGTAGGTGCCCATGCGAATCATGCCGAGGAAGATGGCCAGCCCGCAGGCGCCGATCATCGCATCGGTAAAGACGGGCCAGTTGCGCACGGCTACCAGCGAGCGGCCAAATGTGTTCTGCACTCTCACCGGCCCGCCTCGTCGCGGGTTCCTGCCTCTTCCTCGACTGCATCGGGGAGGACGAATCTGCGCCGCCCGGCATCGAAGTCGAACAGCTCCGCATAGCGTCCCCAGGTCACCGCGGTCTCCATCTGGCGCTGGCACTCGTCCTCGCTGAACTGCTCATCGAGCATGTCGAGGAAGAACTCCTCCGGCACGGTGTGGTCGCTCTTGGAGACAAGCGTGCGGCGAATCTGCCGGAGCAGCAGAACATTGGCTTCAGCCGCTTCGCGGAAGAGTTCCTTCTGCCGCAGAATCTCGGAGTTGGCAAACTCGGCGCCGCGCTCTGTGATGGCTGCGTCGCCCTCTTCGACCTTCAGGAAGCCGAGCAGTTGCGCCGCGTCCACGATGGGTAGCAGGTCGTCAATCTCGAAGGTCAGATCCTCGGCGAGGCGGTAGATGTCCTCGCGTCCACCCCGGTCGACAAGCAGTTCCAGCAAGCCCGCTACGCCGCCCGGCCGCGCATGCGGCAGCATCTGGTACCGCATCTGCCTCTGGTCGCGGACTGCCGGCCGTCCCGGCTGCTCAGGCGCTTCCGCGGGGACCACATCTGGCCGCGTCAGCACCTTGTAGATGTAATCGACGAGCTGCGTAAACGGTTCGGACTTGCGATCGCGGGGCTGCGCCAGCTGCACCTTGAAATCCGTGCGGATATGCCCAGGATTGCGCCCCAGCACAATGATGCGGTCCGCAAGCAGGACGGCTTCTTCGATGTTGTGCGTCACCAGGAAAACTGCCTGGGTAGGCATTGTCTTCTTTGCCCAAAGCTCCAGCAGTTCGCTGCGCAGGTTCTCAGCCGTCAGCACGTCGAGCGCGGAGAAGGGCTCGTCCATGAAGAGCACCTCCGGCTCGACCACCAGAGCGCGCGCAAACCCGACGCGTTGGCGCATGCCGCCCGAAAGTTCCTTAGGATAAGCGGCCTCAAAGCCATCGAGGCCGACTGTGTCGAGCATTTTAAGGCTGCGTTCGTGCCGTGTTGCAGCAGCCACGCCGCGTGCCCGCAGCGGAGCTTCAACGTTTTCGAGCACCGTGAGCCAGGGGAAAAGCGCAAAGCTCTGGAAGACGATGGAAACATTCGCAGCGACGCCGGCGATCGGACGCTCATGCCAGTAAACCTGCCCGGCCGATGGCCGTGAAAGCCCGCTGAGCATCCGCAGCATCGTCGATTTGCCCGACCCGGACGGACCAAGCAGCGCGACAATCTCGCCCGGCACGATGCTGAGGTCGGTGGGCGCAATCACCTGGATGCGGTTCTGGCTGGGCTGCGCATAGTACTTCTCAATCTTCTCGGCGCGGATGATTGGCTCCGGCACAGAATTTGCCTGCGGCGTCATGGGTGTGGTTTCGGGCATGGCGCTGTTCTCCATCAGGGCTCGCTCGTTCGTGACCGAGCCTGCCTGCAGTGTAGAGTTGCGAGGTTGCTTCGCGATGAAACCGGCGCAGAAGTCAGACCACCCGGAGTTGCACCCTGGGGAAAGCTTGCATCCACTTTCGGGGCGTATCATGCTGTTAGTGCAGTGATGGAAATTAATGAGTTGCCTGCAAGAACCTGGCTGCTCGATTGCGGAACGATCTCTGAGCAAGTTTAACCGCCTCAGGCGGCCATGTCAGGAGAATATGCCCGAGAATCAGGTCAGGCCCAGGGTACTTGTCGTAGACGATGAAAAGGTGATTGCGAACACCCTCGCGATGATCCTCAATCAAAGCGGCTTTGAGGCGCAGGCGGTCTACTCCGGAGAGAAAGCGGTCGAGCTGGCCTCGACCTACCAGCCGGACATGCTCATCACCGACGTGATCATGGCCGATCTGAACGGAATTGACGCGGCCATTCGCATTCGCGCACTGCTGCCAAAGATTAAGATTCTTCTCTTTTCCGGCCAGGCCGCCACAGCCGATCTGCTGGAGAAGGCACGGGAGAAGGGCTACGAGTTTGAAATCCTGGCCAAACCGGTGCATCCGCAGGACCTGCTGACGAAGCTCCGCGGATAGTCACCTCATGAACAGACCGCGTTCAGGACTTCAGCTCGCGGCGGCCTTCCAGCGCGCGCGCCATCGTCACTTCATCGGCATATTCAATGTCGCTGCCCGCGGGCACTCCCGTGGCAATCCGCGTCACACGCACAGGCTTGTTGCGCAGCGCGCCCGCCAGCCAGCTCGCGGTTGCTTCGCCTTCCAGCGTTGGGCTAGTGGCTAGAATCACTTCGTCCACTTCTCCCTGCTCCACGCGCCCCACCAGCGTCGTCGTGCGCAGTTGGTCAGGCCCCACGCCGTGGAGCGGCGAGAGCGTGCCGTGCAGCACGTGATAGACGCCGTTGTAGCCCTGTGTTCGCTCGATGGCGGCTATATTCGTCGGCTCCTCGACTACGCAGACCAGCCTGTGATTGCGCGCGGGGTTGGCGCAATAGGCGCACGGATCGACGTCCGTCACGTTGTTGCAGATCGAGCAGAGCCGCAGATTCACCTTGAGTCCGTGTACAGCCTCGGCCAGGGCTGCGGCGTCTTCGTCGCTGCCGCGCAGAATGTGAAAGGCGTACCGCTGCGCCGTCTTGGTGCCTACGCCAGGCAGCTTCTTCAGTTCTTCAATGAGCCGCGCCATCGGCTCGGCATAGCGTGACACGGATTGACTCTCCCTCACTTGTCGGCTTGCTTAGACGGTCCGGTAGACAATGCCAACGAAGACATCCGGCGCCATGAATCCCTTGCCCCACTTCGCGTCGAACTCCGCTGTGGGCTTCTTCGCCAGAGCCTCCTGCTCGCTCAGGCCCTGCTTTTTGAGCAACGCAACCTTTTCCCGCACGGCGGAGAGCATCTCATGGTACGCCGTGAGTTCCTGCTTTGTGCCGAGCGGCCCGTGGCCGGGAATGATCTTCGTCGTGCTGTCTGCGAGTTCAAGGGCCAGCCTGCTGCCGGCGATCATGCCGTCGATATTGCCGCCGGTTCCCTCGTCAATGAACGGATACATGCCGTTGAACCAGATGTCGCCAAGGTGCAGCACGTTTGCGTTCTTGAAGTGGATGTAGATGTCACTGTCGGTATGGGCGGGTGCGAAGTGCACCAGATCGAGCGTGTCGCCGTTACGGAAGACGGTCATCGAGCTGTCAAAGACCTGCGTGGGCAGCGCGCCTGCGGGTGAAGGGCCGACGGTGCGATGAAAGAGCTTCATCTCCTGCGCGTGACTGAGCCGGTCGCGCGTCTGGCGATGCGCCAGGATTGCGAAGCCCGCGTCATGCAGGCCCTCGTTGCCGCCGGTGTGGTCCTGATGCCAGTGCGTGTTGATGAGCTGGCTCGGCGCGGAAGGCGCCGCGGGCACAAGCGACGCAATGGCTTCGCGAATACGCGGCACCGCAGGAGCATAGCTCGCGTCAATCAGCAGCAGGCCATCAGAGCCTGTCTGCAGCGCCATGTTGCCGCCCACGCCCTGCAGCAGAAACACATTGTCGCCAAGCCTGGTGGACTTGACCGGCACCTTGCCCGGATCATCCTGCGCCGCAGCATTCTGCTGCGCGCTGGCAGCCTGCGGCAAAGTCCAGCGCGAGGCAAGCGCGGCCCCGGCGGCGCCGAGTCCGAGTTGCAGAAAGCTCCTGCGGCTCGCAAATGTCATCGTCATGACCTCCTCCTCATCTTCAACCCAGTCCCGGCAGGTTGAGCCCGCCCAGCATTCCCTGCACGCTTGATTGGATCGCATCATCGGCCTTGCGGCCTGCTTCATTCACCGCAGCCACAATCAGGTCTTCCAGCATCTCCACGTCGGCCTGATTGCCGCTCAGGCTCGATACCGCCGCGGCGTCGATGTGCAACTTCACAAGCTGCTTTTTGCCATTCATGGTGGCCATCACCGCGCCCCCGCCGCTCGATCCCTCGACGACGGTCTGCTCCAGCTTCTTCTTCATCTCCTCCTGCATCTGGTTGGCCTGCGAAAGCATCTCACCCAGCTTCAGTGGATTGATCATGGAAATTCCTTTCACTCTCTACTTCGTACGCAAATCAACCACGCTGCGCACTTCCGCCTTGAAGATCTCCTTGGCCTTTTGCACCATCGGATGCGCCAGGGCAGCTTCCTGCACGCTGCCGGCCATCGGAGCTGCCTCTGTACTTCGCGCTGTCGCCTGACTGCTACCGGGTACGACAAGAAAGCGCGCCGGCGCGCCCAGCCGCTGCAGCTCCTGCCGGATGATTTTTTCGGCGGCGGCGTTCACGGTGAGACTCAGCATCTTCTTGCCCATCGCGGCCGTCTCGATGCGCACGCTTGCGCTATCCACGCTCCACGCAGCCGCGCCCAGCAGTTGCGCGGCAGAGGCGTGCGAGCCTTGCTCCAGCGCGTGCATGACGGCTTTCTTGAATTTCTCCGCATCCACGTTCGACTCGGCCGTGACCGCCTCCGGCGCCTTGGCCAGTGCACCTTCCGTCAGCGCGGCGGAAAATCCACTCGCTGCGGTCGCGACCGGCAGCGCGTCCGTGGGCTCCGCAGCGGGAAGGTCGCTCACGGGCGAGGCCGCAGGCCGCGGCATCTCCGTCACATTAGACCCCGCAGCGACAGACTTCGAACTGCTCTCCATTCGGGGAATGGGGCTCCTTCCGCTGCCTGACGAGCCAAACGGAGACAGGCTCGGCGCGGGAGCATTTTGCGCGGAGCTTTGAGGCGTCGCGGCACTGCGCGCGGGACCTGCCGGCGAGCGCGGCGCGGGAGCAGTCTGCGTGCCCGCTGCGCTTCTTCCGCCGAGCGTGCTGAGCAGATCTTCCAGCGGCAGCAGGCGCTGCGCGTGCACCAGCTTCATCAGCCCCAGTTCCAGATGGAAGCGCTGTTCCTGCCGGAAGTTCAAATCGTCAAAGGTGCGCAGCATGATTTGCAGGTTGCGCGTCAGGTCCTCTTCAGTGAACAGCATAGCCGTGCGCATCGCTCTTGCCCGCTCGTCGCCGCTGATCTGCAGCAGATCTGTCTGTTCGCCGCCCAGCTTCGCCATCAGCGCATTGCGCAGGTAGCGCACCATCTGCCGCGCCAGCGAAGAAGG
>JBBIVH010000009.1:29180-33707 GCA_037439805.1 Acidobacteriaceae bacterium
GCCTCCACCTGTTCCTCGGCGGCAATCATGCGCAACTGCGCCAGAATGTCATCAAAGTTGACGGCGTGAAAGCTGAAGTGCTGGCAGCGCGACCGAATGGTCTGCGGAATGTTCTCTGGCTCCGTCGTCGCCATCATGAAGATGACGTGCGCCGGCGGCTCTTCCAGCGTCTTCAGCAGGGCATTAAAAGCGGCTTCGGTAATCTGATGCGCTTCGTCGAGGATGTAGATCTTGTAGCGGTCGCGCGCCGGAGCATAGCGGGCCGCGTCGCGCAGCTCGCGAATTTCATCAATGCCGCGATTCGTGGCCGCGTCGATTTCAATGACATCGACTGCCGAACCCTGCCGAATCTCGGTGCAGGAGTCGCAGGTGCCGCAGGGCTCCGGCGTAGGCCGCTCCGCCGAGCCCAATTCAGTGCGGCAGTTCAGCGCCTGCGCCAGGATGCGCGCAATCGTCGTTTTGCCGATACCGCGATGGCCGGAGAAGATGTAACCGTGCGCAATCCGGTTCTGACTGAGCGCGTTGAGCAGCGTTCGAGTCACGTGGTCCTGACCGGCGACGTCGGCAAAGCGTTGCGGACGATACTTCCTGGCCAGAACCTGATACCCCATGCGAATCCGCTCCTTGAGCTTCCTGTTTTCGTGAGTAGCCTAGAGGGGATTGTATCGTTCCGGGCAGGATGCGGTAGCACTGAAACCAGTTCTCCCGATGATCCGCCTCACTCGTGCCTTGACGCGCGTCCAACACCGGGTTTATAAGAGTTGCCTTGGAGCAACCTCGGTTCAACTTATGGTCACGCGAACTGTACGAGATGGCGTGAAGTGGATGTCCTTTCCTTTGTCACTTTCTCTCTTTCTGAAAGCTGGGTCGGCGCGTCATGTGCAAGCCTCCGTCGCGCTTCTCCTGGGATTACTCGCCGCAACGTGCATCGCTCCCGCGCAGAGGCTCGCCCGGGTAGATCGGGACCTGGCGGAGGGGATGCTCGATGACGCGGCCTCAGATGTTCGCAAGAATTACTACGATCAGAAGATGCATGGGCTGGACTGGGACGGCCTTGTCCGGCAGGCCAAGGCGAATATTGAAAAGGCTCCCGACATGGCCGATGCAAACGCCCAGATTGTGGGGCTGCTGGAATCTCTGAATGACTCCCACACGCGCTTCTTCCCGCCACGGTACGACCACAAAGTGGACTACGGCTGGAAGTTCCAGATCATCGGAAAGCATGCGTACATCACCGAGGTGGATTCCAAGAGCGATGCTGCGACCAAAGGAATGCACGTCGGCGATGAGTTGCTGACACTGGATGGCTTCACCGTTGATCGCGCCAGCGTTCCGGGCCTGACTTACGCAATGAATGTAGTGCCCCGCGGTAGCGTGACTGTGGACCTGCTGGATCCGTCGCATCGAGTCCATCATCTGCAGGTTGCCGCTACAGTCAAAAAACTCCTTGCCATGCAGGGGCTTGGCGATAGTTCGTGGTCTCTAAATCAGGGAAGGATCGATTACGAGAGCGAGGTTTACAAAGAACGTGTCCGATCCATCAAGTTCGGCTCAAGTGTCCTAATCGTGCAGATTCCTGCATTTACCTTGGACAACCTGGGTGTCGAGGAGATCTTTGCCAGGGCGCTCGGGTGCAAGACGCTAATCATCGATCTGCGAGGCAATCCGGGCGGAGCAGTGGACTCGCTGAAGAGCTACCTAGCGGAACTCTTCAACCACGATGTCTTCCTTGGCAAATGGTTGACTCGAAACAAGACCAGTCCCATCACCGTGAAACCCGATCGCAAGAATGCCTTCACCGGTGATTTGATTGTGCTGGTCGACAGCAGAACGGCTTCTGCAGGCGAGATTTTCGCGCGGACCATCCAACTTGAGCAGCGCGGAACCATTCTTGGCGACCACACCTCGGGCAGAACCATGGAGTCGCGAGTGTTCCCCCACGTCGTCGGGCAGAATCCGGTGTTTTACTTCGGCGATTCCGTCACTGTTGCGGACACGGTAATGCCTGATGGCAAGAGTATTGAGCACATCGGTGTGCAACCGGACAGAGTCTTCCTGCCGTCCCCCGCTGACCTTGCAGCGGGAACCGACCCGGTGCTGGCCTATGCCGCGAGCCTTGCTGGAGTGAATCTTAGCCCCGAGCAGGCTGCCAAGCTCTTTCCTCCTGACCCGCCGAGCGACTAATGGAACACCGGGATTGCATCGCAAACGTTTGGCGCAGGTTACAGGCGATCTGGGCAGCTTGGATGCCTTGCAGCCTGGTCCCTGCGCATCGTCCCGGCATTGTGAATTTTTCTAAGCCCCGCAGGCGTTAAACGGGCTCTTGCACAAGGGCGGCCGTCTTCTCCGTCTTGCCTGCAGCCGGCCTACGCTTGCGCTTCATCGACTCCTGCGGCGAGTACATCGTTCCGCGGCACTGCGCCGCGCCGCAGTTGCAGGTGGCGTCGTCGTCGCCCCCGTCATAGAGGCAGTAGTCGTAAGTGATCTCTTCGCCCTCAGAGATGTTGCGAATGGCCCGGATCCACACGCGCCCGCGCACCTCCTCCGTCTCGCAGTTCGGGTCGCAGCTATGGTTGATGAACATCGCCATCGAGTGCCCGTCGATGACCACCGAGCCGTCGCCAATACCAAAGAGATAGGTTACAGGCGACTCCTTATAGAGCCGGTCGGCCTCGAGCTTGGTCAGGCGTGGCCCGTCATATTCCGCGACGCGCGCGCCCTTGCGGATGGGCGCAGTTGCATAGCAGCCTGCTGCGTGAATCGAGGAAGAACGGATAATCAGTTCCATGGGTGCCGGATCGCCTTTTTGCTGCTCAAAACTTGAAGGAGATGTCCACTGCATCCTACCATTGAAGAGGGTGTTGAAATCGATGTCCAAAGAATGGTCCGGCGCAATGAAGCGCATCGTTGCTGCGGCGCTCGTTCTCATCGGCTGCGGGCTGTGGGCGCAGACTCAGCCGGTCGGTCCGGGTGCATCTTCGCGTCAGAAGCCGGCTGCGGCAGGCCAGAGCAGCGCACCCGCCGCGACGCCCGCGCCGCAGGAATCCAATCCGTTTCCGACCGATACGGTCAACGTTCCTGTGATGCCGTCGGCCAACTCGCCCGGCTCGTTTCCTGCGGATGTAGGGGCAGACAACGCAAGCAACATCGCATTGCCGAGCGACGACGCGGACCCGGTCCGGAGCCCCGACGATCCGGGTATCGCGGAAGCGACAGGCCAGGAGTCCGGTACGAGCGACAGCTCAGCCGGCCTCGACCAGTTGCAGGAGATGCCGTCGGATACGAGCCGTTCCCACAAGAAAGGCGAGGACGCTGGGATCGACACTCCGTTCCCTCACGACGGTCCGAAAAAGAATGTGGACATTGGGAACTACTACCTCGACACGCGCAACTGGCAGGGCGCCCTCTCGCGCTTCGAGTCGGCGATGGTGGAGGACCCGGAGAATCCGGACGTGTACTGGGGACTGGCCGAAGCGCAGCGGCACATGGGACTCTTCGCGCAGGCCAGGGCCAACTACGCCAAGGTCGCCGAGTACGATCCCGACAGCCGGCACGGCAAGGACGCGCGCAAACTGCTCAAAGAGCCTGAGATTGCGAATGCTCCTGCAGTGACCGCTCCGTCTGGCAAGACGCCCTGAGTTGCATTCATCAGAATCCGCACCACTCGATGTAAGCATCAATGATGGGCCTGCCCCATAGCGCGCTCACGATGCCGCCGATCGCAAGAAATGTCCCGAGCGGCAGTTTGGTCATGCGCCAGACTTCAACGCTGCGTCGCAGCGAGGGAACCGCGAGCACCATCAGCGCTGCGATGGCGCCGAGCGTCACGCCAAGCACAAAGGCAAGAACTGTGTGCGAAAGCCCCAGCCACGCGGCCAGCAGCAGCATCAGCTTGGCGTCGCCCAGTCCCACACCCTCATGCCCACGCAGCCAACTGTAGGTCCAGCGAATCAGCAGGATGATCGTTGGGGCGACCACGATGGCGACGACCCAGCGCACCACGGCTTCAAACACGATGGCGCCGTGACCCTCCAGTCCGCTGCCCATGCTCCAGTGCAACGGCAGCGAGGACCAGATCCAGTGCACCGTGAAGCGTGCCGTGCTCACAAGCAGGCCCAGCACCGATCCGCCCAGCGTCAGCCGGTCCGGCAGCCACAGGTGCTCGGCATCCAGCGCGGCCAGGCAGATGAGCAGCCAGCAGAGCGCCATCTTCACAAAGGCAAAAGCGACCGCGTCGTACATGCTCAGCGTCGTCCAGCCGGGCAGGTAAAGTGCGGGAAGAGCGTGCCAGGCTGCGGCTGCCCAGGTGCCGGCAACAGCCAGCTCAACCAATGGATAACGCCACCCAATCCATACTTTGCAGGCCCTGCATCGCCCCGCCAGCAGAATCCAGCTCAGGACGGGGATGTTTTCCCACCATGGCAATGGGCGCCCGCAATGCCTGCAGTGCGAACGCGGCGCGACGATGCTCTCCTTCGCCGGCCAGCGGCTCACGCACACGTTGAGGAAGCTGCCAAAGGCCAGCCC
>JBBIVH010000010.1:0-9112 GCA_037439805.1 Acidobacteriaceae bacterium
CTTCGGAGTAGCCGATGAAGCTCGTCCTCTTCGCTCTGTGCCTCACCACGTGTGCCTTTGCCCAGCAACCCGCCGACCCCGCCGCAACCTCCTGCGGCCCGGCGAACGTCTCGCTGCACGTCCATCTGGACAAGCACCCGCCTGCCCCCGGGCCGCCTGCGCCCGGTCAAGCGCTGGTCTACTTCATCCAGCAATCGGGTGCGCCCATCAATCTCACCTATCCCGCCACCCGCGTGGCTCTCGATGGCGCATGGGCCGGTGCAATTCACGCCGATTCTTACTTCTCCGCTTCCGTGCTCCCCGGCGACCATCACGTGTGCGCCGTCCTGCATGCCTTCTCCGTCGGCACCTTCACCGAACTCGCCCACTTCCATGCCGACCCAGGCAACACCTACTACTTTCGCACCCGCCTCTTCGGCACGCAGGGCTTCGTTTATCTCGAATTGCAGCCAGTGGACAGAGACGAGGCCCTGCACCTGATCGCATCCGACCCTCTCAGTGTCACTGCCCACGGATCCATTTCACCCGCGCAGTAGGACACGGGTGCAATAATGGAGCCAAGTCAGATCACAGCTCCTGGCAGCCGCGTCCCATGAATCTCCCCAACTCCATCACGATGAGCCGGATCGTCATGATCCCTCTGCTGCTGTGGATGCTCTCGCCCCACTTCACCTGGAGGGGAATCGACGGGGCGCAGGAGATTCTCGCTTCTGTGCTGTTCATCCTCGCGTCTATGACCGACGGACTCGACGGCTACCTTGCCCGCAAGCGCGGCCAGATTACGACGATGGGAATGCTCCTCGACCCGCTGGCCGACAAGATCATGGTCACGGCTGCCCTGGTCGCCCTTGTTGCCTACAACCCGCAAGTCGTCAAGGTCTGGATTGCCGTCGTCATCATCGGGCGCGAGTTCCTGATCTCAGGCCTCCGTTCCATCGCGTCCTCTGAGGGCTTCACGATTCAGGCCAGCGACCTCGGCAAGCTCAAGACCGTCCTGCAAATCGTCACCGTGGTGTCCGCAATCCTCGCCCACCGCTGGGATGAATGGCAGTTCGGCGACCTGGTCATTCCCGTGAATTGGATTGCGGTCGCGGCCATCTATTTCACCGTGCTCGTGTCGATCATTTCCGCCATCGACTACTTCGTCGGCTTCTGGAAGCGAATTGACCACGCCTCCATCGACCGCCGCAAGCCTTTCGTACTGTCACGCGGCAAAGGCGCCGGCAGCTCCTCCGCCCATTAGATCGCAGAAGCAGCAAAAGGCCCCGGATTGCGCCTCCGGGGCCTTCGTGTCTACAACGGAATTTCTCTTGCCGGTCGTCGATCCGTTCTTTGCTCAGGCCATCGCGGGCACATGTTGAGCCACCGGTATGCCGGCCTTCGTCGCAAGATCGGCAACCGCGGCTCCGTGCGGTGCCGCGTGGTGCGCGCTGCGCGTCAGGCGATGAACAAAATGATACGGCGGCCATGGGCCCGAAAGCTGCAACAGGCACTCCCGCATCATCGCGCTTGTCGTCGCAAACTTGTTCTGGTACCGCTCCACGTGCTTGCTCTCGATCAGGTGAGCGATATCAAGCACCATCTTGCCGGACTCGGTCAGCCTGCAACTTACCTCTTCATCCAGCGGCATAAAGAGCCGGTGCATCTGGAAGGCAACCGCCCGTGCGCGCGTCTGACGTTCGCGCTGCCGTGATGCCGTTTCGCGCAGTGTCGTCAGATATTCCTTGCCCACCGAATCCGTACCCGAGTGCTTCACCAGGTCGCGTGGGCAGCAGTCGTCCACGAAGATCTTCAAGTGCATCTCGGTCTTGCCGCGGAGCTTGTCAATGTTGGAAAGGAACTGCCTCTGATTCGATCGCACCGATTTGCGCAAGGCCTCGTCATCGTTGAAGACCGTACCAAACCGGAAGGGCAGCACCGTCGAATGCTGAAAGCAGTCGGCAATGACGCGGGCGTGATCCACACCGGCCTTCTGGCTGAATCCATCTCCCGCATTGTGTTCGCTGACGATGATTGCGAGGTCGCTGGCTGGATAGAGAAAAACCTGGTTGCCGCTCACTCCGTGAACAGACTCCAAAGGAACTGGCTTACGATGGCGGGCTAATTCTGGAAATGCTTGTTTCTCACCGATGCAGTAGGCATACCATGCCATGTCGTGGCACTCCGTGTGCGGCCGCCGGGTAGCGCCGCTCGTTCGTTCAGCTCTGTGGACTCAGGAACAACTGCATTGTGCCGCGGGACAAGTAGTCCCAATTCAACTACCGGGAATACTAGCCCCCCGCGAATACGACTGGCAACGTCTCACATTGAGAAGTTGGGGAAGTTAGCGACCGAACGGAAGATTGTTTTTATCGGAGAGCAATCTATATTTATCAAATCAATAAAACTGCGATTGCGCTTGGAATCAGTTCAGAAAAGCGATCGGACACTACAGATCCATCAAGGGGCGATCAATGCGCCAGCTTCACGAGGACAATCACATTCAGCGCGACGGACACAACCAGCAGCCCGATGACGATGGACCCGGCTACGACAAACTTCCTGCGAAGCGCCTGCGCATCTTCCAGAAGCTCCTGCTGCTCCAGCGTGTTGCGATTGGTCGCTTCCTTTAGTTGTTCGATCCGGTCGGCGATTTGAACCATGGCTTCTTTCTGTTCCGAAACCCGTTCCGACAGCGCCTGATGGGTGACGTGCAACTTCGTCAGCCGGTCTTCGACGACTGCCATATCCCGCGAAGAAGCCGGCGATGGTGCGCCGAGTGACAGGATATTCGAGACCGTCTGCCCTACATTACCTTCGAGCAGCGGAAGCATCTTCTGCACAACCACAATGGCTGTCTTGAGCACATCGAGCTTACCGCGCGCGCCGGGTACCCTCGTCTCTCCACGGACTGCAGGCAAGGACCCCGCTTTCTGACCAGCGATCGTCGAAGGAACTGCCGCTTGCGGTTGGGCTGGCACTTCGGGCGGCGCAGGGGCGGCGGGCTGTTCCTGTGCGCGAACAAGAGGCGGGCTTTCAACGACTGGCGGCTTTGAGATGGGCACAGGGCCGGATGCGCGCAGCGCTTCCACTTTGCTTTCGCTCGACGGTGGAATCACTTCACGGAGATCTTTACGAGCAGACATCCACAGGTCAACCATTCTGGCCTGAGGGGGCACAGACATATCGTTGGGTTTCTGCCGCTCTTGTGGAACAGAGCTTTCTGCTTGGCTCATGGTCCGTAGTCTTTCTACGCTTTCCGGGGGCAGTGGGCATCGCGCCTGGAGCCGGGGACAGTTTTACGGCGGAATGCGCGGCAGCCGCACTAATGCGTCCAGCCTAACACAATGAGCCGGGCCGGAAGGACGCGGAGGGCTCCGCGTCCTTCGCGTATCCTCAGGCGAAGGAGAATTACGTGAGTCGCCCTGTCCGCAGCCTTTCAGGAAACCTCCAGCGCTACATTCTCGCCGGAATCATCACCGTCGGACCGCTTCTCGTCACCTGGATGGTCTTCAGTTGGATTCTCGGAACCCTCGCCCGAGCCGGCTTGCCGCTGGTCAAAGCTCTCGATGCGGTGGCGCATGAATCCTGGCTGATGAGCCCATGGATGCAGTCGGTGCTGGCCGTGCTCCTCACCCTTCTGGTGCTGTATATCGTAGGGCGGATCACGTCGCTGGTCATCGGCCGCCAGCTTTTCAACCTGGTGGAAGCGGTTCTGGAGAGATTGCCTCTCGTCGCGAAGGTCTACACTTCCGTCCGCCAGTTGCTGGCGACCATGACCGCGCAAAAGGATGCATCTCAGCGTGTCGTTCTGGTAGATTTTCCTGTCGAGGGCCAGAAGTGCGTAGGGTTTCTCACCCGCACGCTTAAGGACTCAACCAGCGGCCGGCCCCTGGCCGCCGTTCTACTGCCCAACGCCATCAACCCCACTTCGGCTTTCCTGCAGATTCTGCCGCTCGAGCGCGTCGTCGAGACGGACCTGACCATGGAGCAGGCGATGAGCATGTTGCTGACCGGCGGCGCCGTCGCCCCCGACACGGTGCGGTTTACGCAGGCGGCAGGAGCTCCTCGCTAGGGCACACATCACTCAACACTGCGCCGCTATTGCGCCGTTCCCGTGGTTTCCGCCATATCCAGATCGTCTCCGGCATGTTCGCTCTCCGCGGTCACATTGCGCAGGCTCACATGCTCAAACTGCGCCCAGATCAGCCCCACTGGAACGATGCTCAGAAAGGTGACGAGCAGCAGCGTAGCGGCACATGCGGTAGCTGCCTCGTGCGCAACTCCCAGTGCGACGCTCAGAACGATTGCAACCAGGCCAACTTGTGTGAACCATCCGAGGATAGGCAACTGGAAGATGCTGGCGCCGCCGCTTGCCACCATCACCAGCACCGACTTCTGCGGCGTGATAAAGGCGAGTTCCGGCGCGGCAACAAATGCCCTGCAGCTCAGAAAATAAGCCAGTGCAATGAGCATCCACATCGCCAGCGACAAGCCCAGCACAGACGCCAGATCGCCGAGCGAATGCATCGCGGAGAGGCCGTTGCGGAAGGCGCGAATCCTGTGCCCGATCGCCTCGCCGAGCTTGCGGGAAACCAGGCCGACGCCGTGCTCGCAGAAGGCCGCGAATGAGTTGCTGCCGACCCGAACCAGCACGAGAAACAGAGCGCCGAGCAGGGTGAGAATCAGCCCGCCATAGCGCGCGATCAGCGACGAAAGAAGCGCATGCTGATCGCCCAGTTTTGCCAGCGGGCCGGTATGAGGCATCGCCTTCATGATCTCTTCCGTGGGAACCCACAGCATCGCAATGGAGAAAATCAGGGCGAGCGACCCGGCATCGAAGAGCCTCTCGACGACGTACACAGCGAACTGGGCGCTCAACTCCAGGTTGGTCTTCTTCGACACCAGATACGGCCGCACCGGATCTGCGACGCGTCCAATGAGCGCAACGGCGGTAAAGCCCAGCACCTGCGGACTCACCAGCGACAGCGGCGACACCTTCTTCTGGTATCGGATGAGATAGGCCCAGCGCGCCGCGCGCAGCACAAGTCCGAGGTAGATGCAGCCGATGCCGATGCCAATCAGCCGCCAGTCTGCCAGCGCCACCTGGGTGCGGAAGACGCCAAAATTAAAATGAATGCGACCTCGCCCCCACACGGCAAGACCAGCAAGCGCTACAACGGCCAGCAAGCCCAGAATCAGTTGCTTCTTCTTCAAGCGATCTCCCACGTACGGCTACACGCTGATTGTATGGGCTGGCTCGGCAAAGTGCGATGAATCTATTGGGGGAGGAGATGGGCGCTGGCCCTTTGCGCCGCCTCGCGCGCCCGCACGCGCCGGTTAAACTCGTGAATTACGCGGGCCACATACACGCGCGTCTCATGGTACGGAGGAACGCCGTGGTACTTGTCCACGGCGGCCGGGCCGGCGTTGTAAGCGGCAAGCGCCAGTGCGAGATTTTCGTGATACCGCGCCAGCAACTCATCCAGATACGTGCTGCCGCCGCGCACGTTTTCCTGCGGCTGAAAACTGTTCTGCACACCCTGCGCCGCCGCCGTCGAAGGCATCAGTTGCATCAGGCCCTGGGCGCCGACCGGGCTCACCGCCGCAGCGCGGCCACCGCTCTCCGCCTGCACCACGCTTGCCAGCAGGTCCACATCCAGATTGTGAACCTCGCTCGCCTCGGTCAGCATTTCCTTCAGGTCCTGCGTGCTCAACTTGTTGTCGGCACGCGCGTGGATTGCAGGGACGGTCGCCGAGGGCGCCGTGTCCTCCAGGGGAGTAAACGCCGCAATCTGCCGGGGCTCCAGCGCAATGTAGTTGTCCTCGCCCGATCCAAGATAGAGACGCACCTGGTCGTTCACCAGCGCATGGTGATCGCAGCGCATCGTGAAGCCGTTCGATAGCGTCGCCAGCTCTGCCGCGCCCGCAGGAGCCGCCACCATCACCGCTGCCAACGCGGCGCATACTCTCCAGTTCAATTCTTCGTCTCCTGCCCGATGGCCGTTTCAACGCGCTCGCTCTTCTGTCGCGCCGTCAGCCGCTCCAGCACCACCGCAACGCCATCCTCGTCGTTGACGGGCGCCTGCTTCCAGCCTCGCAGCTTTGCCATGGTCCTCAGTTCGCTTGCCGCGTTCCCCATCAGCACACTCTGACCCGCCCACTCCAGCATGTCCACATCATTCCAGTTGTCGCCAATCGCCATCGTCTCCTTGCGATCGATGCCAAAGCGTTCAGCCAGTCTTTGCAGCGCCCAGCCCTTTGAAACTCCGATCGGCAGCAGATCCAGAATCGCCAGATCCCGCCCCGGATATTCCGTGCGGATGCAGCCGCAGGCCTCGCGCAGTGTGCTTGCCTGCAGCGCCTTCTCTGCCTGCCGCATCTTGCTCATGCCGCCAGCCACCATGCCCTGGATGGGATCTCTACCATCCACCAGCGCATTTTCCAGCGGCTTGACCACGTCAATCGAATTGCGATTGGCCTCCACCCATAGCGCAATGCGACCATGCGCCTGCTCCATATCCTCCAGCACCAGTTCGCCAATTCCGTCCTGATCAAACGTAAAGACCACAGACCCAAACGGCCGCAGCAGGCCGCAGAGTCCGCGCGCAACTTCCGCCCGCAGATGCTGACGGTCCAGCCGGTCGCCCGCCAGCGTGCGCGTCACTGCACCATTGGACGTGATGAGAGGCATGTCCGCTCGCAGTCCAAGGCCTTCGAGGATGGGCGCAGTGTACGCCTGTCGACGGCCCGTCGCGATAGCCACCACAATCCCGGCCTCCTGAGCGCCCTTCAGCGCCTGTGCATTGCGCTGGCTCACCTGCTGAGAAAACGTCGGCAGCAGCGTGCCGTCCATGTCAATTGCGATCAGCCGGACCGGAGGGTGCATATCTCCAGTTTACCGGTCTGGCTTCGTTCGTAGCGGCGTCGTCCTGTACTCTTTGTTTCATGGAGCGCATCTGCAGCCATTGTCACGCCGTGCTGGCGCCTGAGACGCAGGCCGACTGGTGTCCTGCCTGCGGCGGTGCGCTCGTGGAGCGCCCGCAGCTCGCCGGCGACCAAACGCCGCCTTCGCAGGTAGATCATCGCGGCATTCTGCTGCCGCGCCGTCACGCCGTCGGCGGCATCATTACGCCGCAGTAGGTCTATTCATAGCGAAGCGCCTCGGCAGGCAGAATCCGCGCCGCAGCCGAAGACGGATAGAGCGTCGCCAGCAGCGAGATGCCAATCGACACCGCCGCTACGATGACGCCGTCCAGCGGGCGCGGAGCGAACGGCAGCGTATCGATCGAATACACCTCTGCCGACAGATGAATGAAGTGGTAGTGGCCGCCCGCCCACGACGCAACGTATCCCAGAATGATCCCAAGCGCCGTGCCAATCAGGCTGATGAGCAAGCCCTGCATCAGAAAGATGCGCCGCACCTGGCCCGGCTCCACGCCAAAGCTCATCAGCACCGCAATGTCGCGCGTCTTCTCCATCACCATCATCGTCAGCGCGATGAGGATGTTCAGCGCCGCCACGATCACAATCAGCGCGATGATGATGAAAGTGACCACCTGCTCTTCTTTCAGCGCGCGAAACAGCGGCCGGTTCTGCTCAATCCAGTTCGTCGTCATGAAGCCCTTGCCGGCGGCCTGTTCAATGGAGGTTCCGATCTCCGGGGCGCGTTCCATGTTGTCCACCTTGAAGCTGATGACGGAGAGCAGATCCGGCTCGCTGAAGAGCCGCTGCGCATCGCTCAACCGCATGAAGGCCATCGCCGAATCGTACTGAAAGAAGCCGGAGTGAAAGATGCCCGTCACGCGAAAGCGCTGGTACTTCGGCGCAAGTCCGAGCGGCGTCAGTTCGCCCTGCGGGCTGGTGATGAGCACCGTATCGCCAACCTGTACACCAATCTGGTCCGCGAGATCCTTGCCCATCACCAGTGGCGGATAGGCTGAGTCCATCGGCTGGGGCAGGGAATCGCTGCCCGCATCCGGTGCAGGAGCAGCGGCCGTTGCTGCCTCAGGTCCCAGCTCCTTCGCCGAGCCCGACGAGATGGAACGCAGCAGGTTGCTCACGGTCAGCTCTTGGTCCGGAAGGATGCCTTTAATGAGCGCAAATCCTGCATGAGGGCCGCGCGATACGAGCACCTGGCCGTAGAGTCCCGGCGATGCCGCCGTCACATGCGGAACATGGCGCAGGCGCTCGACCAACGGACGCCAGTCGCGGATGCCGTCCGCGGCCACGCGCATCAGATCCACCTCTGAAGAGGCTCCGAGCAGCTTGTCCTGCAGATCGCGCCGCATGCCGTTGGTGATGGCCAGCGCGATAATCAGCGCGGCCACGCCGGCCGCCACTCCGGCAATCGAGATGCTGGTGACAACGCCAACAACGGCCTGCCGCCGCTTGGCCCTCAGATACCGCGCCGCCACAAACAATTCGAATCGCATCGTCGCGCCGCCTACTTCGCCGCCGAGCCGAAAACAGTCTTCGCGACGCCCACGTTGTCATAGCGGTCGTAGACGCGCACCGTCAGCAGATGCTCGCCCGGTTGCCCTGCGGGTGAGGACGCCGGCAGGTCCAGCACGTAGCTCTCCCGCTTTGCGTCGGAGAGTGTGCCCACCGGCGCAACAAACTGCCAGCGGCCCGCGTCCAGCGAATACTCGGCGTGCGCAATCGGGCTTGCCGCATCCTCCGCCGCAAAGCTGATGTGAACGGTGACCGGGCATGGCCCTTTCTGGCATGAGCCCACTTCCTGCTTCGCGGTCAGTCCGGTGATGACCGGCGCAGTCGTGTCCACTTCGAATCGCTCGCTGGTCTTTTCGCCGGTCAGCGTATCGGCTGGACTGTGGGACGGCGCATCGCTCGCCACCACCTTCACCTGATAGCCGCCATCGGGTATCAGCGCCGCGTCAAAGCTGTACGCCTTGTCAGTCAGGTTCTTCTTGAGCAGTTGCCACACGTGCTCACCGTCGCCGCGCAGATAGATTGAGTACTCCAGATCGTCTCCGTCATCGTCATGCGCGGCCCAGCGCACCGTGATGGCTGAGCGGTCCTTCTGCGCCTGCAGCGGTGTCGCAGACGAGCCGTCGTACGAGATGGAAGCGTTCTGGCCTGCCGATGGAAAATTGATGGTGACCGTCTGCTG
>JBBIVH010000010.1:9212-24389 GCA_037439805.1 Acidobacteriaceae bacterium
GTGCGCGTCCAGATTGTGTACCCCTGCGAGCCCGGCTCAATCTCCACGCGGCCAAAGCGCGCGATCGCTCCTGCATCCAGCACGTCGCTCGCGTACTCATGCGTCTGCGCCGCGCCCAGCACCGCCAGCTTGCCCGTGTTGCCGGTGCCGATCAGTGTCTCCTGCCCCTGGCCCTCGGCCAGGCAAAGCCCTTGCTCCGCCGCAAGGTGCGCGATGTCGTCGTAGCTGCCGTCCGTGTGGATTCGGAAGACGTGGCCGCGATTGCCGCTCAGTGCCAGCAGCCCATCCGGCTGCGCTGCGAGCGCGTAGACAATCTCGTCCTTATCGCTCCACAACTTGCGCGGCGCCTGGCCCTCGCGCAGCGCGTAGATCTCCGTCCCCTCCGGCACGGATGCGCTCGCGTTCGTCGCCTGCATCGATCCGGGCTGCATCACCGTGATCGTGATCGAGGCCATTCCCTGCAAAGGCAGAGGCGGCAGGGGATTGTGGCTCTTGTCGCCGGCGCTGGCCGCGTAAATGGTTCCGTCCTTGTCCACAGCGACCGCGGGAATCTCACGCCGTGGCGCTTCAAACAGAACGTAGCCTTTTCCCTGCGGGTCGATGCGGTACACCAGTCCGCTGCCGTCCGACCCCGCAATCAGGTTGCCCTTGCCGTCCCACGCCAGCGACCGGATGTGCGGCTCGTCGCTCCGGAAGAACTCCTCGGCCTTTGCGCCGGCCCTGCTCACGTCCAGCCGATACACCGCGCCCGGCGCTCCCGTCGCAATGTAGAGCCTGCCCTCCGTATCAGAAGTCAGCGCCCAGATGTAATGCGACTTGCCATCGGCTGCCTTGCTCTCCAGCGTCGCGCCATCCACCTTGCTCGTCTCCGAAATCTTTCCCGCATCGAAGACCACCGTGGCGTTCGACTCATCCAGCTTCACCGTCGCCGCTGCGTTCAGCTTGTACACCTTGCCGCTCGGCAGTGTGGCCACATACAGCGCCCCATCCGGGCCGAGAGCGACCGCTTGCACGCTCACATCCTTCGACTCAAACAGCGTGAAGGACTTGCCGCTCGCATCCACGCGCAGCACCGACGCTGGCGCCCCTGTGCCCAGAAATGCGGTCCCTGTGGTCCTGTCGGCGGCAATGGACCAGACGAATGTGGAAGGCGTAGTCAGCGTCTCGCGCAGTCCGGGCCCTTGCCGCAACTGGCCGTCGCTGCCGATGGCCACTCCCTGCGGCGTTCCCTTTTCGAAGTCGTCAAAGCGCGACTGCGTCCACAGATGGGTCTGCTGCGCCGGGATCGATACAGCTGCGCTGGCCAGCGCGAGCGCGAACATCGCAAGTCGTGCGGTTGAACGGGGACGGCGGGAAAGCGAACGGTGTGAGAGGCACATTCTGCCGTTGAGTCTACTAGAATTGCCCCTGCTGCTGCGCTTTGCGGGCGCACTCACGCGCTCCCGCGGAACTGAATAATGCGCCTGCGGTCGCGCTTCGTCGGCTTGCGCTCAGGCAGTGGAGCAAACTGCTGCATCGCCTTGCGGTCCTCGACCTGCTTTGCGCGGGCGGTCTTGCTCTCGTCTGTCTCGCGGTAGAGCGTCTGCGCCACGGTGGCTGGCCCGCGCATCTCGCTCAGCGCCAGCACCTCAATCTCGAACGAGCCGCCTTCGTTGCGCACGCTCAGCATCTCGCCTACGCGAACCTCGCGCGCCGGTTTCGCGTCGATCTCGCCCGCGCGAATCCGTCCCAGATCGCAGGCCCGAGCGGCCAGCGCGCGCGTCTTGAAGAACCGCGCCGCCCACAGCCACTTGTCCATGCGAACGCCAGTCATCCCAATCCCCGTTCTCCCAACTCAGCGCCGCCCGCCGCAATTACTTCAGCCCGCCGCCCGATTCCACATGGACTGACAGGATGCGAAAGCCCGAGAGCGCGCCGCCCGCCGGCGCGTCGCCCGCCACCGTCACCGATTCGCCGTTCAAACTCGCATCCTGCACGGCCCGCAAAGGCTCCAGCGCATTCGCCATCGTCAGCGGCAGGCCGGTCAGTGTGTGTCCCTCCAGCTCCGCCTGCGCCTCCGGCGTCAGCAGGCTCACGTAGACGCGGTCGGCGCGATGCATCTGCCGGGCCCGCGCCAGTTCCGTGTCGAGGTCGTTTGCCTCCCGCCCAAATTGCGGTGGATTCAGCGCGCGGTCCAGCGTCGCTCCGTCGCTCACCAGGAGCCTGTAATTCCCCGAGGCAAGGCTGGCGGGCAGTTGAATCGGAATCCGGAGATTCCGCGCCGGCTGTTGCCACGGCCGCAGTGTCACTTCCACTGAGACCGTATCGCCCGCATGGACCGAATCCGCCGAAATAAGCCGCGCCGATTCGATATCCACCTGCACATTTCTCGGAATTGCCTCCACATCCAGATCAATCTCCTGGATCGCGCCGCGGCGTGTTCCATTGGAGTAGAAGCTCGTGAACTCCTGTCCGGTCTGCATCGCCGCCAGCAACTGGGCCGGCGCGCTCTCTCCTGCCGGTGCCCACAGGTCAATCGGCGCAGCATCGTTCCCGGCGATGCGAATGCCGCCCGTCACGTGGTAGCTCGTCTCAGCTGTGCTGGTGTTGGACTGCAGCAGGGAGTTGTACACAGACACCATCACCGCCTGCGGCGTCAGCGACGGCAGATCGAGCACCTCAAACCGCAGCGTCCGCGCCGTCGTTCCGCTGTGCAGCGTCAGCTTCACAGGAATCATCTTCGCCTCGACTCCGAAGACCCCGCGAATCGCCGCGTCGCGATCCTGCGTAAATGCGCCGATGGTTGCGCCCGTGTTGACAATCTTGAAGGCATTCAGCGGTGAGGCGAGCGTCGCCACCACCTCTGCTGTCGTCATCGGCAGTGAGACCGGTCCGGCCTGCAAAATCGGGTGCCCGCAGGCCAGCAACTGCTTCGGGTCCACGTAGGTCACCGTGCAGGTGGCGGATATTTCAAGGTCTCCGCGCACCAGTTGAGCGCTGACGGCGCTGCCCGGCTCAATGGCGGTTTGCGCCGCGCGGTCCATACTCGGCGAGGCCTCGGATGTCCCACTCGACCCGCCTGCAGCGACCGTATCCAGGCCCGTTCCGGCCAGTTGCTTCTGCCACAGCGCAATCGCCTCCGGGCGGAATCCGCTCATCACCAGCGGTGTCTCCATCGCCTGAAAGGTCATTCCCCCATCTGCGCCTGTATCAGGCTTGCCCGGTGCGCTTGCCATGCGCGAGCCGTCGCCAAGCGGCAGGTCGCGCACCTCCAGCATCTGCTCAATCGGCGTAATCCCGGCGATGGGCTCTTTGCTGAACTGGCCGATGCGATAGGAGAGCGAACCAAGCAGCTTGTCGCCCACATACACCGGGCTGCCGCTCATCCCAGCCACAACGCCCGTGAACTCCGGCTTGGCCCCGTGGAGGCGAGCGAGAATCATGTCGTGACCCGGTCCGCGCGCGCCGCGAAGCACGCCCAGAATCTCCACCTGCATCGGCTCGGGCGTCATCCCCTCGAAGACCGTCCACGCCGTCCCCATCACGCCACGATGCACCTGGCTGAGGGGATAGATGCCCCCCGTCGAAGGCGGTGGCGCGGCCTGGGCACTTCCCACCTCCTGCGCGGTCCCCGCCTCCTGCGCGGTCAACGATGCGCACGACACCGCTCCCCATACAAAAATCGCTGCCGTCGCTGCCCGCCCGACTCTCCGCCAGACTTCCCTTGATCTCGATTTCACGTCTATAAGAGTACAACCGGAGGCGCGGCCGTCCCGGTTTGCGTAGCGGCAGACATCAGAACTTCCCGATGGCCGTTTCAGTTCCATCAGACGCAGTTGCCGCTCCATCCGGTTGATCTCGTATGCTGGTTTTCAGCACTGAGGTTGCTATGGTCCCCATGCGCCCGTCACTCTTCACGTTCCGCCGTCTCCTTGTCCTCACCATTTCCTTCGCCGCCGTCTTCGTCTGTGCGCCGGGGCTTCGCGCGCAGAACTCGAACACAGGCCAATCCCCGGCTTCGCAGCAGCCTTCCGACCAGGCTAGCCCCGAAGCGGGAGGTCCCACGGGTGACACCGGCGTCATTGCGGTTCCCAAGAAGAGCAAGCCTGAGGAGGCTCCGCCACCACCGGCGCCAGCCGAGCCAAAGGTCGTCAACCCGCCCGGATTGAGCAACTACTCGCTCCACGTCGACGTGCCGGAAGTCACGGTCGATGTCGGCGTGCTCCTTGAGAAGACCGGCCAGTTCATCCCCGGACTCAAGCCCACCAACTTCCGGGTTTACGAGAATGGCGTTCAGCAGCAGGTCATCGGTTTCAAGCGCGTCGAGGCGCCCATCACCGCCCTTATGCTGGTGGAGTTTGCCGCAACGAACTACTGGTTCGTCTATGACATGCAGAACGCTGCCTGGGCCTTCGCGCAGTCGCTGCGCCCGCAGGACTACGTGGCGCTCATGACCTTCGACCTGCGCCCCAAGATTGTGACCGACTTCACGCAGGACAAACGCCAGATCTTCAACGCCATCAATTCGCTCATTATCCCGGGCTTCGATGAGCGGAACCTCTTCGACGCTCTCGCCGAGGCCGAGGATCGCCTCAGCCGGATCGACGGCCACAAGTACATCGTCCTCATCGCATCGGGACGCGACACCTTTTCAAGAATCACGCTCGATCAGATCCTGCAGAAGGTAAAGAACACCCCGGACATCACCATCTTCACCATCTCGACCGGCGGCGCCATTCGCGCCATGACGGAGGGAGGACCGGGCTTCCACCAGGAACTCAGAGACCTGGACTACCTGCAGGCAGACAACCAGATGCGCACCTTCGCCAAGATGACCGGCGGCATGTGGTTTGAGCCGAGGTTCATCGCCGAGTTGCCAGATGACTTCACGGCGATTAACCAGGCGATCCGCTCAAAATACGAGCTGGTCTACAGGCCGACCGATGCCAAACAGGATGGAACCTACCGCAAAATTCACGTGGAGCTGGTCGATGATGAGGGACATCCGCTGCGCATGCAGGATGAGAAGCACAAGCCGCTGAAATACGAGATTATTGCGCGCGACGGCTACAGGGCCCGTCAGGAAGTCGAGTAGCGGGCCCCTCGGCCGGAAAATCAAGGCAAAAATGAAGGCTGCACAGGAGCCGCCGCCTTCGCACGACGCTATTTGAACTGGTTGACGAAATCCAGCAGGTAGTAGCCAATCACAAACACGGTTGCAATGCCGACCAGCCAGAGCGAAACGCGAACGTACGGCTGAATCTTGTTCACTTTCGCCACGATTGCTGCCTGGGCGCTCCGCTCGTGGTCAAACGAGTCATCGAGGAAGATCTGGTCCTCTTCGTCTTTCGTCAGGCTCGAGCGGTAAACGTAAAGACCAGCCATGATGACCACAAGAACTACCCAGACCGACCACATCACGGGCACGAATGTCATAAACCTCACCTCCGAACGGTTGTCTGGTCCCTCCAACGCGCCGGCCGTTAGAAACAGCGGTCTCGCCAGTCAAGGGGCCTTACGGCTGACCATCATAGCCCGGAACGGCCCGTGCTGTGGTGACAAAAATCACACACGATGAAATCAGTTGGGAAATACCTTCGGCGCTTCGCCACGTCGGACTGCCGGCCAGTCGAAGTCACCAAAGTCCTTAGATCAGTCGAATGAGCCAGGTTTCGCGACTTTCCCCTGCTTGTTGCATCCAACGGTATGCGGGGGCTGTAAGGTCTTGAATCGCAGCCTCACCCGCAGTAAAGTTACCGTAGCGGCACGCAATTTCAAATTCCGGAGAAACCATGTCCACCACAACCATGACACCCACACAGGAAACCGCCCAGAAGGCTCCATTGACGCTGACCACCCAGGCCATTGCCAAGGTTCGCGAGATCATGGCCACCCAGGACCCGCTTCCTGCAGGTCTGCGCATCGGCGTGGTCGGGGGAGGCTGCTCGGGCTTCCAGTACTCCATGGCCTTCGAGAACCAGAGCGGCATGATGGACAAGGTCTTCAGCTTTGATGACCTCAAAGTGTTTGTTGACGCCACGTCGTTGATGTATTTGAACGGCTGCACCGTGGACTACGTGGAGACGCTGGAAGCCGCCGGCTTCAAGTTCGACAATCCGCAGGTCAAGTCCACCTGCGGTTGCGGTTCGTCCTTCAACGTGTAAGTTGGGGTCAAGTTGTAGGGTTGAAGCCCGCAGGGCGGGCCTTTGCGACCGAACCACAAAGATTTGAGAGATTTGCCAGTTGCCCGCGCTTCGCAGGAGGTGCGGGCTTACTGCTTTCAGTGAAGTAGCGCGCCGGTTGCAGCCGAGCGCAGGCTGTCGAGACCGCTACGGGGTGGGCGTTGGCTGCGGAGATGGGGCCGTGGGAGTCCCGCCGCCGGTCGGTCCCGTGCCGGGCGTCGAGCTGCCAAAGCCTGAGCCAAGACTGAATCCGCTGCCGGTGGGCGAGCCGGTCATGGACGTTCCAGTTCCCCCTGCGAGGCCTGCAGCCGGCTGGCCGATGGCGCCGGTATTGCCTTGCGTCTGCTGATCCATCAGCGGGCTGTAGAGAAACTCCCACTCGTTGTAATGGTTCTTCTTCTTGTAGACGTAGACGGACTGCTTGGGGCTGGCCAGTGAGACGCCCATGAGCCCCAGACCACCAAACGTCTGTCCTCCCAGTGCGCTGCTCCCCGTGGAAGATGCAGTGCCGCCTGGTGTGGCAGCGCCGGGTGTAGCAGAGCTGCTAGATGAGCCAATGCCCGATCCGAGGCTGAACCCCGAGCCGCCTGAGAGACCGCTCGTTGTGCTGCCTGCGGACCCGCTTGTCGTTCCCGAAGCGCCGATGCCCGACGTGCCGAAGCTCGATCCGGAGGTATCTGTCGAGCCAAATGCGCTGGAGGCGGGCGTTGCTCCCGCAACTCCGCCGGGTCCGACACCGCCAACCGGTGATCCGGCGCCGGCCAGAGGCTGGCCGAAGAAGCCCATAATGGGCGTCTTGTTCTGGCCCACGGGAATAGGCTTCCAGTCATCCTTGCCGGTGACGGGGTCGATATACCGTTTGCGCAGGAAGCGAATCTCGTTGCTCTTGACCAGTGCATCGATGTTCGGCGGGTAGGAACCGAACTTTCTGTAATACAACTGAATCGCGCGGATGTACTGTTGCCCGCGGTGCATCGTTTCAAGGTCGCGCTCCCGCTGCAGGTCTTCTCGCACGCGCGGCACAGCGACTGCGAGCGTGAGCAGCACGATGGCCAGCATGAAAATCACAGCGACCAGCATGTACCCGTCCTCTGGACTGGATGAGAGATTGCCGGTATGAGAGACGCGCTTCATGAGGTTTGCAGTGAGAGCTGGCTATTTCTGTTCCTGCGTTAGTTGGCCTGCAAGGGCAGCGTCTGAGTGTTGTTGTAGCCCAGATCCGTAATCTGCACGCTGCCGGGAAGAATCTGCCCCACTTTGTACCGGTGATCGACGACGTCGCCCGTCCTCGCGACGAAGATGTCGTCTCCATGCACCAGGAATGCCTTCAAAGACTTGTCCCGTGCCTGGCTGTATCCGAAGAACTTCAGGTCGATTGCCGGTGGACGCGGCGGTGGAGGCGGAGCAAAGACGGCGGGTTGCGCTGTGGCCCTCGCGCTTTTGATTGGCTGTTCAATCAAAACCGGGGCTGAGTCCGCGGAAAAGATATTGCGGCCGGTTCCCGTGTACGTCACGTCTTCACTCAGGGCCAGCTTTTCGATGTGCAGGGTCGGGTCAAGGCCGCTATTCGTGAGCTTCTGCGCTGCGGGTCCGGCTGCAGCCGTACTTGCTCCGTGAGCGACTTTCGGAGCATTCACGACAACCGGCGCTGGCGAAGTGCTACCACCGAACGTGTCCCACAGCTCCCACGCACCCAGCCCCAGGATGACCACGGCAAGCCCGCCGAGCAGGTAAACCTGGCGCTTGTTTTCGATTCCCAGCCTGAGGGCCATGGCTATTCTCCCTCCTGATGGGGCGCGGCGGAGGTGCTGTCCTGCGTTTGCTTTTCCTGCGGAGCGGCGATGCCGCTGCTGGCCGCATCGGCCGCGCGCATCCAGGTGGAGAAGCGCAGGCGCAGGTTGACCAGCCCGCCCTGCTGCCCGGTGAGCGCCATGGCGCGAATGACAAAGAAAGTTTTATCCCGCTCGAGGCCGTTCACGAAGCGCATGATCTGCGGGTATGCGCCGCTGATGCCCGCGTCCATCGTAATCTCTGTGAGGTCGGTTCCCGGAGGCCCCTGCGCGTACTGCACACGCGACAACTGCACGCCGGAAGCAACCTGCAGCTCGCCGATGCGCGTCGCAATCGCGGAATATCGCGAAGGGATTCTGTCGGCGTAGAACGATGCAATTTGGGCGCGCGAGGCGTTCACCTTCTTGTCCAGCCCGCGCAAGGTGCTGGTCTGCAGCGTCAGGGCTTTCAAATCCATCTGCTTGCTTTCGAGCTCGTGGCTCGCATTGCTGTCCGTCGCCGACCAGTCCACGCCCAGCCGGATGCCGAGGTAGAGGACTGCAACGCTCAGCAGCACAACGCCGGCCACGTGCAGCGTCACGGGGGAGCGCAGCCACTCACGCCATTGGCCAGCCGATGGATTCTTCATTGCGCCACCCCCTTGTGCGTCTGTGCCGGGGCCTTCGGGCGAGGCATCTCGAGATACGGCGTGCGCCTTTTCCCGGTGTCCACTGGTGCGGATGCGTCGGAAGATCCCGCCGCGCCCGATGGCTCCGCCGTGGCCCCATGCGATTTGCTGGGTTTGCCTGCGGTCTGCGCATTCTTGCCCGTCCCCTGCTTCTCAACCGGGGGAATGTACTCGGCCAGCACATCAAAGCTGACCAGGCCGGACGCGCTGACGGGCTGCACGCGGCCCGTCGGCCCGCCCGTGGCTTCGGCGCTCTCGCCCACAATGCGCGGAGCAGAGAAGTGGCGGGAATGTTCGAGGTTCTGCACCATCTCAATTGCCCGGTCGCGGGGTCCTGTCACGCGCAGCTTCAGCGTAATCACGCCGTCCGGTGCGCGATTTGGCTCAAGCGTCGTGACCTGGATGCCGCCGGGCATCACTGTTTCGAGGTCTTCCATCGCCAGCGTCCACGAGAAGGCCTTCTCGTCAAAGAGCTGATTCAGGCGGCCGGCCTGCGCCAGCACCTTTGCATTCTCCGGCTGCCGCATCATCGCCATCGAGTCCTGGCGCTCTTTGTTGATACTTGCAATGCGTGTGTCGAGTGCATGATCCCTCGCGCGGGCCTGGTCTGCCTCGTGCTGGATCGCGTGCAACCCAATCCCCAGCAGAATGGCGACGAAGGCGAGCACCCCCATGGCGATGCGGAGCCGCCGCAGAAGCGGGCCGAAGTCGGCAAAGGGCCGCGTTGCGAGATTGATCGAGATGCGCATCGGCCTAGCTCACCCCCGCCAGTGCGCCCGTAACGCCCGCAAGGCTTGCTGTTCCCAGCGCCGTCAAAGTACTTGCCTTTTCCCGCCCTGTCAGGTCCACGACCTCTAATCCGCTGTCCCGGATCGCGCGGCCAAACTCCATGGCCGGAAGAGGGCCGGCGTAGTGCAGCTTCCGAGGATGCGCGCCCAGCCGATCTTCAAAGTACGCCAGGGCGACGGCGATGTCGCGCTGAATCTCCGGCAACTGCGCTTCGACGGACTCCGGCAACTCAAGCGTGCGATAGAGCAGCACATCCTGTTCCTGCGCGATTACGGTCGTCATCGATCCCGCTTCGAGAAAGGCCGCCAGAACCGGCCCGTCGGAGTCCAGCGCCGCAAGCCCAGCCAGGCTGGACGGCAGGATGGCGCCCGGCTCGTATCCGGCAGCGCGCACTGCTGATTCATACTCCGCCAGCACAGGGCCGGGGACGACGGCGGCGAGCACGCGCGTTTCGCTCTTTTCGTTGGATAGCAGCTGATAGCTCACGCCTGCATGTTCCACGTCGAAGGGCAGCATCTTGCGCAGCCGGAACCGGAGGATGGAAATCACCTCCGCCTGCTTTGCGGGTAAGGCGTCGAAGTCCAGCACAAAAATGCGAACCGCCCTGTCCGGAACGACGAGAGTCACATCGCGCTTTCGCGGTGCCACCTCATCCAGCGCCCGGCGAATGGCTGCGGCGACGGCAGCGGGAGATGCGATGTTCTCGCCGCTTGTGCCGGGCACGATGGCGCCGGGAGCGAGCGGCTCAAAGGCCACCGCCGCCGTGTCCCCTTTGCCCGGCAGGGCAGCCGCAAGAATGCCCTCCGGCGACAACTCCACTGCCGCGGGCGGGCGCGCGGTTAACGGTGCGGCGGATTGCTTGCTGCCCAGTGTCGATCGCATCAGCGGGAAGCCTCAATGAACGTAACTTTATTGATCTCTTTCAGAGTCGTCAGTCCACGCCGCACGCGTTCCAGCGCCGACTCGCGAAGGAACGACATGCCCTCCTTCTGCGCCAGCTTGCGCACCTCCGACGTGGGCTTTTTATCCAGAATCAGCTCGCGGATCGGGTCGGTCAAGTCCAGCAGTTCATGGATGGCGGTGCGTCCGCGATATCCCGTTCCTCCGCACTCCATGCAGCCCGCACCTTCATGAAATTCGAAGCCGCGCCACTCCGCCGGGTCGAGGCCACTGGCCGTCAGGATATCGTCGGGATATTGCACAGTCTGGATGCAATGCTCGCAGATGGTGCGCACCAGCCGCTGCGCCAGAATGCAGTTCAGCGCCGAGACAAAGTTGTACGCCTCGACGCCCATGTTGAGAAAGCGTCCCAGCACGTCCACCACGTTGTTGGCGTGCACGGTGGTGAAGACCAGGTGGCCGGTCAGGGCGGAGTTGATGGCAATCTGCGCCGTCTCCTGATCTCGAATTTCGCCAACGAGAATCTTGTCCGGGTCATGGCGCAGAATCGACCGCAGGCCGCGCGCGAAGGTCAGGCCCTTCTTCTCGTTCACAGGAATCTGCGTGATGCCACGGATCTGATACTCGACAGGGTCTTCGATGGTGATGATCTTGTCTTCATCGCTCTTAATCTCGTTCAGCGCTGCATAGAGAGTCGTCGTCTTGCCGGAACCCGTCGGTCCGGTGACCAGCACCATGCCGTAGGGCTCGCGGATGTAGCGGCGAAATCGCTTCAGGTCTTCGTCGGCGAAACCGACCACGTCCAGCGTGAGCCGCTTGAACTTTTCGCTCATCGACTCCTTGTCCAGCACGCGCAGCACGGCGTTTTCCCCATGCACCGTGGGCATGATGGAGACGCGGAAGTCGATCAGGCGGCCCTTGTAGCGCACGCGGAAGCGCCCGTCCTGCGGCACGCGGCGCTCGGCAATGTCGAGCTCGCTCATGATCTTGATGCGACTCAGAATCGTCGTATGGTGCTCGCGCGCAATCGGAGCCATCGCTTCCTGCAGCACGCCGTCGATGCGGTACTTCACATGCAGCGAGTCGTCGTAGGTCTCGATGTGAATGTCGGAGGCGCGCCGTTCGAGCGCCGTGAAGATGGTTGTGTCCACCAGCCGGATAATCGGGCTGATGTCCTCGTCGCTGGTGAGCTTCTCGATGGAGATATTTTCGTCGGCGTTCTCTTCACCTGAGACCACGTCGAAGGTCAGCCCCTCACTGGCCTCGTCGAGCACACGCTGGCTCTGCTCGGTCTTCTTCAGCAGGTCGCTGATCTGCGACAGCGTGGCCACGCGCGGAATGACTCTGCTGCCGAGCAGCCCGGCGATTTCATCCAGCACCATCAGCCGGGAAGGGTCGCTGACGGCAATCGCCAGCGCATTGCCAACTTGCTCAATGGGCACGAAGTTGTAGCGGAACATCAGCTCTACCGGAACGGTGCGCAGCAGTTCGTGCTGAATCTTGAAGTTCTTCAGGTCTACGAATTCCGCGCGGTAGCGATGCGCCATCGCCTGCGCCTGTTCCCGCTCTTCCGTGCTGCCGGGAGCCGGTCCCGCGGGCATCATAGGAATCGCTGCTTGAGCCATGGCTGCTTACCCTCCCGCTCCCGAGATCTGCCCGAGAGAGAAGATCGGAAGATACAACGAAATCAGAATGAAGACCACCACCACGCCCATCACAATCAGAATGGCCGGCTCAATCAGGGCCAGCGCGGCGGTGAGTGCGGTGGCAACATCTTCTTCAAAGAACTCGGCCACGGAGTTCAGCATCTGCGGCAGGGCGCCGGTCTGCTCGCCCACCGAGATCATTTCCGTCGCAAGGTCCGGAATCACTTTGGTTGCGATGAGCGAATCGGCAAGGCTCTTGCCTTCCCGTACCGTCTCGATGGAGGAAAGAACCGCCTTGGAAACGCGTCGCGACGAGATGGAGCGCGCCGCCGTGTCCAGCGCAGGCACGAGCGGCAGGCCGCCGGCCAGCACCGTCGAGAGCGTGCGCGCAAACAGCGCCACCTGGTACTTCAGCCAGATCCTGCCAAAGATGGGAGTGCCTACGCGGACACCGTCCACAAAGTCGCGGCCTCGCTCGGTCGTGGAAAAACGATAGAGCGCTGTGCCTCCGCCCAGCGCGACTAGTCCGATCCACAGGACGTTGTGCTGCGTCCATTTTCCGAAGGTCAAAAGGCCAATCGTCATGCTGGGCAGTTGCGATCCCATCTGGTCGTATAGTTCGGCGAACTGCGGAATGACCACCGTAAACATGAAGACCATCAGCCCGGACACCAGCGTGAGCAGCAGCGAGGGATAGATGAGCGACGCGGTCAGCTTCTTGCTGAAGGTGAGCGAGACACGCTGGAAGCTCACGTAGCGCTCCAGAACCTCCTGCAGGTTGCCCGAGCGCTCGCCCGCCAGCAGAGTCGTGGTGTAGATCGGCGGGATGCCCGATTGCGCCTCGAATGCCTCCGAGAGTGCCTCGCCGGTCTTCACGCGGTTGGCGACGTCGAAGAGCTGGCTCGCAAAATGCGCATCTTTCTGCCCCTTCGCCAGCATGTGCAGGGAGCTCAAAATTGGCAGACCGGCGCGAATGAGGGTCAGAAACTGCTGGTTGAAGATCAGGAATGGCTCAAGCTTGACCTTTCGCCGCGAAAACATACCCGCGCCGCCACGCGCCTTCACGGAAAAGACGTGGTACCCGGCATGGATGAATCGCGCGCGCAGTTCTTCCGCCGTCGCAGCGGTCTGCACCTGCTCCTGCACGCGGCCCCGTTCATCCGTTAGTTTGATGACGAATTCTGCCATAGATTCCGCGCTAAGCCTGAAGCTCCGGTTCCACTCTCCTGAGGTCAGCCAATCTTGTCCAAGGGTAACAGCCCCAACCGTTGACTAGACGCGCTGCAACCGCCGAGCGTTCAGCGCTTTCTCCGCGCGGTCGATAGGCCGGCCCGCGGTTCACGCTCCCTTGAACCGCTGCCGATAAACCGCATGGACTGCGGGAGGTCACGCCAGAAGCCAGGGAGACGACTCGCTGCGTACGGGGTAGACTGTTTCGCTCAAAAGGAGCAGACTTGTGCCGCACTTGCGAGACACCGGAACAACGCTTTGGCGTCCATCGTAATGCAGCCAGAACGGGGAGGCGCGATCATCCCGCCGAAACGAATAGTTCTTGAAACTTTTCTCTGCCTGCGCGGTCTAATGAAGGAAAGTTGATAGCAGGAGACTCAATGTCGAACCCGCCTACGATTCTGCCCCCTGAAAGCACCTCCGGAGCCACCGTCTCTGGTGTTCGCCGGGTTGCTGTGCTTCCCGTTCGCGATACAGTTCTTTTCCCGCATGCTGTTCTGCCGCTTACAGTTGGCCGGGAGAGCTCGATTCAGTTGATTGAATCGCTGGGGGATGAGCGCTCGATTGTTGTGGCCGCCCAGGTCGACCCGCGCGTCGATGCACCCTCGCCCGCCGACCTGCACACTGTAGGGACGCTGGCCACCGTTCACAAGGTCGTTCGCATGCCGAATCAGAGCCGGTTTGTCTTCACCGAGGGCGTGGAACGGGTGAGGCTGGTGCGGTTTGTGCAGACCGAGCCGTTCATGGTGGCGGAGGTAGAAGACCTGAAGGAGGCCGAGCCTGCGTCTACAGCGAGCGCCGAGGCGCTGGAGCGCAATGTGGTGGGCCAGTTCCAGCAGATTGTCTCGGAGTCGCCGACCCTGTCGGACGAGCTGAGAACGATTGCCGTCAATATCGAAGACCCCGGCAGACTGGTGGATTTTGTTGCCTCTTCGCTGCCGTTCCTCACGACGGAAGAGAAGCAGCAACTGCTGGAAACGCCGAATGTGCTCGATCGGCTGGAGCAATTAAACAAGCTGCTGGCCAAAGAGATTGAAGTGCAGCAGTTGCGGAACAAGATTCAGTCCGAGGTGCAGGACCAGGTCCAGCAGTCGCAGCGCGACTATTACCTGCGCGAGCAGTTGAAGGCGATCCAGAAGGAACTGGGCGAGCAGGACGAAGGGCAGCGCGAAGTCGAAGATCTGCGCCAGAAGATTGAAGCCGCGGGCATGCCCGAGGACGTGAAAAAGGAGGCGCTCAAGGAGCTTTCTCGCCTCTCACGCATGTCGCCGATGGCAGCGGACTACTCGCTCACGCGCAATTACATTGAGTGGCTTGCCGTGCTGCCCTGGGCGAAGAGCTCGGGCACCAAGGTGGATACCGTCAAGGCCGGCGAAATTCTGGACGAGGACCACTACGGCCTGAAGAAGGTGAAGGAGCGCATTCTCGACTACCTCAGCGTTCTGGAGCTGAAGCCGGACATGAAGGGGCCGATTCTGTGCTTTGTCGGACCTCCGGGTGTGGGCAAGACCAGTCTCGGCAAGTCCATTGCAAGGGCGCTCGGGCGCAAGTTCCAGCGCGTGGCGCTGGGCGGCATGCACGACGAAGCCGAGATTCGCGGCCACCGGCGCACGTACATCGGCGCGTTGCCGGGGCAGATTATTCAGAGCATCCGGCGCGCGGAGACGAACGACCCGGTCATCATGCTGGACGAGGTGGACAAGCTGGGGCGCGATTTTCGCGGCGATCCGGCATCGGCGCTGCTGGAGACGCTGGACCCGGCGCAGAACAACACCTTCCGCGACAACTACCTCGACGTGCCGTTCGACCTGTCGAAGGCGCTCTTTATCTGCACGGCGAACATGCTGGATACGGTTCCGCCGCCGCTGATTGACCGCATGGAGATCATTCCCCTGCAGGGGTACATCGAGGAGGAAAAGGTTCACATCGCCTTCCAGTACCTGATTCCGAGGCAGATCAAGGAGAACGGGATTACGCCCGAGCAGATCGAGTT
>JBBIVH010000010.1:24489-27470 GCA_037439805.1 Acidobacteriaceae bacterium
GGCTTCACCATGACCGGCCAGATTGGCGAGGTGATGCAAGAGTCCATGCAGGCGGCGCTGACCTGGGTCCGGTCCAACGCCGGGAGCCTGGGCCTTGCTGAGGACTTCAACAAGGATCTCGATCTTCACATCCATGTGCCTGCGGGCGCCATTCCCAAGGACGGCCCTTCGGCTGGCGTGACCATGGCGACGGTGCTGGTCTCACTTCTGACGGATACACCCGTCCGCCCGCTCACGGCGATGACCGGCGAGATTACGCTCAGCGGCAACGTGCTGCCGGTGGGCGGCATCAAGGAGAAGTTTCTTGCGGCTCGCCGGGCCGGCGTGGAAACAATCATTCTGCCGGCGGAAAACCGCCAGAATGTCGAGGAGGACCTGACCGCGGAGATGATGGAAGGAGCAACGGTCCACTACGCCAGCCGGATTGAAGAGGTGCTGGCCATAGCGCTGCCGCTGCTGAAGGCGCGTGCGGATCAGGCTCCCGCGGAGATGGATTCCGCAAAACACGCTGTCGCCTGATGCAGCGCGGCGCTATGCACCAGTCGGGTTCTCATCGCGCCGGGCCGATTTCGATTGGCCCGGAACCCTCCGCTTGCATTCCCGGTGCGTCTAACTTTCAGCAGGAAGTATCCTTCTATCTATGACACAGGTGCGCGTGCTCGCCTTTGGCGTCTTGAAAGACAGGCTTGGGGCGAAGTCTTTCCCAATGACTGTGCCCGAACAGGCGACGGTCGCCGACCTGTTATCTCAGCTTGGAGAGAGCTGGCCGGACATCGTGCTGAAAGGCATCGCTGTCAGCGTGAATGCAGAATACGCGACGGCTAGCCAAAGGCTGGTCAACGGGGATGAGGTCGGTCTGTTGCCGCCCGTCTCCGGAGGCACGTCTGCCACCGATCCGGTGCGCGTCGCCCTGGTGCGGGACCCCATCGATGCGGAGCGTCTTGTCTCCTCGGCCAAGGAGGGTGCGGATGGCGCTGTCGTTGTCTTCGATGGCATCGTGCGCGACAACTCGCGCGGACGGACGACGCTCTATCTCGATTACGAGGCCTACGAGGAGATGGCCGCGAAGCAGATGGATGAGCTGGCGCGCGATGCGGTGGCGCGCTTTGGCGTGCGGCACGTCAGCCTCATTCACAGGCTCGGAAGGCTTGGTATCGGCGAGACCAGCGTGCTGATTGTGGTCGCTTCGGCGCATCGTGCGCAGGCCTTCGATGCCAGCCGCTGGTTGATTGACACACTCAAGAAGACGGTGCCGATCTGGAAGAAAGAGACATTCGCCGACGGTGCGGTATGGGCTGACGGCGAGCCGTTTCCCCCGGAGTTCCACGTGGAGGCTCCCGATGCGCGGTAGCCTCGCCCGGAGCAAAGGAGGGGTGCTCAGCATGGCTGTTTTCCTTTTGGTTCCGGGGATTCAGTGCCGCGCGCAGGATGTGACGTTCAAGGTCGAGGTCAAGCTGGTGAACGTCTTTGCGAATGTGACGGACCAGAACGGCGCCATCGTCGGTGGACTCTCGCGCGAAGACTTCGCACTTTCTGAAGATGGACGCCCGCAAAAGATTGCTTTGTTTCAGCGCGAGTCTGAACTGCCGCTGAACATCACGCTCGCCGTCGATACCAGCGACAGCGTCTACAAGGACCGTGCTCTGGAGCGTGACGCCGGGAAGCGCTTTGCTCGCGCGCTGCTGCGCTCACAGGACCAGATGAGCGTCTTCGAGTTTGCCACATTCGTGACGGAGCGCACCCCCTTCACGAACAGCCTGAAGCAAATTGAACGCGGCCTGGACAGCCTGCGCGGAGGAGACGCTACCGCACTCTACGACGCGATCTATCTGGCTTCGCAGCGGCTCGGGCAGAAGCAGGGAAGAAAGATTCTGGTTCTGGTCTCCGATGGCGGAGACACGGCAAAGAGCACCACCTATCCGCAGGCGCTGGAGCAGGCGCTCCGGAACGAGGTCATGATTTACAGCATCATTGACGTGCCCATCGAGGCCAGCGCTGGGCGCGATATCGGCGGTGAGCATGCGCTCATCACGCTTGCAGAGCAGACCGGAGGCAAAAGCTTTTATGCCGATCAGGGTGGGCTGGACCAGGCCTTTGCCAAGGTGAGCGACGACCTGCGCACCCAGTATTTGCTGGGCTACTATCCGCAGAACCAGGAGCCGGGCGCAAGCTTCCACCGGATTCGAGTGACGATTCCACGTGCCGCGCCGGGGCAATACGACATCAGCTATCGCACCGGCTACTACTCCGATCCGGCAACGAATCGGCGCTAATCGCCCCTGCGGAGACCAAATGGATGCAGCGTGCAACGCAACCGCTCCACGGCTCCATCTAAAATAGAGCCATGACCGCATCGACGTCCCCACGTCACCATCAAAAGACGCCGCCCCCCGGCGAGACCGGCCAGGAAGCGCTCTATCTGCGCTCGTTGAGCGAGCGGCAAGTCAACGTCTCCATCCAACTGCGCGACGGCGATACCGTCAGCGGCTGGATTGAGTACTTCGACGACTCCATGCTGCGCCTGACCAGAGACGGCAAGCCCAACCTTTTCATTTATAAGCACCAGATCCAGACCATCACCGAGTTGTCTGCAAAGCGCACACGGCGGGCCGATCGTGGAGCAGGCGCGGAAGAGGCTGCTTCGTGAGTGGTGCGACAGTGGGCGAACTGATCTGGGTTCCCAGCGCATCCGGCATCGCGCGTGAGGCTGGGGCGATGCTCCGCGAGTTCTACGCGCAAGGGGTCGAGACGGAGTACAAGGGCGATGTGGATCTGGTAACCGTCGCCGATCGAACGGCGGAGAAGCTCATTCGGCAACGTCTTGGCGAGGTCTTCCCGAATCACGGAATCTACGGCGAAGAGGGCACGCGCGAGCGGCTCGACGGGGAATTCCGCTGGTATGTCGATCCGCTGGACGGCACGACCAACTTCGCGCACGGGTTTCCCCAGTTCTGCGTTTCGCTCGGCCTGGAGCACCGCGC
>JBBIVH010000010.1:27570-33611 GCA_037439805.1 Acidobacteriaceae bacterium
GAAGAGGCCGGCGGTCGTGTCACGGACTTCTCAGGCGGGCGGTACCGGCTCGCAAGCGATGAAGTGCTCGCCTCGAACGGATTGATTCACGACGAGCTTCTGGGCCTCTTCGACGATATGTTTACAGGCCGGAACCTGAGTCCGATTCCGACTCCTGCCGAGTGGGCGGCTACCCGGAAGTCCATTGGACGCTGATTGCATCCTGTCTTCGCCGGCTGCGGAAGCAGATTCCCGCATGGCAAAACATGACCGCAGGGCTTGGAGTCAATCTCTGGCCCCGTGTGCTACCATCAGCGTCGAAGGTTGACCCTCCTCGGAGAGAGTAAAGATGGCATACGTAATCGCAGAACCCTGTATCGGCACCAAGGACACCGCCTGTGTGGACGCCTGTCCTGTCGATTGCATTCACCCTAAGAAGGACGAGGCTGGTTTCGCCGACTCTGAGCAGCTCTTTATTGACCCGGTCGAGTGCATCGACTGCGGAGCCTGTGTCCCGGCCTGCCCTGTTTCGGCAATCTTTGCGCAGGATGACCTGCCGGAGAAGTGGGCTCACTTCGCCCAGAAGAACGCTGCCCACTACGGCCGCTAGTTCACTGTTCGAATCTGTCCACATGCGCGCATCCTGCCCTGCGGGATGCGCGTTCGTGTCTCTGGGCATGGATGCTTCGGAGCACGCACGGGCCATGCAATGCGGAGATAGACTCCGATGAGTGTGCTCACATCTGAAGCTGTCGTGCTGCGCACCTGGCCGGTTCACGAGGCCGATCTGATCGTCAGTCTTTTCACGCGCGACTTTGGCAGGCTGCGCGGCGTTGCCAAGGCGGCGCTGAAGAGCCGCAAGCGCTTTGGTGGCGCGCTGGAGCCGATGACGCTGGCTCACGCCTGGTTTGCCGAGCGGCCGCGGCAGGATCTGATGCGGCTCGACCAGCTCGAAATCGTCCGTTCGCCGCTTTCCGACCCGGTAGATGCGGTGCGCATGGCCGTTCTGAGCCTGTACGCCGAAGTTCTCGACGAGGCGCTGCCCGAGCGCGACCCGCAGGACAGCGTCTTTCGCCTGCTGGTGAGCGTGCTGGAACTGACGACCGTCGAGCAGCCCTGGATGCCGCTCACTTACTTCTTGCTGTGGATGTCCCGGCTCATGGGCCTGCTGCCCGACCTTGGCCGCTGCACGGTCTGCGGCGAGGCGCTGCAGGCAGATGAGGTGACGTTCAGCAGCCATGCCGACGGGCTCTTCTGTGCGCTCCACGGCGGGCCGGGCACGAGTGAGCTGTCGGCGGACTCATGGATGCTGGCGCAACGGATGCTGCGGTCACCGGTGGCCGCGTTTACGGCGGAGCCATGGCCACGCCACCGCGCCGCCGACTTGCGGCACTACGCCCGACAGATCCTGGAGAGGCATTTGGAACGGAAGCTGCGGAGCGCGGAATCCCTCGCGCGGCTGTAACAAGCGTAGAGTGTTGGTGCTGATAGACTGTGGGAAGTTTCTTCTCAGAGAGTGAGCTTCCGTGCCTTCCACTGAACTTGCACCTGCGCTGAAGACCGGCGCGCTTACATTTCAGGATTTGCTGTTCCGCCTGCAGGGCTTCTGGGCGGAGCGGGGTTGTGTTCTGCAGCAGCCCTATGACGTGGAGGTAGGCGCGGGCACCATGGCGCCGGAGACTTTTCTGCGCGTGCTGGGGCCGAAGCCGTACAAGGTGGGCTACGCGCAGCCCTCGCGCCGACCGGCGGACGGACGCTATGGCGAGAATCCCAACCGACTCTTCCGGCACACGCAGTTTCAGCTCATCCTCAAGCCGCCGCCCGCGAATGTGCAGGAGCTGTACCTGCAGTCGCTCGAAGCTATCGGAATTGACCTGAGCAAGCACGACCTGAAGTTTGAGGAAGACAACTGGGAGTGGCCTGCGGGCGGCGCGTGGGGCGTGGGCTGGCAGGTGATGCTGGATGGGCTGGAGATCACGCAGTTCACCTACTTTCAGCAGTGCGGCGGCATGGACCTGGACCCCATCTGCGCGGAGCTGACGTATGGGCTGGAGCGCATTGCGGCCTTTCTGCAGGATGTGGATTCGATCTATGACATCGTGTGGGCGCGCGATCCCGAGACGGGCGAGCCGGTGACCTACGGCGACGTGCGACTGGCCGAGGAGCTGCAGTTCTCGGTGTATAACTTCGAGGTCGCCGACATCGACAATCTGTGGGAGCACTTCAACCGCTACGAGGCGGAGGCGAAGGACCTGCTTGCGAAGGCCGATGCGCTCTTTGCCAGCGAGACTGCGCCGGCGGCAGAGAAGCGCCGCTTCCCGCTGCTGGCCACCTACGAGCTGGCGCTCAAGTGCTCGAACCTGTTCAATGTGCTGGATGCGCGCGGCGCCATCAGCGTGACGGAGCGCGTGGGCGTGATTGGCCGCATTCGTACGCTGGCCGTGGGCGTGGCGAAGGCGATTGCGCTGCAGCAGGCGGCGTAACCAGCAAGGTTCTTTTCCGATATACGAAAGAGTTTGATTTCTATGGCGGATTTTCTGTTGGAGATTGGGCTGGAAGAGGTTCCGGCCCGCATGATTGCCGGGGCTGAGGCCGAGTTGGGCCGTCGCGTCCATGACCTGCTGACGCGCGAGCGGCTACTGACGCCGGAGGCAAAGGTAACGACCTACTCCACGCCCCGGCGGCTGGCCGTGCTGGTGGAAGGCGTGCTGGCCGCGCAGGCCGATACGGAAGAGCAGATGAGCGGCCCTTCGTGGAAGGTGGCCTTCAAGGATGGCGCTCCCACGGCGGCGGCCGAGGCGTTTGCGAGGAAGGCTGGCGTAGCCGTCTCCGCGCTCGAGAAGGTGACGACGGCCAAGGGCGAGTATGTGGGCGCGACGGTCAGGCGGCAGGGAATCAGCGCGACGCAATTGCTGGCGACGGAGCTGCCAAAGGAAGTGCTCGCGCTCTACTGGGCCAAGAACATGTACTGGCGCGCGGGCAAGCCGGAACGATTCGTGCGCCCGGTGCGGTGGGTGGTGGCCATGCTGGATGCCGCTATAGTGCCGCTGGAGATTGCGGGTATTGTGGCGGGGCAGGTTAGCCGCGGGCATCGCGTGCTGCATGGCGAAGCTCCGGTAGTTATCGACGTGGCGAAGAACTATGCCGAGGCTCTGTGCCGTGCGCACGTGGTGGTGCATGTGGCCGAGCGGAGGCAGATCATTCGCAAGGCGCTGGACAAGGCGACGCGAACCATACCGGGCGCGCGCTGGCGCGAGGATGAGCCGCTGGTCGAGACCGTGGTGCATCTGACGGAGTGGCCGACGGTGATTCTGGGCAGCTTTGAGGCAGAGTATCTGACGCTGCCCGAAGAGGTGCTGGTGACCGTGATGCGCGATCACCAGAAATACTTTGCGGTGGAGGACGCACGCAGCAAGCTCGCGCCGCATTTCCTGGCCGTGCTGAACACGGAGACAGACGCCGAGGGCGCAGAGATTATCCGCCATGGGAATCAGAAGGTACTTCGTGCCCGCTTCAAGGATGCGCGCTTCTTCTGGGATGTAGACCAGAAGAATCCTCTGGTCCAGCGTGTTGAAAGCCTCAAGCATGTGACCTTCCAGAAGCAGCTCGGCAGCTATTACTGGAAGACCGGGCAGAATAGGGCTGCGGCCGAAAGGCTTGGACTGAAAGCTGAATCAGGCAGAGCTAAATTCGACAACGCCTCGTTGCTCAGGGCGACCGAACTGGCTAAGACTGACCTCACCGCTGAACTGGTGAAGGAATTCACCGAATTGCAGGGCATCATCGGCGGTCTCTATGCGCGGGCGCAAGGATTGGGCGAGCACGTGGCGCTGGCCATCTATGAGCAGTACACGCCTGCATCGATGGAGGACAACATTCCTGTTTCTGTCGAGGGCCAGTTACTTGGCCTCGCCGATCGCATCCAGACCATCGTCGCGATGTTTGGGATTGGGAATGCGCCGACGGGATCGAAGGATCCTTTTGCGCTGCGCCGTGCTGCGAATGGCATTGTGAAGATTCTGGCAGAGTCAGAACTGCCGCTGACGCTCAGGGATGTATTGGAGGCCTATACAGGAGATGTATTTGCGGACGAGAATGGCATCAGAGTCGATCCACCCAGAAATATCGATTCTGATCAAACTCCCGTCGCAGTCGCCGTCTTCCTGCGCGAACGCCTGCACTTCTACCTGAAAGACGTGCGCGGCTTTGCCTACGATGTAGTGAATGCAGTGCTGGCTGCGGATGCAAGCGATGTGCGAGACGCAATTGCGCGAGCCGAGGCGTTGACCGCCGCGCGGGCGTCTGCCGACTTCGAGGCGATCTCCGCAGCGTTCAAGCGCATCAAGAACATCTTGCGGCAGGCGGAAGAGAAAGGCTTTGCCGTGGGCGCTCCGCAGAGCGCGAAGCTGGCGCCGGAGGCACAGGCTCTTGCCGATGCCGCAGCAGTGCTTGCGCCCAAGGTGGCTGCGCTGCGTGAGAAGCGAGCCTACGGCGAGGCGCTGGCTGCCATCGCCACGCTGCGTCCCTTCGTGGATGCATTCTTTGACAAGGTGATGGTGCTTGACCCAGACGAGACGGTGCGTGGTGCGCATCTTGGGCTGATCGACGGTGTACTGCGCGGCTTCTCGGGTATCGCCGATTTCAGCGAGATCGTGACGGGATAGCGCGGCCCGCATCTACAATCGAGAGAGATGGCGGACGCACTCTATCTGAGTCTGTGGTATCCGAATCTGCGACTTGCTTCTCTGGCTGAGAAGCTGAATGCAGTGCTGGGCGCCTTTGCCGCGCATGGCGGGGAATCGCGCGTCTATGCGGCGACGGTGTGGCCGGTGAGTTGGAGCGAGGCGCCGGTCTTTCAGCGCGTCTATGGGCGGGGCGAGCGTGGGACGGAGCCGAAACAGGCCGTAGACGAGGCGCTCGAACTGCTGCATGAAGACTACGCCTATGAGTTTCAAATCGCCTGGAGTCTCTGGGAATTGGAGATCGCGCCGAATCTCGATCCGCGCTGGTCGCGGCAGCCGCGGCTGGTGCGCGTCACGGGCTTCGGACCGCTGTTTGACGAGGGCGCGTATGAGCAGGAAGGGCACATTTGCGTGGAGTTTGGCACCGACGGGGCGTTTCTGGACGAAGGGAACGAACTGGATGCCGCCGCGGCGCGCCACGTGGAAGAGAATGTGCGGCAACTGGTGGAGCTGACGGCGGCGATAGAGAAAGGCTCCGGCGCGACTGCGCGGCTGCTGTGGAGCGAGATGGGCGAGAGCCTGGCGCAGCGGCTGACTGCCCGGCTTGGCATGGGGAACTGAAGCGGTGCGGTTCACGATTGAGCGGCTGCGAGTAGTGATCCTGATCGCGGGTGCGCTGCTGATTGCGGCGCTGGCTGTCTTGTTCATAACCGATAAGTGGAAGCATTCGCTGAACCGCCACGACCTGCCCAAGCGCCTCGGCGTTGACATCCAGCAGGAAGAGAATGGCTTCACTTTCACGCAGGCGCGCGGCGGCCACACATTCTTCAAGATCGATGCGTCGAAGGTCGTGCAACTCAAGCAGGGCTACGCGATGCTGCACGATGTCCGGATTGTGATCTTTGATGCAGATGGCCGCCCCATGGACCACATTCAGGGCAACGAGTTTGAGTACAACCAGCACGCCGGAACGGCCAAGGCCAATGGGCCTGTCGAGATTACCCTCACGCGCCCTGCGCCTGCCTTATCCCGCAGCCCGGACCAAGGATCACTTGCAGCGCAAGTGCATGTCAAAACCAGTGGCCTTGTTTTCGACCAAAACAGCGGCCTGGCCAGCACCAGCGAGCCTGTCGAGTTCGTGCTGGCGCAGGGAGCCGGCAGCGCGGATGGTGCGACCTTTGACTCGGAGCAAGGCCTACTCGTCCTTGACCACGCGGTGAAGATGACGCTTCGCCGCGGCGCAGAGATGGCCGAGCTTCAGGCAGCGCACGCGGAGTTCGAGCGAGCGGGGCAGGCCTGCCGGCTGACAAGCAGCACCCTGCGCGATCGCGGAAGTCAATTGCAAAGTGCGATGGCCACAGTTCATTTCCGCGAGGATGG
>JBBIVH010000011.1:0-12846 GCA_037439805.1 Acidobacteriaceae bacterium
CCGCCTTTGCCGCTGCCGCCGCCAACCGTTACACTGCCCTCATCATGGCGATTGCGCGGGACGACACTCCGGAACGGCTGGTCAGCGCCTCGCGCGCGGACGAGGAACAGAGCTTTGAGCTCAAGCTGCGCCCGCGATGGCTGCGCGAGTTCATCGGCCAGTCCAAGGCCAAGGAGCAGCTCGCCATTGCGCTGGAAGCCGCTCGTTCCCGCGGCGAGGCCCTCGACCACGTGCTGCTCTTCGGCCCGCCGGGGCTGGGCAAGACGACACTCGCCACCATCATTGCCAACGAGCTCGACGTAGGCTTCCAGCAGACCTCCGGCCCGGCGCTGCAGATTCAGGGCGACCTGACCGCCATCCTCACCAATCTGCGCGAGCGCCAGGTGCTCTTCCTCGACGAAATTCACCGCATGCAGCCGGTGCTCGAAGAGAAGCTCTACACCGCGCTTGAAGACTACAAGCTCGACATCATCATCGGACAGGGTCCCGCCGCGCGCACCCATGTCATGGAGATTCGGCCCTTCACCTTTGTCGGCGCCACCACGCGCCCCGGCCTGCTCAGTTCGCCCTTGCGCTCGCGCTTCGGCATCCTGCTCCGCCTGGAGTTCTACACCGAGGACGAACTGCGCTTCATCGTGGAGCGCTCCGCTGAAGTGCTGGGCGTGCCCATCGACCCCGACGGCGCAGCTGAGATTGCCCTGCGCGCCCGCGGCACCCCTCGTATTGCCAACCGCCTGCTGCGCCGCGTGCGTGACTATGCACAGGTCCGAGGCACAGGCGTGATCGATCGGCCCACGGCCAGCGCCGCGCTGACGATGCTGGAAGTGGATGCGCACGGCTTTGACGAGATCGATCGTCGCCTGCTCCTCACGATTATCCAGAAGTACGACGGCGGCCCCGTCGGGCTGGGCACGCTGGCCGCAACGCTCGCCGAGGAAGAAGACGCCCTCGAAGAGGTGTACGAGCCCTTCCTCATCCAGATCGGATTTCTCGACCGCACACCGCGCGGGCGCATGGCGACGCGCCTGGCCTATGAGCATTTCGGCCTCGCCATGCCGGGCCGCCAGCAGGGATTGTTTTAACGCGCAGTCACGAGACGGGCTGTGCAGACGGGAGATGGCACAATGGCACTGACTGAATCAACCATGCTTGCACTGGGAACCGCAGCGCCGGATTTTGCCCTGCCGGACGTGGTGACCGGCAAGACCGTGCGCCGCGACGACTTCAGCGGCAAGCAGGCGCTGCTGGTGATCTTCATCTGCACGCACTGCCCCTACGTGAAGCACATTGAAAAGGGCCTGGCGCAGCTCGGACGTGACTACCAGGACAAGCCCGTCGCCATCGTCGCCATCAGCAGCAACGATGCGCAGGCCTATCCCGACGACAGCCCGGCCGGCCTGAAGAAACAGGCGCAGACGCTCGGCTTCGCGTTCCCTTATCTTTATGACGAGTCGCAGGAGGTTGCCCATGCCTACAAGGCTGCCTGCACCCCGGACATCTATCTCTTCGACAGCGCGCGCAAGCTCATCTATCGCGGGCAGTTTGACCGCAGCCGCCCCGGCAACGGCGTGCCGGTGTCCGGCGAAGATCTGCGTGCTGCGCTGGATGCAGCGCTCGCCGGCAAGCCGCAGGCCACCGTGCAGCAAGCCTCCATCGGCTGCAACATCAAGTGGAAGGCCGCGCGCTAATCGGGGGCTTGTAAATCAGGACTTCTAAATCGCGACTTGTAAATCAGGTTACAAGAATCACAGTAGCTTAAATCGTGACATAGAAATCAGGCTACATAGGCCACGGTACGCAAATCAGGAGAGGTTCCCGGCTTTGACTGCATTTCCGCATGCGATGCTCCGCGAGATCTATGAGCAGCCCGCTGCCATTCGCCACACGCTTGACCTCTATCTCGACGGTGACTCGTTCCGGAGCGCGGCATTTGCGCCGCAGGCATCGTGGCTGAATGCGCGCGGCGAAGTGCTCATCGCGGCCAGCGGCTCCAGCCGTCATGCTGGACTCGCCGCCGAAATCATCCTCGAAGATCTGTGCGGACTCTCCGTCGATGTGGAATACGCGAGCGAATACGCGTGCAGGCCTACGGCGAATCCGCGGCATCCGTCGGTCATCGTCATCTCGCAGTCGGGCGAGACCAGCGACACCCTCGCCGCACTGCGCCGCGCCAACGATTCCGGCCAGCAGACTCTCGCCATCGCGAACGTGCCCGGCAGCACCATGCTGCGCGAAGCCTCCGCGGCCATGCCGCTCGCCGCCGGACCTGAAATCGCCATTCCCGCGACGAAGAGCTTCACCTGCCAGTTGACCGTGCTCTACCTGCTCGCACTCTACGAAGCGCAACAACTCCGCACGCTCGGCGCTGCGGAGATTGCCCAGCGCATCTGCGAACTGCGCGATCTTCCGGATCGCATTGAGCCGCAGCTTGACACCTGGCGTACGCAAACGGCCACTCTTGCCGCGCGCTATCGCGATGCAGCCAGCTTTCTTTACCTCGGCCGCGGCGTCCACTACGCCATTGCGCGCGAGGGCGCGCTCAAGATGAAGGAGTCCTCGTATATCCAAGCCGAGGGCTATCCCGCAGGCGAGCTGAAGCACGGACCCAATGCGCTGGTCAGCGAAACAGTACCGCTTGTTGTTCTCGCCACTGTGGACCCATCCAGCGCGGACTCGCGCGAACGATACGCCAGGACGCTGCACCTGCTCGGCGAGATGAAGGAGCAGGGCGCGCGCGCGATCTGCGTCGCCAATGCGGGCGACATGGATGTGGCCGCGCTGGCCGCGGATTGCATCTTCGTCGAGCCGGCCTCGGAGCACCTGCTGCCCGTCGAAGAAGTGATTCCTTTGCAGCTCTTCAGCTACGCCGTTGCCGTCGAGCACGGCGTCAACGTCGATCATCCACGCCATCTCTCGAAGGCCGTCATCGAGAAATAATCGACCTATGCGCGTCCTGCAAAGTGCGCTTCAATCTCTTCGAGCGTCTTTCCTTTCGTCTCCGGCAGGAAGAACGTTGCCGTCAGAAAGTACACCACCGTGAATCCCGCGAAGAGGAAGAAGATGGAAGAGTAGCCATGCTTGCTGACGAACGGCAGAAAGATTGCAGCTAACGTTGTCGATACCAGTTGGTTAATCACCAGCGCAATGCTCATCCCGTTGGACCGGATGCGCGTTGGCATCAGCTCACTCAGCGCAAGCCACACGCACACGCCCGGCCCCATCGCGTAAAAGCCCATGAAGAGGTAGAGGCCAATCGCGATAAGCCATCCGTGGCTCGCCTCCGGAATCGGACTCACAATCGCCTTCTCGATCCGCAGGGATGCGCGTTGTGCCGCGGCAAAGTCGCCAAATGGGTTCTTGAAGAAGGCCTCGACTCGATTGGCCGGCAGGCAGTTTGCCTGGTCCACTACAAGCGGTGCTGCCGCCGCATCGTCCGAGCGCACATAGCTCGTTGCCGCGGTGAAGTCGCCGCAGGAATAAATGATGGCGAAGGATACGCGACGTGGGTCCATTTCGCTCGTTGCCCCACTGACGGCGAGCAACTGCTGCGCAACCGCGGGCGTAAGGCGCAGCATGAGCCGCTGATCTGCGCTCAACCTCTGCTGCACGGCGACACGCGCATCCGCGCTGCGCACCTCAGTCCGCAGAAAGGCCACGCCCACGGCCACCAGCGAAGCGATAATGCCGCTCGTACCCAGGATGAGCAAGAACCGGCGTCCGCTGCGATCCACCAGGGTCATACCCACGATCGTCATCAGGAAATTCACGATCGTAAAGACCACATAGCCCCAGTGCGCCGCCAGATCTGACAAGCCGCTCTGGATCAGGATGCCGGCGTTGTAGCCAATAATGGAGTTCACGCCGGTCGCCGTATTGCAGAAGAGGATCACGCAGGCCAGCAGAAAAGGCAGTACATACTTGCGCTGCAGCAGCGGTTCGCGTACATGGCGATCTAGCGCGTACGCAGCGCCGGTCTGCGCCATCTCTTCCAGCTCGCGCTGCGCCTGCTCCAGCGGGCGAGAACGCAGCAGCGCGGCTTGCGCCTGTTCATGTTTCCCTTTGCGACGGAGCCACCGCGGCGACTCGGTCACTCGCAAGCTTCCCAGCACAAACATAATGCCCGGCGGCAGCGAGACCCAGAAGATGCTGCGCCATGCCTGATCCTTAAAAGCGAAGAGAGCAGCCGTGCTGGCCACACGCGCAACGGCATCGACGCGATAGCTGAAGTAAATCCCCACGAGAGCCGCCGCAACAATGCCCAGCGTCAGCATCCACTGGAAGACGGCGGTGCCCTTACCTCGATTTGAAGCATCGAGACACTCCGCCAGATACAGCGGAACGACCACACCAATGAGGCCGCCGCTCGTGCCCTGCAGCAGGCGTCCGAAGAACAGAGGCGCGTAGCCGTGCGACAGCGCAATCACCGGAATGCTGACGATGAATGCCAGGCCGCTGAGCACCATCAGCGGTTTGCGGCCCATCCAATCTGCCAGCAGACCGGCAAACAGAGTGGACAGCACGCTGCCCAGCAACACCGCGGCGACAATCACGGAAAGCTGCGCGGCGGTCAGGCGCGAGGTTGCCTCAAGGTACGGCAGCGCACCGCCAATGATGCCGACGTCAACGCCGTAGAGCAGCCCGCCCAGCCCCGCCACAAAAAGCAGAAAGCGATTGTATGAGTGCCGCGTGCGATCAACAGAGAAGGAACGCACATCGGGAGATTCACTCGACTTCATGGGCTTGTCCTTCTCCTACTCAGACTCCCGCGCCTTCGCCCTCAGAGTCACGAAACACGAGGAAGAACAGCACAAGAATGACCGCCGACATGCCAGCAGAGATCAGCCATATGGGTTTCCATGCATGCGTAGCCAAGCCGTCGGCGGCCATCGTTGCATAGTGATCGACCACCCGCCCTGACAGCCACGACCCAAGCAGCATACCCGCGCCATATGTGATGAGTGTCAGCATTCCCTGCGCCGCCGCGCGCGAAGCCGAGGGCGCCTTGCGATCCACGTAGATCTGGCCCGTCACAAAGAAGAAATCGTAGCAGATCCCGTGCAGCAGGATGCCACCGTACAGCATCCATAAAGCTGCGCCGCTGTCGCCAAAGGCAAAGAGCGCGTACCGGATAGTCCAGGCCAACATGCCGGCAATCAGCATGTATTTAACGCCCAGCCGCCGGAAAAACCAGGGGATGAGCAGCATGCAGAACAGCTCGGACATCTGGCCGCCGGTCATTTTGCCCGCTGCGTTGTGAATGCCGATCTCATTCAGAAACAGGTTCGTGAATGCGTAGTAGAACTGCAGCGGAATGCAGATGAAAAACGATGCCAGAGCAAAGACGGCGAAGGAGGGTTCCCGCAGCAGCCTCACTGCCTCCAGCGGCAATAACCGGGCGATGCTGAATGCTTCCGTCGTTTTCACCGGGGGCGTGTGAGGCAGTGTGAGGGAGTAGAGAGCCAACACCAGCGATGAGGCAGCGGCCACGCGCAGTGGCGTTGAAGTGGCCTCCAGCCGCAGGCTGCCCACGATCAGCCCGGCCACGATCCATCCCCCTGTTCCCAGCACGCGGATGGGGCCAAACTCCATTTTGGGATCGCTCATTTGGCGAAAGGCTAACGAATTGGTGAGCGCCAGGGTCGGCATATAGGCGCAGGCATACAGCAGGATCAGCCAGTAAACCGGCGCAAATGCCGTGCGCTCCGATGCAAGATAGAGCAGCACCGCACCCGCACCATGCAGCGCGGCCAGCACATGCTGCGTTGCAACGAAGCGATCCGCAATCCAACCAGCCACAAACGGCGAGAGGATGGCTCCCACAGCCGTCGTTCCGGCCACCAGGCCAATCTCTGTTCCGGAAAAGTGCAGCGTCCGGCCAAGCCATGTCCCCACCGTCACGTACCAGGCGCCCCAGATGAAATACTCCAAAAACATCATCGTGGCCAGTTGCGCCTTCACCAGCGTCATCCTCTTGGTTCCTCCGCGATTCCCGTCATCAATAGCCCGTGGGCACATCGTAGCCCAGCATACGACATGCGCCGGGCTGAAGGCCGCGCGGGTCCATTTAGACTGAGAGGGCCATGAGGAGATGCGAACGATGGCTGTGCGCGGCGCTGGCGACAGGTCTTGCCGCTGGCATCATGGGCTGCGGCACGCCTGCTGCTCCGCAACCTCCGTCTCTGAATCTGCCCGATCCCGTCGCCCACCTGTCTGCCGCGCGCACCGGCAACACGGTCCAGCTCAACTGGACGATGCCTACGCGCACCACGGACAAGCTGCCCATCTCCGGCAACGTCTCGGTGCGCATCTGCCGTGGAGAGACGCCCGCTTCATGCGTCCCCGCAGGGCCGGACCAGAGCGTTGCTCCGGGCGCAGAACACACCTTCGCTGAATCGCTGCCGCCCTCGCTGACTACGGGTGCGCCCCGCCTGCTCCACTACTGGGTGGAATTGAAAAATCGCAAAGGCCGCTCTGCTGGCCTGTCCAATGCAGCCTCCGTTCTTGCAGGGGAAGCGCCGGGTCCCATCACTGCCCTGAGCGCCACCGTGCGCAAAGATGGTGTGGTGCTGCGCTGGGCGCCGGATGGCGAAAGCGTTCCGGTTCGTCTCCACCGCACTCTGCTGACGCCCGAGCCTGCGCACGCGCAGCAGGGTCCGCTCGAAGCGCCGCCTGAGCCTCTCCAGATGAACCTGCTCGTCGATCAGGACACACTCGCCGCCGTCGCTCTCGACAAGAGCATTCGCTTCGGCGCCACCTATGAGTACCGCGCCCAGCGCGTCGCGCGTGTCACGGAGAACGGTCAGACGCTCGAACTCGCCGGGGATCTCACCGCGCCTGTCCGCATTGACGCGACGGATGTCTTTCCTCCCGCGGTGCCCACCGGACTGGCTGCGGTGGCAACCGCGCAACAGGACAACGTGGCTGCCTCCATTGACCTGAGCTGGCAGCCGAACACTGAGCCGGACCTTGCCGGCTACATTGTCTATCGCAGCGAAGATGCGGAGCCGTGGCAGCGCATCTCGCCCGCACAGCCCATTGTGGGGCCGGCATTTCACGATGCGGGCGTCCAGCCCGGCCACACCTATCACTATGCCGTGAGCGCTGTAGACCAGGGCGGCCATGAGAGCGCGCGCTCCGCCGAAGCCGAAGAGACGGTGCCCGCAGGCGACCATTGAAGCTGGTCCAAGGAGACTCTGCCCCATGAAGACTTGCCGCTTTCTGCACGATGGCACAGCGCACTATGGCGTTGTAGAAGAGCGCAACGGCGCGCTCTGGATCACCGGGCCTGCGCCGATTCCTGAAGAGGACGGGGCCGCCCAACTTGCGGACCTTCGCGGCAATGCGCCGGCGGCCTTTGCGCCCATGCCCCTGAGCGCCGCGACGCTGCTTGCGCCTGTGACGCCGGGCAAGATTCTCTGCGTGGGCCGCAACTATCGCGACCATGCAAAAGAGCTCGGCAATGAAGTGCCCGCCGAGCCGCTGCTCTTCTTCAAGCCGATCTCCTCGCTCCTCGCGCCAGGAGGCACGGTCGTGATGCCGCGCGTTGCAGAACGCGTTGACTTCGAGGGCGAGCTGGCAGTTGTGATTGGCCGCCGTGCCAGCAAGCTCCAGCCAGGCGCCGACTGGCGCAGCTACGTGCGCGGCTACACCATCGCCAATGACGTAACGGCGCGCGACCTGCAGAAGAAGGACGGCCAGTGGACGCGCGCCAAGGGCTTCGACACCTTCTGCCCGGTCGGCCCCTTCCTCAGCGACGAAGTGGACCCCGAATCTGGCCTCACCGTGGAAACCCGCGTGAACGGCAATCTACGCCAGCACGGCTCGACGACAGACTTCATCTTCTCGATTTCACAACTGCTCGCGTATATCACAGCAGCCATTACGCTTGAACCCGGCGATCTGCTGCTGACCGGCACGCCTGCGGGCGTGGCTCCGCTCGCGCACGGCGACCGCGTAGAAGTCTCCATCACCGGCCTCGGCGCGCTCTCTAACCCCTTTGCCGCCGAGATGATCGATCCCGCACCCTGACGGCAAAGCAACCCGCGCCGCGCAGGCGAATCCAAATTGGCAGTAGACTGGTTTTGGATCGCTCTGGTCTTCGATCGTTCTGGCGCTGGATCGTTCAAGGCTGGATCCCGCTTCCCCACCGACCCAACAGGAGGAATCATGCCGCAGAATCTACTCGAGCAGTTGCGCAAGTTCACCGTGGTGGTGGCCGACACCGGCGACATCGAGGCGATGGAGCAGTTTCGCCCGCAGGATGCCACGACCAACCCCTCGCTGATTACCGCGGCCGCGCAGATGCCGCAGTACCAGCCCATCGTGGACAGCGTTCTGAAAGACGCGCGCAACGAACTTGGCGAATCGGCTGCGGACCAGGCCGTCGCCAACCTCGCCTTTCAGCGACTCGCCATCGCCTTCGGCAAGAAGATCCTGCAGATCGTTCCCGGCCGCGTGAGCACTGAGGTGGATGCCCGCCTCTCCTACGACACAGAAGCCTCCATCCAGCAGGCCCGCGCCATAATCGCGCAGTATGATGCCGCCGGCATCGGGCGCGATCATGTGCTCATCAAGATTGCTTCCACCTGGGAAGGCATTCGCGCCGCCGAAGTTCTGGAGAAGGAAGGCATCCACTGCAACCTGACGCTACTCTTCGGGCTGCACCAGGCCATCGCTGCGGCAGAGGCCGGCGCGACGCTGATCTCGCCGTTCGTGGGCCGCATCCTCGACTGGTACAAGAAGGACACGGGCAGGGACTTCCACGGCGCGGACGACCCTGGCGTGCAGTCCGTGACGCGCATTTACAACTACTTCAAAAAGTTTGGCTACAAGACCGTCGTGATGGGCGCCAGCTTCCGCAACATCGGCGAAATCCGTGAGCTGGCCGGCTGCGACCTGCTCACCATCTCGCCGCAGCTTCTGGCCGAGCTGGAGTCTACGCAGGCTGAGCTGCCGCGCAAACTCGACCCCAACGCCGCAGCGTCCATGCCGATTGAGAAGATCGCCATCGACAAGGCGACCTTTGATCGCATGCATGCCGCCGATCGCATGGCCACCGACAAGCTCAAGGAAGGCATCGAAGGCTTCTCTGCCGCGCTCGTCAAGCTGGAGACCATGCTCGCCAGGCGACTTGCGGAACTGGAGCAGCGCGCAACCGCAAACGTATAGTGAACGCATTTTGCATCTCGAGTGAAGCAAAGGGCAGCCCAGCAGCTGCCCTTTGCTTTTGCTGCCACGCAGGGATTTGCACTCGTTACCCCGATCTGCCAACAAAGTTGTAGCCCCCTCTTGGCAAACGCAACATCTTCGGTATTCTCAGTGTCAACACTTTGTAGATTGGGCAGTGGCTGGCATCCCCGGCTGCAGCGAGCACAGAGCCGGCCACCACCCTGGAACAGGCCGCTTATGCGCGGCCAGGGGAGGTCAGTATGCAGACGCCGACGCATCCGTTGCAACCCTTCTTTCAGCAGGCCGTGAGAAACAGCTATGAAGGTGCGCTGGGACTGCACGATCCCGATGTCACAAGCTACGTGGCCCGCCTGCTCTGCGAATTTTCCCAGGCTGACAAGCTCTATGCCCTGCGTGACGCCAACGGCCATCCCATCGAAGATCTCGATGCACTGCTCGATGCCGCCGATCCAATCAACGGCACAGCGCCCTCCTTCGACGCCGAGCGCGCGGTGCGCAAATACATTGGCGATTACGCGCTCTTCGTCGGCGGCATGTACCCGGACGCGATGACATCCGGCCATCGGCGCGGCCCGCATGCCACACTCGGCGAACTCATCCAGGCCGGCAAGGAAAGCTACTACATCGTCAGCCAGTTCAACCTCTTCGAATATGAGCGGGAAGCGCCGCTCTTCGCGCGCCTGTCCGACGGATTCGAACGCTGCGTGCTGGGCCTTGCGCTCGTGCGAGACGAACTGCACAAGCGCAAAGAGTTGCCGCCGCTGAACTGACGCCGCTGACCGCTGGCTCTACTCGGACCAGACGGCGAGTGTGTTGCCCGCACCATCGGCAAAGTGGAAGCGCCTGCCTCCGGGAAACTCGAAGGCTGGCGCCACGATGCTTCCACCCGCCGCGCGAATCGCCGATTCCGTTCCTGCAAGGTCAGCCGAGTACAACACGACGAGCGGTGCGGTGCGCGCCTGTTCAGGCACGGCTGCAGCTTTGTAAAACCCGCCGTCGATGCCGGCGCTGGCTGCGCTGAAGGCCGCGTAGTCCGGACCGTAGTCCTGAAAACTCCAACCGAAGACAGACGCGTAGAACCGCTTGACCCGCTCGATGTCGGTCGCTGCAAACTCGACGTAGTTGATCCTGTGGTGCTGTTCCCGGTGGCTCATGGCATCTCTCCTTTGCGTTGCGGTGCATGCAGGCGAGGGAACGGGGCCGCGAATGCTGGGCGCAGGCGCACCATTCCCAGGTACTCTGATACGCCTCCATCCACATTCCCTCAAGAGCAGGAGAGTGCAGGTAGAGCCCGCTGGTTCGACTGCCGCGCGGACTGCCGAGGTACGACATCATCGTAACGGATATTTCCGAGCCCGGAGAAGGAATTTGCGCTTCCGTCAGCGGTCCAACTGCACGGCAAACCCGCCAACGATCGAGCGCCCCGGCATGTTTACGCCACTGATCTCCTGATAGCCCGTGTTGCTGAGATTGCTGAGCCGCAGATAGGGCCGCAGCCTGCCGGCATCATGCGTAAGCGTCCCGCCCCACACCGGGTACACCGACTGCTGATACCGCTGGGCAATCTGAACCGTGTTCGTTATCACCCACTGATGCGCGGCGGCCATCGTCCACGTCGCCATCACGTTCTGCACCGGATAGTTGAAGATGTATTCCGACTGCAGCCCGTGCAGCGCGCTCTGGGCACCGTGCAGCGCCGTCCATGCAATCCGCACCGTCTGCGAGCGCACTGGTATCCACGTCGCCGATGCCTCCACGCCCACGAAGTGCAACCCGCTCAGATTGGTTGCCTGCCACTGCGCCGTCGACGTGGCGCGCACATAGTCAATGGCATTGTGCTCGCGCGTGTAGAAGCCCGTCCCCGAAAGCGTCAACTTGGGCGAAGGATTCCAGTCCGCTCCGCCATCGCCCGACCACGCCGACTCCGGCTGCAGATTGGGATCGCCTATCGTCGTCGGGTCAGAGTAGTACAGGTCCGTGTACGTGGGAATGCGAAATCCGTAGCCGCCGCTGGCGCGCAGCTTCAGGCTCTGCGCCACCCGCAGGCTGCCCGCCAGTTGTGGCGACCACACTGCCGGAATGCCGCCGGAGAAGATCTCCTCGCGCAACCCTGCGGCCACGCTCCACCGCCGCGCGGACGGGCGCAGATCGAAGTCCACATATCCCGCCCCGCGGTTGCGCGCATGGTCGCCCAGATTGTTGCTCACGATGCTGTCGCCGTCCGCCTCCAGCCCCATCAGGAGTTCCGAAGACCGGGCGATGTTGTGCGTGTAGCGCAGATTTCCCTGCCACGAACCATCCATGTGATTGTTTTCGTACAGAGCAGGATTGTCCCGCACCAGGATGAATTCGTCCGTGTGGCGCCGGTAGCCATAAGCCGCCGTCACATGCGCGCCCATTTCCTGTCGCACCGATGCAAACCAGCCCTTTGTCCGCTCCCATGACGGAAAGTTGCCATAGAACTGATTTGCGCCAAATGCCCGGTCGCTTCCGGCGAACAGAAAGTCGGTCACGCCCAGCCGCGATCCTGCCCACGTCTCCACGGAAGCATCCTCATTGCGATAGTCGCGATCGGTCATGAATCCGGTTGAGAAATTGCGGCTCCCCGTCACGCGTCCGCTCCACGCGCGGTACATACCGCCGCCGATGAACGACTGCTCGTTCTCGCCAAAGTTGCCCGCCCCGGCTCTCACCCGCAGTGAATCATGATCCGGCGCGGAGGTCATAAAGTCCACCACGCCGCTGAGCGCATCCACGCCATGCAGTGTGGACCCCGCACCCTCCAGCACCTGAATCTGATCCATCGCATCCAGCGGGACAGGCAAATCGAGATCATGATGCGCGGTCTGGCTGTCGTTGATGCGAAAGCCGTTCAGCAGCACCAGCGTCTGGGCGAAGCTTCCGCCCCGCAACGCAATATCGGCCTGTGCGCCGCCCGCGCCGCGTTGCTCCAGGAAGAGCGAGGAGTCTTGCCGCAGAAAGTCCAGCGGCGAATCTGCAGCAAGCTTCTGCCCCTGCAGCGGCAGCACGACTACGGCGCGCGGCGACTCAGCCAGCGGCACCGGCGTGGCCGAGCCAAGAACAACCATGGTTTCAGACTGCGCCTTGATGCCGGGGCGCTGCGGCTGCGCCGCATCCTGCGCAAAAGAGATGGAACCGTTGACCGCAAACACGAGAAGAAGCAGGGAATACCGATAGACCATGCGCATAGGGAAGACTCCTGCTCATCCTCGCCCACGGACCCACCATCGGCAATCATGATTTAAGATTGCTTGAAATAGTTGAACGGATAAACTATTGAATGACCATGATGAGAATCAACGCATTTCTGCATGAAAGCCCCATGTTTGCCGTCAGTCGGGCGGCGCGAAGCTTTGAGGCCCTGAGCGCACGCGCTCTCGCCGCCGACGACCTCACTTTCCTCGAAGGACTGGTGCTCGCTGCGCTCTTCTTTGAGGCCCCGCTGCCGGTTAAGCCCTCTCAGCTCTCAGGCACATTTCACACCAGCCGCGGCAATGTCAGCCACTGCGTCTCTTCGCTCGAGGCCAAAGGATTTCTGCAGCGGCGCATCGATCCAGAGGACGCCCGTGTTTATTTGCTGACGCTCAAGCCGCAAGGCAAGCGAGCCGCGCTGCGCGTCATTGCCGCCTTCGACGC
>JBBIVH010000011.1:12946-32580 GCA_037439805.1 Acidobacteriaceae bacterium
AGCACGCGCTCCATGATGGTGTGCAGGCGACGCGCGCCAATGTTCTCCGTGGTCTCGTTCACTTTGAAGGCAAACTCCGCCATCTCGCGCAAGGCCTCCGGCGTGAACTCCAGGCGGACACCCTCTGTCTCAAGAAGCGCCGAATACTGCCGCGTCAGTGACGCCTTGGGCTCCGTCAGAATGCGAAGAAAATCCTCGACTGTGAGTGACTTCAGCTCGACGCGAATCGGAAAACGTCCCTGCAACTCCGGAATCAGATCGCTGGGCTTGGAGACGTGGAACGCGCCGGCCGCGATGAAGAGAATATGATCCGTGCGCACCATGCCGTAGCGCGTATTCACCGTCGTGCCTTCCACAATCGGCAGAATGTCGCGCTGCACGCCCTCGCGCGAAACGTCAGGCCCGTGCCCGCCCTCGCGTCCGGCAATCTTGTCAATCTCATCGAGAAAGACGATGCCGCTCGACTCCACGCGCTCCACGGCTGCGCGGTTCACCGAGTCCATGTCGATGAGCCGGCTCTCTTCTTCCTGCACCAGATAATCGAAGGCGTCGGCCACCTTCATCTTGCGCTTCTTGGTCGCGTTGCCAAAGATGTTCGGCAGCATGTCCTTGAGACTCATCTCCATGTCCTCAAGGTTCTGGTTGCTGATGATGCCAAACTGCGGCGTGCCGCGATCGCGCACGTCAATCTCGACCATGCGATCGTCCATCTTGCCCTCGCGAAACTGCTGACGCAGCTTCTCCCGCGAGCGCTGATGGCTCTCCGCTCCGGGCAGCGAGAGTTGGCCCTCCTGCCCCTGAGGGGGCGCGGGAGGCGGAGGCAGCAGCACATCCAGCAGGCGCTCCTCGGCGTTCATCTCCGCGCGATCTTCCACCTCTTCCAGCCGCTCCTCGCGCACCATGTCAATGGCGATCTCCACGAGGTCGCGAATCATCGATTCCACGTCGCGGCCCACATAACCCACCTCGGTAAACTTCGAGGCCTCCACTTTAAGGAACGGCGAATTGGTCAGCTTCGCGAGGCGGCGCGCAATCTCTGTCTTGCCCACGCCGGTGGGCCCAATCATGATGATGTTCTTGGGCATGATGTCGTCGGCCAGGTCGGGCGGCAGCTTCTGGCGGCGCTGGCGGTTCCGCAGCGCAATGGCAACGGCGCGCTTGGCCGCGCGCTGGCCCACCACGTGCTTGTCCAGCTCGGCGACAATCTCGCGCGGCGTCATCTCGTCGAGCGAGAGGTCCTGTTCTTCGGCAGATGCGGGAAGGTAGATAGCCATGGGTTCGACGGACTGGCGACTCAATCGCTAGCCCTTCAACTCCTCAATCGTGATGCGGTCATTTGTATAAATGCAGATTTCTCCGGCAATCTTCATGGCCTTTTCAGCAATCTCGTGCGCATTCAGATTGGTATTTTCCAGCAGCGCACGAGCCGCCGCCGTTGCGTAGCTTCCGCCGCTGCCAATCGCGGCAATCGGTTCGTCGGGATCGATCACATCCCCTGATCCCGAGATGAGAAAGGTCTGGCCCGCGTCTGCCACCACCAGCAGCGCCTCCAGATTGCGCAGCATCTTGTCCGTGCGCCAGTCCTTCGCCAGTTCCACGGCCGCGCGATTCAGGTTGCCCGCAAACTGCTCCAGTTTCGACTCGAAGCGCGAAAAAAGCGAGAAGGCGTCGGCGGTCGATCCGGCGAATCCAGCCAGAATCTTATCCTGATACAAGCGCCGGATCTTCTTCGCCGTGTGCTTCAGCACGTGATCGCCCAGCGTCACCTGGCCATCGGCAGCCATCACCACCTGTCCGTTCCGGCGCACGCAAATGACCGTGGTGGAGCGGATGCGCGGGCGCTCCGAATTGGAAAGAGCCTTGTCCGAAACCAAGAAAAACCTCCGGAATTGTCCCGTCCGGCGGACTGGTAATCCAAGCAGACGTAACACACAGTATAGGCCAAAGCCTATGGCGCGGAGCGTTATCCACGATCCTTTGCTGCAGCAGGAGACGCACCGCGGCGGCGCAGCCGGGTTTGACGCCCCCGGCGCGGCACACTAGTTTGGAAGAGTGCGAACTGCGCCAACGCGTTCGCACGAGGAGCATCCATGCAGAGCAGAATGTTTCCGCGGAGATGGAGTGGACTGGCCGCTCTTGGCATCGCACTCGCAGCCTGCCAGTTCGCATCCGCGCAGGACCTCAAAAGCTTTGAGCAGAAGATGACGGTCAAGGTGCTGCCCAACGGGCTCACCCTCATCCTCTGCTACCGGCCAGAAGCGCCCGTCTTCAGCTACTCCACGTTCATCGACGCGGGAGACGTGGATGACCCTTCCGGCGACAGCGGTCTGGCGCATATGTTCGAGCATCTGGCCTTCAAAGGCACCAGCCAGATTGGCACCAACGACTACGCCGATGAGAAGGTCTCCCTCGCCAAGGTGGAAGCCGCCAACAACGCCTACGAGGTCGAATATCTGAAGCCCGTGGGCCGCGATCCGCAGAAGCTCGCAGAACTCAAGAAGACCTTCGAGGCGGCGCAGGCAGATGCGCAAAAGTACGTCATTCCCAACCAGTTCACAGAGGTGGCGGAGCGCAACGGCGCGCATGGCCTCAACGCCGAAACCGGCCTCGACGAAACAGTGTACTTCTGGTCGATGCCCGAGAATCGCCTTGAGCTGTGGGCATGGCTGGAAAGCGGTCGCCTCAGTGATGTCGTTCCGCGCGAGTTTTACAAGGAGCGCGACGTGGTGCTCGAAGAGCGCCGCATGCGCACCGACTCTAACCCCATCGGGCGGCTCAGCGAGGAATTCCTTGCCACGGCCTATGTCGCGCATCCTTACGGACGCAGCAGCATTGGCTGGCCCAGTGAAGTGAGCCAGCTCTCGGCCACCGAGGCCATGGCCTTTCACAGCAAGTACTACGTCGGATCGAACATTGTGGTTGCCGTGGTCGGCGATGTGAAAGCTGCCGATGCTCTGCCCATGCTGGAAAAGTACTTCAGCAAGGTTCCAGCCGGCCCCAAGCCCGAACGCATGACCACCGTCGAGCCGAAGCAGTTTGCAGAGAAGTCGGTCGTCATTCGCGAGGCCACGCAGCCCTTCTATATTGAGGGCTACCACCGGCCCAGTTATCGCGACCCCGATGACGCCGTCTACGATGCGATTCAGGACATCATGTCCAACGGCCGCGTCTCCCGGCTCTATCGCAGCCTGGTTGAAAAGCAGCAGATTGCCGCCGAGGCCGAGGGCTTCAGCCCCTATCCCGGCGCAAAGTACCCGAGCCTCTTTGCCTTTTATGCCGTGCCTTTGCCCGGCCACACCGACGCAGAGATGCGTGCGGCGATCCACAAGGAAATCGATAAGCTCAAGTCGTCGGATGTGACCGATGAAGAGCTGGCCATGTACAAGACGCGCGCCAAGGCTGACCTGCTGCGCGGCCTGGCCGACAACCAGGGCCTTGCCAACGCCCTGGCCGAGTACCAAACGCGCTATGGCGACTGGCGCGAGCTTTTCCTTCAGCTCGACCGCGTGGACAAAGTCACCAAGGCCGACATCCGTCGCGTCGCCAACAAGATCTTCGTTGACTCGAACCGTACGACGGCACAGATCGACTTCACCAGCGAAGCGGCGCCTCAGCAGCCCGCGCAGACCGACGGAGGCGCACGGTAATGAAGATTCCCACAGCCAATTGTGTCACGCATTTCGCGCTTGCCCTGGCGCTCTCATCGGCCATCGTGCCTTCTGCATTGTCCGCGCAGCAGAGTAAGCCATGGGAGCAGATTCCTGTCCCCGCGCTGCATCCCTTTCATCCGCAGCAGCCCACACGCATCGAGCTGAAGAACGGCATCGTGCTCTTTCTTCAGGAGGATCACGAACTGCCCTTCGTGAACGGATCGGTGTTCATCCCCGGCGGCTCGCGCGATGAGGATCCCACCAGGCTCGGCCTCGTCGATCTCTACGGTCAGGCCTGGCGCACCAGCGGCACAGAGAAGATGAGCGGCGACGCCATGGATGACCTGCTCGAATCGCGGGCCGCGCACATTGAGACCAGCGGCGACAGCGATTCCACGGCGCTCTCGTGGGACTCGCTCAAGGGCGACGCCGACCAGGTCTACTCCCTCGCCATGGATCTGCTCTTCCATCCGAAATTCGACGATGCCAAGCTCTCCCTCGCCAAGCAGCAGGAGTCCACCGGCATCGTGCGCCGCAACGACGATGAAGGGGAGATTGCCGGACGCGAGGCGCGGAAGCTCGTCTATGGCGCTGCCAGCCCGTACGCGCGCCAGCCCGAGCTGGCCACAGTCGCCGCGGTCACGGTGAACGACCTGAAGGCGTGGCATGACCGTACTATCGGCGGCAAGCTCATCATTGCTGTCAGCGGTGATTTCGATTCTGCGCAGATGGAAGCCAAACTGCGCGGCACCTTTGAAGGGCTGCCCACGGCGAAACCGCTGCCTCCGCGCCATGACACCTTCAATGGCCCCAAACCCGGCCTCTACTTCATCAACAAGCAGGATGTGAATCAGTCCAACGTGCAGATTGCCGGCCTCGGCACCGAGCGCAACAACCCGGACGTGCCCGCGCTCGCCGTGATGAACGATATTCTCGGCGGTGGCTTCTCCAGCCGCCTCTTCCAGACCGTGCGCACCAAGCTGGGCCTCGCCTACGCCGTCGGCGGCGGCTACGGCTATTCGTATGACCATCCCGGAACGTTCCGCGTCGTCGTCATGACCAAGAGCGTCTCCACCGTCGATGCAACCAAGGCGGCTGAGGCTGAAATCGCCGGCCTCACCACGCGCCCCTTCGCTGAAGAAGAGCTCAAGCGATCGAAAGACGACCTCCTCAACTCGTTCCTCTTCCTCTATGACACGCGCGAAAAGGTCCTTGCCGAGCGCGTCCGACTTGAGTTCTACGGCTACCCCGCCGACTATCTTGAGACCTACAAAGCGGCAATTGAGAAGGTGACAATTCCCGATCTCGATCGGGTCGCGAAGAAATACATTCATCCCGACAAGCTCGCTGTTCTCGTAGTCGGGAACAATGCGGAGATCCAGCCCGGCCTCGATGCGCTCAACATGGGCACGGCGCAGCCGGTTGACATTACGATTCCGATGGCCGCGCCCGCCGCGGCGATGGAGACAAAGCAGTGAGCAGGATTGAAGGTTGTGGACCTACGCATGGCGCGCGTCTGGCGGTTGTCATACTGGCGGCAGGCAAGGGCACGCGCCTCAACTCGCGTCGCCCTAAGGTATTGCATGAGGTAGGTGGCAGGCCGCTGCTGAGCCACGTGATTACGGCGGCAACCCGCATCGTCGCACCGGCGGATGTCTTCGTCGTCATTGGCCATCAGGCTGACCGCGTGCGCGCCGCCGTGCAGAACTTCGGCGTGCAATTTGTCGAGCAGACTGAGCAGCGCGGCACAGGCCACGCCATGCAGTGCGCGCGCAAAGCCATCGAGGGCTACGCAAACATCATCGTGCTCTCCGGCGATGTGCCGCTGATCCGCCCTGAGACGATTGAGAAGCTCTGGCAGTTCCATCAGCTCGAGCACGCCGCCATGACGATCCTCACCGCGGCTCCGCCAGACCCCACCGGCTACGGACGCATCCTGCGCCGCGCTGGCGGATCGCCTGACGTGGACGCCATCGTCGAGCAGAAGGCGCTCACCGCATCGCAGCTTTCCATCCGCGAGATTAACTCGGGCATCTATGCCTTCCAGACGGCTCCGCTGCTGGCGCATCTGGACCAGCTCACCGCGGACAATGCGCATCGCGAGCTCTACCTCACCGATCTTGCCGGTCTGCTTCGCGCCGCCGGCGAGCGCGTCGTCGCCATCCAGGCCGCGGATGCCACCGAAGTACTTGGCGCCAACACGATTGCGGAGATGATGGCCCTCGACGCCGTCCTCCGCACCGCCACGGCGCGCCGTCTGATGGATGCTGGCGTCACAATCCTGCGGCCGGAGACCTGCGTCATCGACGCTGGAGTCGACGTCGCCCCGGACACCGTAATCGAGCCGTTTGTACAACTTTTGGGCCATACAAAGATTGGAACCGATTGCAGAATCCGGTCGTATTCTGTCCTAGAGAATTGCACGCTCGGGGACGACGTGCTCATCCGGCAATGTTGTGTGCTGGCTGAGAGCGCCGTAGCCTCCGGTGCAAAGATCGGGCCATTTGCGCACCTGCGCCCCGGCAGCGAAATCGGAGCAGATGCGCACATCGGCAACTTTGTCGAAACCAAGAAAGCCCGGCTCGGCAAAGGCGCCAAGGCCAATCACCTTGCCTATCTCGGGGATGCGGAGGTCGGCGCGGGAAGCAACATCGGTGCGGGCGTAATTACGTGCAACTACGATGGGGTACACAAGCACACCACGCGGATTGGGGAGGGCGCATTCGTTGGGAGCGACTCCACACTTGTGGCGCCGGTCGTCATCGGCGACGGAGCCTACATCGGTGCGGGCTCGTGCATCACGAAGGATGTCCCGGCCGGATCTCTGGCTGTGGGCCGCGCGCGTCAGGTCACCAAGGAGGGCTGGGCTGCAGCCCGCAGGGCACGCCAGAAGGACAGCCGAGGCGGGCAGATTCCACCCGCCAAATAGCACTCGCTCCTGCTGTTCAGGCATTCCTTCTTATCCGCCTGCGGGGCATCGTCGTAGCAAGCTGCAGGGCTCGTTTTCAGGGCGCACGGCCTGGCCGTATGCTCAACTTGATTCATCGGCTGGAACCTCTTGCGCACACTGCTCGGTGCGTGTACCTTCGGGTTACACAAAGCACACAGGAAAACGCAGATTTTCCAGCAGCAGGAGCCATCGGGAAAAGGCTACAGCGCATCGCTCGCGCACGGAATTCTTTTAACCCTCTTTACGGCGTTGGTTAAGACGGCTCTATTCCACCTTGCGATTCTGCTCACCCATCGCTTCGGCTCGTGGAACCGTCACCATAGAGAGGGCGCTCGGCACGTAAGGTGGCTGGCTGGCGGATCGGTAAATTGACTTGGCGGTAGCATTAAGGTTTCAGGGCTCGTCCGACTTCGATCTTCTGAGCCTTAAGCCCGGGAACGGGGAGTTGCACATGGGTGCAAAGACAGGGCCGCAAGCTCGCATTCTCGTTGTGGATGACGAGGCGCCAGTACGTTCCATGATTGGCGCGACCCTCCAGCACAGCGGGTATGAGGTCGAGCTCGCAGCCAGCGGATCCCAGGCGATTGAAGTCATGAACGGAGTGGCATTCGACCTCGTCCTTACCGATATCGTGATGCAGGATGGTAACGGCATCGCGCTCCTTGAACGAATCCGCGCCCAATACCCTCAGGTTCCCGTCGTGATGGTCAGCGCGATTCACGACATCAGCGTCGCCATCGACTCCATGCGCCGCGGCGCCTTCGACTACCTCCTCAAGCCCTTTGAGCGCGAGCACCTCATCGCCACCGTCAAACGCGCGCTGGATCACCGCAAAGCTCTGCGCGACGATCAGAGCTATCAGCAGAATCTCGAACAGATCGTTCGCGCGCGCACCGAGATGCTCCGTCAAGCCATGGAGGACCTCGAGCATTCTTACGACGTGACGCTCGAGGCCCTCGGAGATGCGCTCGACTTGAAAGACTCCGAGACCGAGGGCCACTCGAAGCGCGTCACCGCTTACACCATCGCGCTCGCTCGCGCCATGGGCATCGCCCCCGCAGAGATCCGCATCATCGCCCGCGGGGCCTTTCTGCACGACATCGGCAAGATGGCCATACCCGACGAAATCCTGCGCAAACCTGGAAAGCTCACGCCGGACGAGCAGGAAATCATGCGCGACCACTGCTCTCGCGGCTACAACATTCTTCGCAAGATTCCCTTTCTACGCGAGGCTGCCGCCATCGTCTACACCCACCAGGAGCACTTCGACGGCAGCGGCTACCCGAGCAGGCTCAAGGGTACCGAGATCCCCATCGGCGCACGCATCTTTGCCGTCGCGGACACGCTCGATGCGATCACCAGCGACAGGCCCTACCGGGGCGCCCGCAGCTTTGACGCCGCCCGGGCCGAGATCCTCCGCTGCTCCGGCACACAGTTCGACCCTTCTGTCGTCGAGGTCTTTCTCAAGATTCCCGACGACCTCTGGAATGAACTCCGGTCGGAGATCAACACCCAGACCCGCGATTTTTCCGGCTTCAATCTTGACGCGGCCTCCAGCCTGTAGCCAAGCATCTCCACAGTATCCCGAGATTCGTGCCATTCTCGACCATTCCCCGTACGCCAGCCGGCTTCACCGTCTGCGAGATCGTCACGGCATTCTCAGCGCTGCACCATTCCCGGTGATATCCACAGATAAATCTGTTTTTTGCACTTGTATTCACAGGCGCAACAGGCGCATCGTCTCTCCAGTTGGTGAACCTGTAGGGAATTGGAAACGACGTTTCCGGCCTGAACGGTAGATGTGGGCTCTCGCGGCAAAGTAATTGAGACCAGCGGTTTCACCGTTGATTCCAATGCGCTGGCAGCAGACAAAGCATCGGCGAACAGACCGGAAGATGCAGAATTCGAAAGATGCCGGAAGTGACATTCGACGCTTTGCGAAGAATGAAAGGACTGGCGGAGGTCGAAGACTTCGTTCCCATCATGCAGGGCGATGCAAAGTTTGGTGGAAGGCAGAGATGTGCCACCAGCCCTTTGCGGACGCTGAACCGAGGAGTGACGGCGACGTAACCTGCGCGGCTGAGCTGCGGGGGCGACGAATCGAGAAGCTTTGAGGCAAGGCGGACGGCCAGGTTGGCGATGCACTCGCTGAACGAAATCAAAGATTCATCGCTTGATGCGGATGGATGGCGTCCGACACGACGAGCTATAAGGGCACCCGGAAAGCGCCGGAGACCTGCAAGGGTTTCCGGCGTTTTCGTCTTTGAGGCCCTTGACTCACGCCAAGCGTCGGCTCAATACAGCAGCACTGCCACGCACAGCCAGGCCGCAGCCACCGCAATCACGACGATGTTGCTCTCGAACTCAATCACTCCACCACCCAGATAAATCCGTGCAGGTGGAATCCCCTGCGGATCGCTGAGCGTTCCGCCATACATGCGCCGCGCCAGCATCGCAATCACGTAGCCGAGCAGCGGAGCGCCGGAAAGACCGGCCGCCAGAATGAATCGTTCCCGGTGCCATGGTCCCGGCCACCACAGCAATGCGATCTCAGCGACGCTTGTGACGACACCGGCAACCACCTGCGCCACCAGATGAAAGCGCGCATGGCCCGGCCACAGTGGGTGCGTGGCATGTGTCCGATTCAGGTCAATCGCAATCGGAGCAATGCCCTGACTGGCCGCGAGAGCCGTCAGCATCCATTGGGCGATAAGCGGCGCAGCCATCAAGCGCATTCTACGTGACGCCGCAGTCGTTCGGCTCTCAGGTGCCGGCCTGCGCAAAGGCCTGCCAGCAGAGCTGCATGCCCATCGCCAACAACCACAGGGATAGAGCCAGCCGCAGCACTCGTGCGGGAATGCGCGAAGCCAGGCTCGTGCCCACCACTGCGCCCAGAACGCCACCCATCACCAGCCGCTCCAGCAGCGCAACGTCGATGCTGCCGCCGCTCAGGTGCAGCCCGCCGCCCAGCAGGGCAAGGCACAGGCCAAAGGCCAGATCGGTGCCGACAATGCGCTCCGTGTCCAGCGGCGTGAAGCCCATCAGCGCCAGCGTGCCCAGCGCGCCCGCTCCAGAGGATGAAAAGCCGACCTCCGCACCAACCGGCAGCATGGTGAGCGCCAGCCAGCCGGGACGATGCGACCGGCCCGCGTGCATGGCTGCCGGCCGAAAGTGCCTGTAGATGTGCCACGCGGAGGGAATCGCGATCAAGACTCCGAGTACGAGATAGAGCCAGATTTCGTCGCCATGGCTGCGCGCCAGCCTGCGAAAGAGCAGCGTGCCGATCACCACTCCAGGCAGTCCCGTTGCAAGCATGATCGCCAGCGTGCGCCAGGCCACATTGCGTCGCATTACATGCACCGGCGTCACCACCAGCTTGACCGCAGCGGAGTATGCGAGCGCCGTGCCCACCGCGGCCTCTGCCGGCAGATGCAGCAGCAGGATGAGCAGCGGCGCAGTCACCGTGCCCGCGCCCACTCCCGTCATCGCAATCATCGCTGCAATCAGAAAGCCCAGCAGAAACTCCATCACGCTCTCGCCTTCACCCGTCTCCTGTTACGAACCCTGAATGTGAATGCCGCATTCGAGCTTGCGGCCCGACCAGCGCCCGGAGCGCGGATCGTCTGCATCAAACGGCAGGCTCGTGCACGGCGCGCACCCGATGCTCGTGTATCCCTTGTCATACAGCGGCAGCAGCGGAATCCCCTGCGCCTCCGCATAGAGCCACACTTCGCGCGTCGTCCAGTCCGCCAGCGGACTCAGCTTTTGCAGTTCATGGCCGCCCGGCAGAGTGAAGGTCTCGTCCGCCTGCAGGTTGGCGCGCGACTTCGACTGCTGCCTGCGCAGCCCCGTAATCCACACGCGATAGCCCGCCAGCGAGCGAAACAGCGGCTCCACCTTGCGCATACCGCAGCAGCGGTCCGGCGCCGTCTGGTGCAGAATGCCGAACTGGCTCTCCTGTTCCGCGACCGTCTGCGCCGGCAGCACATTGATCAGGTTCAGTCCCCACTCCTTCGCCATGCGATCGCGATACGTCAGCGTCTCAGGGAAGTGGTAGCCCGTCTCCAAAAACAGCACCGGCACATCCGGCAGCGTCTCGCGCACCATGTGCAGCACCACTACGTCTTCCGCCTGAAAGCTGCTCGTCACGCACACGTCCGTGGCCCGCGCCAGCTTCTCCGCAAGAAAACTCTTCGCCTCGCTTGCACGCGCTTCAATCTCAGATGCCCAGGCCGTCGTCATTTTCATCCTCTCCATCGGGAATTGCGCCAAGGCGCTGAATCGCTTCCAGAATCTCGTCCGCGTCATCTGTGGCGAGCTCGTAGGGTTTGGCGCCTGCCCCATGCACGGGCGTCAGCGTGATCGGTTGTTGCTCGTCGCTCTCCACCAGAACGAACGCGCCCAGCCGCGCATGCGCCACGAGCGCCGGAGATAAGGCAGCGCGCGTGCGCAGGACCAGAGCGCCGGCCTCCAGCAGCAATGCTTCAAGTTGCGAGGCGAGCTCTGCGCGATTTCCCACCGCCAGGACGCCGTGCGTGGCGTGGCTGCCATACAGCTCGTCTTCCGTCGCGTCCGCAGTTTCGCGGATCATCCCTGCTCCCGCAGTAGCGTGCGTCTCCGCATCAATGAGGATGAGACTGCCTGTCGCGCGATTCTCACGGTAGAGATCGGCCATGAGCGGCCTTGTCGTTTCCAGCGTCACTTCGCCAATGTCGTTCAGTTCAAGCTGCTCGGCTTCGCTCTTCTCCAGCCGCTCCACATTCATGCGCGAGTGAATCGCCACCACGTGCGCCCGCACAGTCTGCGTTGTGTGTTTCAGCAGGTAGGTTGCACCCGCCCGCAGCGGTTTGTTCTGCATCCACACCACTGTCGCCGCAAAACGACGCGTCCTGTGCGGCTGCGCATCGACCGCGGCAATCATGTCGCCCCGGCTCAGATCCCGCTCGTCTTCCAGCGTCAGCACCACCGACTGCGGCGCGCGCGCCACATCAAGGTCGCCTTCCCAGGTCGTGATAGCGCGCACGCGCGTGCGCACACCCGACGGCAACGCCACCACCTCATCGCCCGGCCGCACCGTGCCCGCATTGATCTGCCCTGCAAATCCGCGAAAATCCTGATGCGGGCGCAGCACGCGCTGCACCGCAAACCGCAGCCCCGCATGCGAGCGCTCAATCGCCAGCGGCACGGTCTCCAGCAGCTCCAGCATGCTCGGCCCGCTGTACCACGGCATTCGCTCGCTGTGATGCACCACGTTGTCGCCATCCAGCGCGCTCACCGGCACTACGTGCAGATCGGGAATCTCAAGCTGCTTCGCCAGCTCTGCAAGCGCCCGGCTGTGCTGCGCAAAGACTTCTTCCGAAAATCCCACCAGGTCCATCTTGTTGATGGCCGCCAGCACGACCGGAATCCCCAGCAGCGCCGCGATGCACGCGTGCCGCCGCGTCTGATCCAGAATCCCCTTGCGCGCATCCACCAGCACAATCGCCACATCCGCCGTGGACGCGCCCGTGGCCATGTTGCGCGTGTACTGCTCATGCCCCGGTGTATCCGCAATGATGAACTTGCGCTTTGCTGTCGAAAAGAAGCGGTACGCCACGTCAATCGTGATGCCCTGCTCGCGCTCCGCGCGCAGCCCGTCTGTCAGTTGAGCAAAGTCGATCTCCGCGTTGTGCGTCACCGCGCGCACATGGTCGTCATACACATTGCGCGAGTCATAGAGGAGTCGCCCGATCAGCGTCGATTTGCCGTCGTCCACACTGCCCGCCGTGCTGAAGCGCAGCAGTCCCTTCGCGCGCTCCGCAGCCAGCCGCTCTTCAATGCGCAGATCCGTCTCATCCTGTTCCAGTACGGCGGCAGCGTTTTCATTCAATTGCGCCATTAAAAGTAGCCCTCGCGTTTCTTCAGTTCCATCGATCCGTCCTGGTCGTGGTCGATGATGCGGTTCGCACGCTCGGAGTTCCGCATCTCCACCAGCTCGGCGATAATCTTCGGCACCGTGTCCGCGTCCGACCGGATCGCGCCCGTGCACGGGCTGCAGCCGAGCGAGCGCAGGCGGCACTTCACCCACTGCTCTTCGCCCGGCAGCCCCTTCACAAACGGCTGCTCCACTGGAATCAGGCTGTCCGCGCGCACCAGCATCTTGCGCTCTTTGGCCAGATACAACGGCACAATCGGAATCTTTTCGAGATGGATGTAGTGCCAGATATCCAACTCCGTCCAGTTCGAGAGCGGGAACACGCGAATGCTTTCGCCCGGCCCGATGCGGCTGTTGAAGAGGTTCCACAGCTCCGGACGCTGGTTCTTCGGGTCCCACTGCCCGGCGCTGTCGCGGAATGAGAAGATGCGCTCCTTCGCGCGCGACTTCTCTTCATCGCGCCGCGCCCCGCCGAAGGCTGCGTCAAATCCATGCGCGCGCAGCCCGTCCAGCAGCGCCTGCGTCTTCAGCAGTCCGCAGCAGCGCTGCGTGCCCAACTGCACAGGGTTCGCGCCCTTCGCAATCGCCTCTTCATTGCGCCAGACCAGCAGCTTTACGCCCAGCTCGGCGGTGTAGCGATCGCGAAAATCGATCATCTCGCGAAACTTGAAGCCGGTGTCCACGTGCAGCAGCGGAAACGGAATCGGCGCGGGATAAAAGGCCTTCTGCGCCAGCCGCAACATCACTGACGAATCTTTGCCGATGGAGTAAAGCATCACCGGCTTCTGAAACTCAGAGACCACTTCGCGGATGATGTGGATGCTCTCGGCCTCCAGCAACTGAATGTGATTCAGCCGCTCTTCCGTAGCGACGCGATCCCGCGCAAGGGTGCCGCTCCGTTCGATCTGCGTTGTGTCTGCTGTCTTCGCAAGCCCTGTGGGCTCGCTTGCGATCGCTGTCATGCAATCTCTCCGTTGACTTGTTTCGAGGGGGAAAAGAAAAAGCCCGCGTCAGCTGGGTGGCTGCAGCGCGGGCTTCCTGGGATACGTCTGAGTCTAAGGCTGGCTTATCCCACAATCCGGCGCGGCACGCAACAACACGCGCAACAACAAGCCGGAGTGAGACACAAACTCATAGGTTCACTTTACAGAGAGATTCGTCACAGGTCAATCGTATCTTTCGATGCGTGCCTCGCGCGCACTGGCGGCGCCGCGCCCGCTGCTACAATCGAAGATGGCTGCAATACGCAATCTTTCAATCGCTTGCAGCATCTGCAGCATCGAACAGCCAGGCCATATCGATGACTCTCCGCCTCTTTAATACCCTTTCGGGACAGATGGATGACCTTGTCCCCTCCGACGGCCAGACCCTTCGCATGTATGCCTGCGGGCCAACGGTCTACGACTATGGCCACATCGGTAACTTCCGCACATTTCTCCAGGTCGATGTGCTGCGGCGCTTCCTTCTGCTCACCGGCATGAAGCTGCGCCACGTCATGAACATCACCGACGTGGACGACAAGATTATCCGCAACGCCTCCGCGGCCGGCATCCCCATTGGCGAGTACACGCCCCGCTACGTCGATGCGTTCTTTGAGGACCTCGATGCATTGCGCGTCCAGCGGCCCGAAGAGATCGCCCGCGCCACGGAGAACATCGACCGCATGGTCGCGCTCATCCAGAAGCTCGCAGAGGCAAACGCCGCCTATCAAACCGAAGACGGCTCGTGGTACTTTCGCCTCTCTGCGTTTCCCGCCTACGGCAAGCTCAGCAAGAAAGACCTGAGCGGCATGGAAGACGGCGCGCGCGTGGATGTGGACGAATACGAGAAGGACTCCGCCCGCGACTTCGCTCTCTGGAAAGCCGCCAAGCCCGGCGAGACCGCATGGGATACCGCCATTGGCCGCGGCCGGCCCGGCTGGCACATTGAGTGCTCCGCCATGTCGATGGCCTATCTTGGCGACAGCTTCGACCTGCACGCCGGCGGCGAAGACCTCATGTTCCCGCACCACGAGAACGAGATTGCGCAGAGCGAGAGCGTCACGCACAAGCCGCTCGCGCATCATTGGATGCACGTGCGCTTCCTGCTCGTGGATGGCCGCAAGATGGCGAAGAGCGAAGGCAACTTCTACACATTGCGCGACCTGCTGCTGCGCGGCTATAAGGCCTCGGCCATTCGCCTCGCGCTCATCTCCGTTCCGTATCGCCATCAACTGAACTTCACGTTTGACGGGCTGATCGAGGCCACGAATGCCATCGAGCGCCTGCGCACCTTCCGCGAGCGCCTGATGCAGGGAGTCTTCGCCGCCGGTTCAAATCCCGCGATGAAGGCTGCCGCAGAAAAGGCGCACGCCGACTACATGGCCGCACTCGCCAACGACCTGAACACCGCCGAGGCCCGTGCGCCCATCTTCGATCTCGTGCGCACTGCGAACACCGCCATCGACCAGGGCCAGCTCCTCGCCGACGACCGCGATGCCATGCTTGGCGTGCTCCGCGACTTCGACGCCGTCTTCGACGTGATCGAGGACAAGGACGCCGCGCCGACGCAGCGCGCTATCGAGTGGGCGCAGACGGCAGGCCGCGCCGCCGACATCGCGCCTGAGCTTCTGGCCCGTCAATCGCTCACGGACGAAGCCATCGAGAAATTCGTTGCCGAGCGCACCCTCGCCAAGAAGCAGCGCAACTTCGCCCGTGCCGACCAGATTCGCAATGAGCTGGCGGAGAAAGGCGTACTCCTCGAAGACTCCAAAGACGGAGTACGCTGGAAGCGAAAGTAGACCCGAAAGCCGCAGCATCGCAAGAGAGAACTGAATGGAAGCCAACGAAGCCCACGAGTTGCAGGAGCACGCCGAACACGGAGCGCACGAGTCTGCCATGCGTCCCGTCGCTTTTACCATGAGCGTCCTCGCGGTTCTCGTCGCCATCACCACCGTCCTCGGCCATCGCACGCATACCGAGGCCGTGCTCGACCAGAACAAGGCCACTGACCAGTGGAATCTTTATCAGGCCAAGAAGATCCGCTCCAACAACACCGCGCTCATTCAGGATCTTCTCAGCGTTGTGGATGTGAGCGACAAGCAGGCCGCCGAAAAGACTGCAAAGGCCTACGCCGATCACCAGGCCAAATGGACCTCCGACCTGAAAGACGAACAGGAGAAGGCCGAAGCGCTGGAGAAGAAGGTCGAGCAGGCGGAAGCGCGCGCCAATCGCTTCGACCTTTCGGAGGCGCTTCTCGAGATTGGGCTCGTCGTCACCTCTGTCACGCTGCTCACGCGCAGCCGTGTTTACTGGTACTTCGGGATGGTCTTCGCCATCGTCGGTGTCATCTCCGCAATCACTTCTTTCCTGCTCAAATAGGTCCACACCATCACCGCCCGGCGCAATTCCAGAGTGGTAGACTGGCCGAGCCATGAGAGCTGTTCTTCTTTCCGCATTTGTACTGGCCACGGGCGTCCTCGCCGCCGCGCAGACGCCGACGCAGGCGCATCACAGCAGCCTCGGATTCAGCTACACCCTGCCCACCGACTGGCAGATTGTGAATGAGAATCCCACCCTGCCCGTCCTCAAGGAACAGCAGGCGCAGACAGCCGGCTCTGAAGAAGAAAAGAAGGGCATCCAGTGCGTGCAGCTCGAGCTCGCGGCGCGGCATGGCGCGCCCGCGTCTGTCATCTCTGTCCTGCAGCTTCCCTTCGGCTGCTTCGGTCAGAAGATGACCGACGCCGAACTGCCCGGCTTTGCCGAAGGCGCTTCGGAACAGCTCAAGCAGAGCTTCGATCTCGCCCCGCCTCAATATGGTTCCTATGCCCTTGGCTCCCACACCATGTGGATTGAGCGCGCAAATGGCTCTGTCATGAATCATCCCGAGGCGCGTTACACCATTGAGATTGCCTGCAGCGTGCTCAAGCTTGGAGCAGTCTGCTGGATGACTGCCGCCTCAGACGAAGCGGCGCTGCAGACCTTCGAGCAGGGCAAGGTTTCATTGGATGGCGAGCGCCCCTTCGCTCTTGTGCCGCCCAGCGCCTTCGACAAGAAGCCCGGCAGCTAGCCCTGCACAGGGTTCGCGCGCTCTGCGCTCTGCCCGCCCCCGTGGTATCCTCAGGCCAGCGGGATATCCATGCAGAAGCGCACTCTTCTTGCCGCATCGCACGAACCAGCCATCAGGCGCTGGTCTCGCGCGCGCGCCCGCATCATCTGCCCGCGCAAGCATCTCCGCGTGCTGCCCATCCGCACGCGACCTAGTCTCTTCGGCGGCGATTAGCACCGGACCGCCGAAGATCCTCGCCCGCTTTTGCACTCGCCCAGTGTGGCGAGAGGAAAGGAATGGCCCCTGACCATCCGGGGCCCGTGGCCGCGCACCTGCCCGCCTGAGCATGTCACCTGCACGCCACACAACCAAGTCTGCCGAGGAGACACGTCGATGACCAAGCAGGAAATGCACACTCAATATGGACCGAAACTGGTTTGCTCGTTGCCGGGCCCCCGCGCAAAGGCCGCGGTCGAGGCCGACACGCGCTACATCTCGCCCAGCTACACGCGCTCCTATCCGCTCGTCGCGCGCCGCGGCCGCGGCATTCGCGTGGAAGACGTGGACGGCAACGAGTTTCTCGACTTCGCCGCGGGCATCGCCGTCACCTCCACCGGCCATTGCCACCCCGAGGTCGTCGCCGCCATTCAAAAGCAGGCCGCCGAGCTCATTCATATCTCCGGCACGGACTTCTACAACGAACCGCTCACTGATCTCGCCGCGCGCCTCTCCGCCATCGCGCCCATGCCCGGCCCACACAAGTTCTTCTATGGCAACTCCGGCGCAGAGGCCATCGAGTGCGCCATGAAGCTCGCCCGCTATCACACCGGACGCCAGCACATCATCGCATTCCTCGGCGCCTTCCACGGCCGCACCATGGGCGCGCTCTCGCTCACCGGCTCCAAGCCGCAGCAGAAGCGCCGCTTCGCGCCGCTCGTTCCCGGCGTCACCCACGTCCGCTATCCCTACGCCTACCGCGGCTGCAGCGGCGGCCCGCAGGAAGAAGAAGCCTTCAGCCTCGGCTGCGCGCGCTACATCGAAGAGAAGCTCTTCAAGACCATCCTCCCGCCGGAGGAAGTCGCCGCCATCTTTGTCGAGCCGATCCAGGGTGAAGGCGGCTACGTCGTCGCGCCCGATAACTTCCTCCGCGAACTGCGCGCCCTCTGCGATCGCCACGGCATTCTGCTCGTCGTCGATGAGGTCCAGTCCGGCGCGGGCCGCACTGGCAAGTGGTGGGCCATCGAACACTCCGGCGTTCAGCCCGACATCGTCTGCATGGCCAAGGGCATCGCCAGCGGCATGCCGCTCGGCATCTGCATGAGCCGCGCCGAGGTCATGGACTGGGTTCCCGGCTCGCACGCCTCCACCTTCGGTGGCAACCCCGTCTCCATCGCCGCTGCGCTCGCCACCATCGACATCCTCGAGCGCGAAGCCATCGCCAACGCTGCGCGCATCGGCGCCAGGATGCTCGACCGCCTCAACGGCTGGAAGAAGTCGCATCCTATGGTTGGCGACGTGCGCGGGCGCGGCCTCATGATCGGCATCGAACTCGTCAAAGACAAGCAGACGCGCGAACCTGCCGCCGCCGTCCGCAACCGCGTCGAGACGCTCGCGTTTGAGCGCGGCCTCATGGTCCTCGGCTGCGGCGAAACTTCGCTGCGTCTCTGCCCGCCGCTTGTCCTCAACGAACACGAAGCGACCGTCGCCCTCGACATCCTCGAGGAATCGCTCACCCTCGCCGAACAGGAGCACGCACACGCCGGCCAGCTCGCCGGCGCAACGGCATAGCCCTTCGCATCCCCGCATCCGGGCAGGCCGCTGGATCACTTCCCGCGCCTGCCCATTTTCTTTGCGTGCGCACTTGGCATTCCTCCGCCCCACCCGCGACAATAGTCCGCAATGGCGTGGCTGACGCAACTCCGTCTCGCAGCTCTCGAAGGCACTCTGGACCGCCTTGATCGACTAGCCGTCCGCCGCGGCCGCGCGCTGCAATTGCCCCAGCATCTCGCCACGGGCCTCGCCGGCGAGGACGCCGCCTTCTTCTACCTGCGCCGCAAGGGATACACCGTCGTCGCCCGCCGCTGGACCTCCGGCGACATCCCGGGTGACGTGGACCTGATCGCCTGGCACGGAAGTCTCCTCTGCTTCATTGAGGTCAAGGCCCGCACTGCCCGCGACGCCACCCCCGCCCACGCCGCCGTCGATGAGGACAAGCGCCGCACCCTCCGCCGGCTCGCCCGCCGCTACCTCCGCCAGCTTCCGGTCGCCAGCCCGCCCGAGTTCCGCTTCGATGTACTCAGCGTCTATCTCCTCCCCGGCCAAGCTGCTCAAGTGGAACACTTTGAGGCCACATTCGACCGTTCCGCGCTTCCGGACCGCGGCTGATTCTGGCCTTCCGATCCCACCTTCCCTGCGGCTCCGGCTCTTCACCGAGCAAAATATCTGTTGCAACAAATATCAACCTCGCGCATCCAATACATGTAAGCCCGAGGAGGTCCTCCATGTCGCTCCGTGCCGTTCAACAGATGTTGCAGACCAAGCCCACCCTCGAGGGCGCCGGCGTCAAGCTCCAGCGCGCCTTCGGCTTTGGCAAAACCAAAGAGTTCGATCCCTTTCTGCTCTTTGACGATTTCCGCAACGAGAATCCGGCCGACTACATTGCCGGCTTCCCCTGGCATCCTCATCGCGGCATCGAGACGATCACCTACGTGCTGGCGGGCGAAGTCGCACACGGCGACTCGCTTGGCAACAAGGGCCGCATGACCGCGGGCGATGTGCAGTGGATGACCGCCGGCAGCGGGATTCTCCACCAGGAGATGCCGAAGGGCGACTCGAATGGCCGCATGCACGGCTTCCAGCTCTGGGCCAATCTGCCTGCTTCGCTCAAGATGACCGATCCGCGCTACCAGGACATCCCGTCCGCGGACATCCCCGAAGTCACCGAGGACGACGGCACGAGGGCGCGCATCATCAGCGGCGAGTTCTGGGGCAAGCGCGGCCCGGTCACGGGCGTCGCTGCCGATCCTCAGTACGTGGATATCTCCGTGCCGCCGAACACGCGCCGCCGCATCGCGGTCGAGACCACGCGCAACGC
>JBBIVH010000012.1:0-20409 GCA_037439805.1 Acidobacteriaceae bacterium
GTCTGATCGTCGCCGCCAGCGGGCTGCTCTCGCCTCCGCTGGCGCTTGTTACAGGATTGATCTACGGATTCACCTTCGTACATCCCTATCATCTGGATGCCAGGCGGCTGTCAAAGCTGCTGCTGCAGGTCTCCGTGGTGGGGCTGGGCTTTGGGATGGACCTGGCGCAGGTAATTCGCGTGGGGCGCTCGGGATTTCTGTACACGGCACTGAGTATCACGTTTGCCATGGGGCTCGGCTGGGCGCTGGGCAAGGTGCTGGCGGTGAAGAAGCGTGTGTCGTTTCTTATCTCTGCCGGGACGGCGATCTGCGGAGGCAGCGCGATTGCGGCGGTGGCGCCGATTGCAAACGCGACGGAGGAAGAGATTGCGGTGTCACTGGGGACGGTGTTTGTGCTGAATTCGGTGGCGCTCCTCGCGTTCCCTCTGATTGGAAATCTGCTGCACCTGACGCAGACGCAGTTCGGCCTGTGGTCGGCGCTGGCGATTCATGACACGAGTTCAGTGGTAGGCGCGGCGGCGAAGTATGGCGCGGTGGCGCTGGCCGTGGGCACCACCGTGAAGCTGGCGCGGGCACTGTGGATTGTGCCGATGTCGGTGGGCACTGCCTCGCTGAACAAGAGCAGTGCGCGCGTCCAGTTGCCGTGGTTCATCGTGTTCTTCTGCCTGGCGGCGGTGGCGAATACCTACCTTCCGGTCCTTCACCCGGCGTATGTGGAGATGAAGCGGCTGGGGATCATCGGGCTGACGGTGACCCTGTTCCTGATTGGCACGGGCCTCTCGAAGGAGACGCTGAGAGAGGTGGGCGTGCGACCTCTGGTGCAGGGCATCCTGTTGTGGATCGTGGTGGCGACAGGCTCGCTGGCGCTGATTCGCGCGGGATGGATTCACCTGTAAGGAGCCGGCCGCGCGGAAGCGCGACGCAACGAACGACATCATGCACTAGGATGGGCGTATGCCGCCGCTCGTCGAGATCGGGGATTTGCGCATTCGCTTTGGTGCGACGGCAGCAGTACGCGGCGTGACGCTCCACATCGATGACGGCGAGGTGCTGGGGCTGGTGGGCGAGTCGGGCTCGGGCAAGAGCGCGACGGCGCTGGCAATTCCGGGACTGCTGGGCGCGGCGGCACAAGTGAGCGGGCAGATTCTATGGCGCGGGAGTGACGGCGGCGCTGTGGATCTGCTGCGGCAGCCGGAGAGCGTGCTGCGCTCACTGCGCGGACGCGAGATTGCGATGATCTTTCAGGAGCCGATGACGGCTCTGAATCCTGTGATGAAGATTGGGCGGCAGGTGGCGGAGTGCGCGCTGGCGCACGACCGCAGCTGCACGGGGCGCGAGGCGAGGCGACGCGCGATTGCGGCGCTGGAGTCTGTGGCGATTCCCGACGCGGTGCGGCGGTACGAGGATTATCCGTACCAGTTCTCAGGTGGACAAAGGCAGCGCATTCTGATTGCGATGGCGCTGATGCACCGGCCGCGGCTGGTAATTGCCGATGAGCCGACGACGGCGCTGGACGTGACGGTGCAGGCGCAGATTCTGGAACTGCTGTTAGGGCTGCAACGCGAGCACGGGATGGCGATGCTGTTTATCTCGCACGATCTGGCGGTGGTGGGCAAGGTGGCGCATCGCATTGCGGTGATGCGTCAGGGCGAAATTGTGGAGACGGGCGCGTCCCGGCGCGTGCTGACCGCGCCGGAGCACGAGTACACGCGGAGCCTGCTGGCGGCGGTGCCCACGATGCGGACGGACCGCACGCGGCCGCTGGCGACGCCGGCGTGACCATTGCGATCAATTAATAGACATCGCGGTGATAGCGGTGTCTATCCTTGAGCGCGTGGACGTACTCTTCTGCAGATTGAGCGCTCATGCTGCCCTGCGTTTCGACAATCCTGAGCAGAGCGGCGTGAACGTCTTTGGCCATGCGCGAGGCGTCGCCGCAGACGTAGACGCTGGCGCCGTCCTGCAGCCAACTCCAGAAGGCCTGCGCCTGCTCGATCATGCGGTCCTGCACGTAAACCTTCTGCTCCTGATCGCGTGAGAAGGCTGTGTCGAAGCGGGTGAGGTGACCGTCGGCGTGCATGGCCTTGAGTTCTTCACGATAGAGAAAGCTGGTGGCGGCGCTGCGCTCCCCGAAGAAGAGCCAGTTGCGTCCGGTGGCGCCGAGGGCGCGGCGCTCATGGAGGAATCCGCGAAAGGGCGCGATGCCGGTGCCGGGGCCGATCATAATCATCGGCGCATCGGCGGCGGGCAGGCGGAACTTCTTGTTCGGCTGGATGTAGAGGGGCAGGCGGTCGGAGATGCCGGTGCGATCGGCAAAGAGCGTGGAGCAGACGCCGCCGCGTTCGCGGTCATGTGCGCTGTAGCGGACGACGGCGACGGTGGCGTGAAGCTGGCCGGCATGAGCGAGCGGGCTGGAGGAGATGGAGTAAAGGCGTGGCGTGAGACGGGAGAGCATGGCGACGAGCTCGGCCGGATCGGAGATGACGCCGGGGTACTCGAGCAGCAGGTCGATGAGGCCACGGTCGTAGATGTAGGCGTCGAGCTGCGCTTTGTTCTCTGGCGCGAGCAGCGCGAGGAGGCGCGCGCACTGGCCGAGCTGCGCGTACTCCTGCACGAGCTTGCGGCTGAGGCGGGTGATCTGGAGGTGATGCGCGAGTGCATCGTGGAGCGTGATGAGGCCGGCCTTGCCGCACTGCACCTGCTCGTTGCCGTTGAATCGCAGCGACTGCAGGATCTCGGCGACGAGATTGACGTCGTTGCTGGGCAGAACGCCGCAGGCGTCGCCGGCTTCATAGGCGAGACCCGATTCGGCTGTGGAGAAGGCGAGATGGAGCGTGACCTTGGTGGAATCGGGGCGAGTGAGCGGTCTCTTCTCGACGAGCGGCGCGAGAGCGGGGTTGTCGCGGGTAAAGGACTGCGCCGCGCGGGGTGACTCGGGCGCTTTGACTGTGGGCGCGGATGGCCTGGCCGCCTGTGACGCAGCGCCATGCTCGCGGAGCCGCGGCAGGATGGCGTCCTTCCACTGAGCGAGAGGCTCATCGACTTCCACATCGCAATCGACGCGATGCATCAGGCGATTCGCGCCGAGTGCGGCGAGCTTTGCATCGAGTTCATTTCCGAACTTGCAGAAGTGCTCGTAGTGGCGGTCGCCGAGCGCGAAGACGGCGAAGGAGAGATTCTCGTAGCGCGGGAAGTGCTCGAGGCAGAGCTGCTCGTAGAAGGGCTGCACGCCATCGGGGGCATCGCCGTCGCCGTAGGTGCTGGCGAAGATCAGCGCGTATTTCTCCGCGGCCAGGGCTGCGGGCGTGTAGCCGACGAGCGTGGAGACGGCGGGCGTGTGGCCCTGCGCCTTGAGCTCCTTTGCAACTTTGCGAGCGAGGCCTTCGGCGGTGCCGGACTGCGACGCGTAGAGCACGGCAATGCGGAGTCCCGCCTTGGGCGCGTCTGTGGCGGGCTGGGACTGGCCAGAGAAGATGCTTGCCAGAAATCCGTTGAGCCATGCGCGCTGCTCGGGTGTGAAGGGCGCGTTGTCGGGGATGCAGGGAATGGTGGCGGTCATGGCTGGACTGTCTCCTTTGCTGCGCAGAAGCCTTTGAGTTCGTCGATGGAGTGGCGGCGGGTGAAGGCAAGGAAGGACTCTTCGGGCGCGCGCAGCGCGATGTAGGTGGCGAAGAGGCGATCCATCGCGAGGGGCAAGTCGGTGAAGGCGATGGCGGGGATGAGTTCGCGGGCGAGACCGCGGTCCTGATCGGAACCGCCGCCGATGACAACCTGGTAGCCCTCAGCGCCGTTGACCTTGACGCCGAGCAAGCCGATGTCGCCGATGTAGTGCTGCGCGCAGGAGTGAGGGCATCCGGTGACGTGGAGATTGACGGGCTGCTGGATGGGAAAGCGCGCATCGAGAAAGTGCGCCAGCGCGACGGCGTGCGCCTTGGTGTCCGTGGCGGCGTATTTGCAGCCGCGGTTGCCTGTGCAGGCGACGGTGCCGCGCAGGACAGCGCCTGCGGTGACATCGAGGCCGGCGGCGCGAATCGCGGCGAGAGCGTCATCGAGATCGCCAGAAGCGACGTTGGAAATGAGGAGATTCTGCCAGACGGTGAGACGCAGTTCTCCGGAGCCGTAACGCTCTGCGACGCTGGCGAGGGCGCGTATCTGCGCGACGGGCAGGCGGCCGACGGGAATGGCGACGCCGATGACGTGCAGGCCGGGCTGGATTTGCGGATGGACGCCGATGTGGCCGGCGCGGTCGATGGGGTGGCGCGGCTCGCATTCACTCTCGGCAACGCGCAGCAGCGGGAAGGCGAGGCGCTTTTCGGTTTCCGCGAGGAAGCGCTCGACGCCCCACTTGTCGATGAGGTACTTCAGGCGGGCTTTCCTGCGGTCGGTGCGGTCGCCGTGTTCGGCAAAGACGCGGATCATGGCCGCAGCAACGGCGACGGCCTGTTCAGGGCGCAGCAGGAGGCCGCAGTCGGAGGCGAACTGCTTGTGGCCGGTGATGCCGCAGAGCAGTACGCGGAAATAGATGCCGGGCGGAACGCTGCGGCCTTCGCCGACGCGGACGGCGACAAAGCCGATGTCGTTGGTGTCGGCAACGACGCTGATGGAACCGCCGGGGTCGAAGGCGACGTTGAATTTGCGCGGCAGGCCGTAGAGGTCGCGCGAGTTGAGGATGTAGTGGTGGAGCGCGTCGGCGAGCGGGCGCACGTCGATCAGCTCGACAGGATCGAGGCCGCTGGTGGGCGAGGCGGTGATGTTGCGGATGTTGTCTGCACCGGAGCCGCGCGAGGTGAGACCAAGCGCCTGGAGCTTGTTCAGGACGCGCACGATGTTTTTCGGTTCGAACTCGCGAATCTGCAGGTTGGCGCGGGTGGTGAGATCGGCGCGGCCGGAGCCCCAGTCCTCGGCCATCTGGGCAAGGCCGCGGAGCTGATGCGCGGTGAGGACGCCGCCGGGAATGCGCAGGCGGAGCATGAAGGAGTCCTGCGCCGGGGCGACGTAGAAGAGGCCGTGAAACTTGAAGCGGAAGAGATCGGCGGTCGCGGGGGCGCGGTTTTCATCGGCGTGCGCGAGCAGCTTGTCCCAGATGTCGAGCGGATTCTCTTCGTACTTCCAGAGTTCCTCGCGGCAGAGGTCGGAGACGGGCGTGCCGTGAAAGAGCGGCTCGGCCTCGGCGGCGAGATTGGCGCCGGCGGATGCGGCGTTGTGGGTCAGCAAGCCTGCTGCGGTGTGGCCGACGAAGGGACGAAGCCGCTGGGCTGCTCCGGTGAAGAAGCCGCGGAGATACTCTTTCTGCTCGTCGGAGAAGGTTGCCGTCGTTTCGGGCGCTAAAACAGAAGTGTCCATGCCGTGAATCCTTCGATGAGGGCTGCAGCCGTGGGTGTGTGGCAGGGTCGCGGGCCTTGAAGGCCCTGCCGCGCGTGGCGCGGAGACACAATGCCAGACTGGATGCCGCATGCATTGCGGAGAATGCAAGGCTCATCGCGGAGCATGTGATGCTGAAAATGTCTGTAGGTAAACCCCGGTCACGGCATGGTGAGGGGTGAGAGCGAATCGAGGAGACAGCCGAGTCTCACTCGTGGGTTCAGCTTATCGCAACTTTGCGCAGACAACAAGGAAAACAGTGATGGACTAACTGGCGCCTTTGTTTTCAGCGCTGGACGCGGGTTTGGCGAGGTCGCTGAGGCGGCTCTTGCGCAGGTCGTCGTTGAGGATGATGGCCTCGGCGATTTCGCGCATGGACTTGCGGCGCTGGCGGCTCTCTCGCTGCATGGCCTTGTAGGCGGCCTCTTCGTCGAGGCCGAAGTCGCGCTGCAGCACGCCCTTGGCGCGCTCGATGTGCTTGCGGGATTCGAGCCGGTCAGAGAGCTGCAGGTTTTCGGTTTCAAGACGCGCGCGTTCCAGCTCCGCGCCGACGAGATAGCCGACCATGGTGAGCAGGCGGACTTCGTTTTCCGTGTGGAAGTAGGGCTTGCGGTGCTGGAGGTTAATGACGCCGACGAGCTTGCCGCGGCAGAGAATGGGCACGGAAAGGAATGCCTCGAAGCTGTCTTCCGGCAGATCGGGGAAGCGCTTGAAACGAGGGTCCTGCAATGCTTTGGAGGGAATGGCGACGGGCTCGCGATGCCAGCCGACCCATCCGGTAATGCCCTGGCCGAGCCAGATGCCGAGGTGGTCCACGACGTCGGTGTGGGGATTCTTGGAAGCGCGGAGGACGAGCTGATCGCCTTCAAGGACGTAGACGAAGCAGGAGTCGCAACTGATGACGGCCGAGGCGAACTCGACGATGCGGTTCAGAACCGTATGGAGCGGATCGGACGCGGCCATGCGGCTGCCAATCTCATGGAGAAAATCGACGGCGGAGAAGGACGGCGGCGCGCCAGTCGAGCGCTCTGGAGCGGGAACGGCAACCGGCGACGGCGTGGGCGAGGCCGCGACGTGCAGGTCGGCGCTCTCGCGCTTTTTTTCCAGCAGCGAGGCGGCGTGCTGCGCAAGTTCGTTGATGAGGAAGCCCATTTTCGATTGGGTTGGCTCGTAGTCCGGCGTGAGGTTGTAGACGGAAAGGCCCTCGGTGGTGCTGGGGCCGATGGAGCCGATGACGGTGGAACGGAAGCCCTCATAGAGCGCGTCGGTGTAGCCCATCTGCTCCGCCATGAGGAAGAGATGCGCAACCTGCCCGGCGTTCATGAAGAGAACGACATCGATGTGGCCGTGAGCGAGGGCGATGACGGCTTCGCGCAGCGGCTGCACATCCTCAGGGAATGCCCACTGATAGACGAGCAGGCGGGTGATGGAGATGCTGCGCTCGGCGAGCGCGGTGAGCAGTTCGGGATTGGACGTCCCGTACTCCTGCACGGCGATGTTCATGCCCTGCAGGCTGCCGCCGAGACGGGCTTCGAGGGCGGTTATCAGGGAGCGCCACGTGAAGGGCTCGGGGGCGACGACTGTGATGGGGATGTTGAGCTCGCGGAGCGCCGCGGAGGACTTGGGGCCGCGCGCGGCAATCCTGACGGAGCGCAAGGCGGCGAGAAACTTTTCGCGGTCGTGGTGCTCGGAGACGATCTTGACGAGCGAGCGCACACCGACGCCGGTGGTGAAGATGACGAGGTCGAAGGCGCCGCGCACAAGCGCATCGGCAAAGTCGAGGATGGGCTGGTTGGAGTCGAGTGGAATCTCGCGCATCGCGGGCGCAGAGAGAGGGTCGCCGCCGTATGTGCGGATGAGCTTGGCCACCTCGGTTGCGCGGCGGCTTTCGAGCGAAAGGACACGCAGTCCCTGAAAGCTGGCAGTCGCCATCGTTCTCTCGTTCCCTCGATTTCCTGCGGTTGCGTGTGATGAGGCGGGTATGTGCGGGGACACCCGCCTCGCTGCGCTGCTTAGAGCCAAGATACCAGAAGGCTGCAAGCGGCCGGCGCAGGGATGCGGTTGAGCGCGGCGCTATTTTCCGGCCGCGCGCTGCTTCACACCCCACTGATAGACAAGCTCGACGTAGCCGTATTGCATGTTGGAGCCGGTGGGATAGATGGCTTTGACGACGCTCTTGCCCTGTGCGTACGCATAGTAGAAGTTGATGGCGAGCGTCTTTGTGGCCTGCCAGTCGGCGCTGATGTCGGGAACGGAGGCGAAGGATGTGTGCCCGTTGCCGGGACGGCCGACGAAGCCGAAGACCTTGTTGTCGAACGCGCCGCCGCCCTGGTACCAGAGATCCTGGGCAGAGGTGAGCTGCAGCCAGTGAAGATCGGAGCGCAACGCAACGCGCTTGATCGGAGTGTCCATCACCTGCACAAAACTGTCGGTGCTGTTCATCAGGTTGTAGAACGGCAGGCGCGCATACAGGCGCGGCGTGGGCAGCATCTGAAAGAAGGTGCCGTGCGTCGTGTCGGCGGGATTGTTATCGCCGCTGGAGCGCCACCAGCCGCCGCGCAGCCAGGGCGAGGTGGAAACGGAGGTGAATTTGTAGCCGCCTTCGAGGGCGACGGCGTTGGCGCTGTGGCTTTCAGGGCCCCAACTGCCGTTCTGCGCAGCACCCCAGAAGAGGACATCGAAGCTGCCCGGGCCAGCGGGAATCACCGCTGCGGCGTCTCCGCCGTAGGTGCCGATGCGGATATTGTGGTGGTCGGCCTGGCGGACAGGGAGCGGACGGTTGTCGGTCTTGGTGAGGCCGGTGCGGCCGTCGTGATAGCCCATCGCGAAGGCGCGCCAAAGCACATGCTGGCGGGCTTCCTGCCGCGTCAGCGCCAGATACTGAAAGTCCACGTTCAGCTCGGGGTTGCCGTTCATGTTGAAGACGCCCTGATCCGACCGCGCCGCGGCAGCGACCACGTCCCATCCCGGCCCGCCGTAGTGGCCCTCGATGCCGTCCACGCTGCGCTGCGCATTGGTAAATCCGAAGTTTGCGATCAGCCGCTGAGACAGGCGATTCGCCTGCAGCCAAGCCATCTGCGGGTTCTTCTGTGCGATCTCCAGGCCCTCAAAGAACTCGAAGCGGCCGAGACGGAGGCTCTTCTGTGGAGCGCCGAAGTGATAACGCACGAAGCCCTGCTTGAAGAAAGCGGCGGCGGGATAGTCCTCGTTGCCGTTGGACGCATAGTAGGTGGCGCCGAGGCCGAGCTGACCCTGCGCGGCGACGGATGAGACTGCGTCTGTGGGCGCGTGCAGGATGGAGGGCTGGGTGAGTTCAAGCTGCCAGTCCCAGCGGTGAATCTTCTGCTGCACGCTGATGCGCAGCAGCGACTCGACGTAGGCGTAGGTCTCCGACTGCGGCGGCGCGGCAAACCACTGCCAGGTATCGAGGCGAGTGCGGTCGTAAACGGAAATACCGACAGGGGAGTTGCCGGTGGATGCGGCCTGGGCGCGGACTTGCGTGAGCGCAGAGACGAGGAGCAGAGCGGCAGCGCAGGCCGCCGCGGGGTTCAATCTGAGCATTGAATCTCCTTGACGCGATTCGTTGTCGTAAGCCTGTGCCATGTGCGCCTTGCGGCGCGGGGGGAATAGGCGCAGGGACCTCCGGAAAAGGGGATACTAGCAGCCGGTCAATGACTGGCGTATCAGCCCAAAGATGGATGAGAGCCAAAGAAATCTATGAGCGCCAATCCGCGGCGAGGCAGCGATGATGCGACGCGAGGACGTTCATACCTCGCGCACACGCGGATGCATGCCGGGAAGGACGTGTTGTGTGGGTTGCTCGGCGGAGAGCGGGGAGACGGATCGAGATCGCGAGCACTGCATGGTGCCCGAATCGATCTCTTCTATTGAGCAGTAGCACGGCATGAATGAGTTTTCAAGAGAGGAATCTTTATGCGTCTTCATGACGCAGCGTGGATGCGTGCAAACGCCTTGATTGATGCGGGTTTTGCGCATGCCGCACAACGCGCCTCAAGTTTGCGCTTGCGCGCGATGCGAATTGCGGCTATGCTCAAACGCAATCACTCCCCGCGAAGCGGCTCTCAGGACAGACTGCTCCGCGGGCAATGCGCTGGCTCCGAAATGCCGGCTGCTTTCCCGCACTGTGAGTGATTCTTCTTCGGCTCCGCGAAGAGCCCGGCCCGGCCGCCCGCTGCACACACACATTGCGGATCTCTGCGAAAGATTGCTTCGCCGCTCTCTGCACTCGCTGTGTGCGCCCGCCCCACAACTCTTCGCGACATGCGCCCGAGGCGCGTGGATGGAGCCGTCGTTGCAACTGCCCCTACTGGAACGAGCAAAATCCGGCGATGAAGCCTTTCGGCTGACGACCGCGGAACACGCAGCGGATGGTCTGCTGGCTTCGCTGTGCGGGCTGGGGAGCGATGTTGCGCTGCCCGCGCCGCCGGGGCCGGGCGAGCAGTACCGCTTTCATTTCGACATGACGAAGTGCATCGGCTGCAAGTGCTGCGTGGTGGCGTGCAACGAACAGAACGGAAATCCCGCGGACATCTTGTGGCGGCGCGTGGGCGAGATTGAAGGCGGCGTGTATCCGTCGACGCAGCGGCACTATCTCTCGATGGGCTGCAACCACTGCGTGGAGCCGACGTGCATGACAGGCTGCCCGGTGGATGCCTACTCGAAGGACAGCGTGACGGGGATTGTGCGGCACAGCGCGGACGCCTGCATCGGCTGCCAGTACTGCACGTGGAACTGCTCCTACGGCGTGCCGCAGTACAACGCGGAGCGCGGGGTGGTGGGCAAGTGCGACATGTGCTACGGCAGGCTCACGCAGTCGCAACTGCCGGCTTGCGTTGCCGCGTGTCCTGAAGGGGCCATCCGCATCGAGACAGTGCGCGTGGAGGACTGGCGCAGGGAGTATCGTGCCGGCGCGAACTCGCCGGGCATGCCTTCGGCGGATCATAGCATCTCGACCACGCGCATCACGCTGCCCGGACGCGTGGCGCAGAATCTGCGCAAGGCGGATGTCAACCGCATCCAGCCGGAGCACGCGCACTGGCCGCTGGTGGTGATGACGGTGCTGACGCAACTCTCGGTGGGCGCATTCGCGGCGATCTGGCTGCTGCAGGTCATGGGCGCGCGGATGCACCGCATGGCGGCGTTTGCGGCGCTGCTGACGGCGGGGATTGCGCTGAGCGCTTCGACGCTGCACCTGGGCAGACCGATCTATGCGTGGCGCGCGCTGCGGATGTGGCGGAGGTCGTGGCTGAGCCGCGAGGTGCTGTTGTTCAGCGTGTTTGCGCTGGTGGCAGCTGCGTACTCTGCCGCGCTTTGGCTGGGCATGAGCAGCGCGCCAGCACTGGGAGCGTTGACCGTGGTTACAGGACTTGCAGGCATCGCGGCCAGCGCGCGCTTGTATCTTGCTCCGGGCCGGCCTGCATGGAATGCGCCGTTCACCTTTGTGGAGTTTTACCTGACGGCGGCGCTGGTGGGCGCGCTGGCTGCAGGTCTGCTGGGCGGTGTGACGCCGGTTGTGCAGTCCTTCTTTACGCTGGCCGGCATGGTGGCCTTGGCCGCTGGGGCGGGCAAGCTGTTCTGGCTGTACTGCTCGCCGGTGCATGAGCTGCGCGGATCGGGCGTGCTGCTGCTGACGGTTCTCTCCACACAATTGCTGGCACGCTATGTGCTGCTGGCTGCGGGGCTGATAAGCCTGCCCTTTGTGCATGGAGCGCCCGCGCTGATCGCGGTGACGGCGCTGGTGGCCGCCGGGGAGTTCATGAGCCGCTATCTATTCTTCGTGAGCGTGGTGCCCACGAACATGGCGGCGCAATACCTCGCTCCGGAGGCCGCATGAAGCTGACGCGCTGGCTGGCGAGGAAATCCGGACTGGACACACGTGCCGAGGAGTATGCCTACGGCGAGGATGCCGTGATGGGTTACACCGCGCAGGCGCGCCACGCGGATCACTGGGTGAACACGACGTGCGGCTATTGCTCCGTGGGCTGCGGCATGCAGATTGGCGTGCGCGACGGCGTGGCGGTGAGCGTGCGCGGGAATCCGGAGCATCCCGTGAATCGCGGCAAGCTTTGCCCGAAGGGACTGGCCGAACATCACGCGATTACCGCGGAGGGACGGGCGCAGTATCCGCTGCTGCGCGAAGAGGGCGTGCTGAAGCGCGTGAGCTGGGAGAAGGCGATCAACACGCTGGCGGAACGGATGCGCGCGGTGCAGCGCAGGCACGGGCAGGAATCCGTGGGCGTAATCAGCACGGGCCAACTGGTGACCGAGGAGTTCTACGCGCTGGGCAAGCTGGTGCAGCTTGGGCTGGGCACGCGCCACTACGACGGAAACACGACGCTCTGTATGTCCACGGCGGTGTCAGGGTACAAGCGCTCGTTTGGCAGTGATGGGCCTCCCGGCGCCTATGAGGATCTTGAGAAGGCGGATGTGATCCTGCTTATCGGCGCGAACATCGCGGAGAATCATCCGATTCTGTGCATGCGGCTGGAGGCGAATCCGGCGCGAACTGTGATTGTGGCCGATCCGCGCGTGACCAAGACGGCGATGATGGCGGACGTGTATCTGCCGGTGAAACCGCGCAGCGACCTTGCGCTTCTGAACGCGATGCTGCGCGTGATTGTGGAGGAGGGCCTGTACGACCGTGAGTACGTGGCGCGCCACACGACAGGCTTCGACGCTCTGCGCGAGTCGCTTGACGGAGTGACGCTGGAAGCTGCGGCGCAGATCACCGGCATCGCGCCGGAGGTGATTCGCAAAGTGGCGGTGCTGTATGCTCACGCGGCGCGACCCTTTATCGGCTGGACGATGGGCGTGAATCACAGCACCAAGGGAACCGAGACGGTGAACGCGATCAACAATCTCGCGCTCATCACGGGAAACATCGGGCAGCCGGGCGCGTCCCCGTTTTCCATTACGGGCCAGTGCAACGCAATGGGCACGCGCGAGGCAGGCTTTTCAAGCAGCCTGCCGGGCTATCGCAGATTTGAATCGGCGCGCGATCGCGAGGAACTGTCGCGGCTCTGGAACGTGGATGTGGAGCGGATTCCCGCGCAGCGCGGCCTGGCCTATCCAGACATCATTGAAGCCGCGGTGGCGGGGCGCATTCGCGCGCTGTGGATCATCGGAACCAATCCTCTGGTGTCGTTTCCCAACATCGACGTGCTGAAACATGCGCTGGGCAATCTGGAGTTTCTTGTGGTGCAGGACGGATTTCATCCCACGCCGACGACCGATCTGGCAGACCTGGTCCTTCCGGCGGCGATCTGGGGCGAGAAGGAAGGAACGTACACCAACTCAGAGCGGCGCGTGAGCAAAGTGAATGCCGCGGTTGCGCCGCCGGGCGACGCGCGCAGCGACTTCGATATTTTCCTCGCTGTGGCGGAGCGGCTGGGCTGCCGCGAAGAGATCTATCCGGGATGGCAGAGGCCCGGCGATGCGTTTGCCGAGTGGCGGAGGGCCTCGCAGGGGCGGCTCTGCGACTACTCCGGCATGACGTATGCGGCGCTCGAAGAGCATGGCGGAATCCAGTGGCCGTTCGCGGAGGGTTCCAGCGAGGCTCCGGCTGCTGCGCGGCGTCTCTACGCGGATGGTGTGTTCCAGACCGAAGACGGGCGCGCAAGACTTCTGCCGACGGAATGGACGCCGTTTCCCGAGCAGCCGAACGCGGAGTTTCCTCTGGTGCTGAACACGGGGCGCACGGTGGAGCACTGGCACACGCGGACAAAGACCGGAGCGATTTCGATTCTGGAGCGGATGGCCCCGCGGGCGTGGCTGGAGATGAACCCTGCCGATGCGGAAGGGCTGAACCTGCGCCCGCATGATCGCGTGGAGGTGATTTCACCGCGCGGGCGGGTGAGCCGCGTGGAGCTGCGCATCACGGAGATTGTTGCGCCGGGGCAGGTGTTTCTTCCCTTTCACTTCTTTGAGACCAATGCCAATCAACTGACGCAGAGCGCCTTCGACCCCGTTTCACGCGAGCCGAACTTCAAGCAGTGCGCGGTGCGCGTGGAGCGCAGTCCATTGAATACGCGTGAAGCAGCACACGCCACTTTCCCCGACGCCTGAACACTGAGGAGGATCCATCATGCAGAAGAAATCGTTTCTCGCCAGCGGCCACCTGCCCACGCTGCTTTCCGCCTTTCTCTACTTCGATGTGAGCTTTATGGTGTGGGTCATCTTCGGCCCGATGACGCCCTTCATCGCGGAGCAGATTCACCTTTCCGCGACGCAGAAGGGGCTGCTGACGGCGATTCCGCTGCTCGGCGGGTCGTTCTTCCGTCCCATTCTCGGCGTGCTTGCCGACCGGATTGGCGGACGCCGCGCCGGCATGACGGGACTTGTGCTCACGCTCGTACCGCTCGTGCTGGGCTGGAGATATGCGACGACGCTGTGGCAGTTTTACCTGATTGGATTCCTGCTCGGAGTGGCGGGCGCAAGCTTTGCGGTGGCGCTGCCGCTAGCGGGCAGATGGTATCCAGCGGAGCATCAGGGGTTGGCGATGGGAATTGCAGGCGCGGGAAACTCGGGCACGCTGCTCATCACGTTTTTCGGGCCGCGCCTGGCGCAGCACTACGGCTGGCACGCGGTCTTTGGAGTCGCTCTGCTGCCGATTGCGCTGGTGCTGGGAGCGTTCTATCTCCTGGCGAAGGACAGTCCGTCGAAATCCATGCCGAAGGCATGGGGCAGCTATGCGGGGCTGATGACGCAGGGCGACACGTGGCGGCTGTGCTTTCTCTACAGCCTGACCTTCGGCGGCTTTGTGGGGATGGCGAGCTTCCTCTCGGTCTTCTTCCATGACCAGTACCACCTGACGAAGGTGCAGGCCGGCGACTGCACGACGCTTGTCGTCCTCTCCGGCAGCTTCCTGCGGCCGGTGGGTGGATGGCTGGCCGACAGACTCGGCGGCTATCGACTGCTGCTCACGCTCTTTGGATCCATCGCGGTGTGCCTCGGCATTCTTGGCCTGCTGCCGCCGATTGCCGTGGTGCTGCCGCTGCTGTTTCTGGCCATGGGGATGCTGGGCATGGGCAACGGCGCGATTTTTCAGATGGCGCCGCAGCGCTTTCCGGCCAGCATGGAGTTGATGACCGGCATCGTGGGTGCGGCAGGAGGGTTGGGCGGATTCTTTCTGCCGTCGGCGCTGGGTGCGATCAAGGATTTCTCAGGCAGCTACGGCGTGGGGCTGTTCTGCTTTGCGCTGCTGCTCGCGTTGAGCTTCCTTCTGCTGCTGGAGTTTGGCGTGCTGTGGAGCGCGACATGGGCGCCCGAGGCTCTGGACCGCACGATGATCTTTGCCTACCGGCGCAAACCAATCTCCGCCGTGGCTGCGACCGACCTTGCCTACGAGGCAGACGCACTGCGCGAGTGAGACCGGCGGCGAGCAATCAGCGCAACGCCGCGCTTTTGAAGCATGTTTACGGACGCGGCGTGCGAGAGGTGTCGGGGATCGGAGGCAGGTTGACCGGCGCGGCTGGCTGCTGCGTCGAAGGGGTTCCGGATGATGCGCTGTCGAGTTCCTTCACGTGTACGTCAGCCTGCACCTCGGGCGTGACGCCGTCGTTGAGCTGCACCTGCGTGGGCTCGGCAGCGACCAGCATGCGATGCGAGACCTTGCCGCGCGCGGGAATAACAATGCGATCGGTTGAGGTCGTCTTGCCGGTGCGCACCGTGACGGGCACATCCGCAGCGGCATAGCCAGCGTTGGAGAGATTGATGCCGACGAGCCATGTGCCCGCCTGCGCCGGTTGGGGAATCACGCTGTCGATGCTGAGATCGGGCAGCCCTTTGTCGCTTTCGATCCAGTCGGCGAAGAGCCAGCCGAGGTCTTTGTTATTGGCTGCAGCAGCCTTGCGCAGCAGGTCTACCAACTTGCCTGCGCCGGGCCGGACGTTGGGGGCGATAGCCGGCGCTGCGTCCTGCTGCAGCGCATAGTCGCGAAAGGCCTGCGCGAGCGCATCCTCGCCGAGGAGGTCGCGCAGCATCCAGAAGATGTAGGAGGCCTTGGTGCGGTAGTAGACGGGCGCAATGGCCACGGCGAGCGGCTGACCGGCGCTCTCGCCGGGACTGGAGGGCTCCTCCAGCGCGAGCGCCGAACGGCTGGATTCGAGCGCTTCGAGAGCTGTTTCGCGTCCGCGCAGCTTTTCAATCCAGAGCGTGCCCATGAAGCTCGCGACACCCTCCGTGACCCAGGCGCGCGGTGAAGGCATCCATGCATGCGCGAGCGCGTGAACCATGGCGCCTTCGAGTTGTTCTTTGCCGGACTCATGCAGGCTGGCGGCGAGCAGCGAGCCGGTCTCAAATGGCGCATCGTCGGGGTCGGGCAGATCGAGGAGCGTGAGCTGGGTGCGCGGCGACTTGCCGAGCCAGTCGACGAGGAACGGGGTGACGGTGCTGGCGGCTTCACTCCAGGCCTCCACGGCGACTTCGTTTTCGGGCAGCGTCCACGCGGTGAAGTTGGGGCCGGTGTGCGCCTTGCGCTGTGCGACAAAGAGGCTTGGCGCTTCAAATCCGATCTGCTTCGTTTCAAAGCTGGCGGTCGCGACGCCGTCGGCCTCCGGATCGAAACTTCCCTGTGAGGCAATGGTGAGCGGCGCGGAAGTTCCGTCGATAACGGCGACGGCAGGCGGCTGATTGTAAGGAAATTCGACGGTGAGGCGGACGCGGAACGATGCGGCAGAGAGGCGCAGCTTTTGCTCGCCTACCTCATTGAAGAGGCGCGCGCCGTCGCCGAGAATCAAGGGCGCGCTGCTGACGGGATACCAGACGACATTGCCGAAGCCGCGCAGGCCGGTGAAGGGCACGGAGATCTCGTCCCAGTCGGAGCGGATGGCGACATCGTTTGGCGTGCCCAGCGCGATGAGGCGTTGCGCGGAGAGCGCGATGACGCCGGAGTAGGTGACATCGAGGCGCGTGGATGCACCGGGCGAGAGCGGCACGGCGAGCGGAATGGCGGCCTCGTGAAGCTGGCCGGTGTGGTCCGTATCAGAGTTGAGCGTGGCGACCACGACGGGCGCATCTCTGCCCTCCACGCGCACCCGCTCCCAACCGAGCGCGGAGGAGATCTGCAATGGAATGCGCGTGAGCGGCGCAGGGCCGTCGTTGCGCACGGTGAGCTGCGCGCGCACGGCAAGCTGGCTCTCCGCAGGGCGCAGATGCACATCCAGATCCATGGACGTGATGGTGACGGCGCGGCGATTGGAATCTTCGACGGCGGGTGCAGCGGCTGTGCCGACCGCGGGTACCTTTGCCGCGGAGCCTGCCTGCGTGGTCTCGCCGCTCTCACCGATGGAGCGCGAGAAGATGACCTTGCCGCCGGCGGGCTTCTGCTGCTGCGTTTGCGGAGGTTGGGTGGATTGCGCGGCGGGAGCTGTGGATTGCGCCGAGCACGAACAGGACGCCAGGACGACCGCGAGCGCACATGCTGCCGCGGCGTTGCCGGCTTGTGAAACCTTCATGAACCGAGGCCTTTCTGCTGCTTGGGTTTTGACGTGCCGGGCGCGAAAGGGCGAGCCGGACCGCGTGCGGCGGCGCGGCGCTGGCGCGCAGCTTCATACAGCACTACGGCGCCCGCGGCGGAGACGTTGAGCGAGCTGACGCCGCCGGCCATGGGGATGCGCAGCAGATGATCGCAGGTGCGGCGCACAAGTTCGTGGAGGCCGGCGCCCTCGCGACCGAGCACGAGGACGCAATTGCCGGTGAGGTCGAACTCATCGTAATTCTGCGTGCCACGCTCATCGAGGCCGACGATCCAGAGGTTCTGCTCCTTCAGCTCTTCGAGGGCGCGGACGAGATTGACCACGCGGGCGATGCGCAGATGCTCGGAGGCTCCGGCGCTGGCTTTGACGGCCACGGGGCTGAGCGGCGCGGCGCGACGCTCAGTGAGCACGACGCCATCGACGCCTGCGCCATCGGCCACGCGCAGCAGCGCACCGAGATTCTGCGGATCTTCGACGCCATCGAGCGCGAGCACGAGGCGCGAGCGGCCCGGCGCGAGGGGCGCGAAGAGGTCTTCAATAGCCAGCATCTGCTGCGGGCGGACAAGTGCGACGACGCCCTGATGCATCGGCGTGCCGGCGAGGTGCGTCAGATGCTCGCGTGGCTCCTGGCGTACACGCAGGCCTGCGGCGCGGCACTCGGCGACGAGATGCGCGAGGCGGTCATCGTGCCGCTCACGCGCCACAAGCACGTGGTCAAATTTACGCCGGCCGGCGCGCAGGGCCTCCTCGACCGAGTGCAGGCCATAGAGAACATCCATGCTCTAAGTGTAGAAGATGGGCGCTGGCGCGGAGGCGAATTGAGTCAGGCAAGTTCGTCTTCGAGGAGAAGAACACGCGCGGGATCGACTTGAACGCGCCAGGGCTGCGGCTGTGTGCTGAGTGCGCGCCACTGGTCTTTGGGGATGTCGGCCTGGATGTGGTGGGAATCGCCGTGCGCGGGCGCGGCGTGGAGGCGAAGGTAGAGCGTCATCTCGTGCGGACCCTCGCTGGTTTCGACGAGCCAGCAGGGGAAGACGTTGGGGCCTGTCGCGGCAGGCTGAAGACGGAACTGATGCGAACGGTAGCCGATGTGCGTGAGCGCATGCGGCGGTGCGGCGGCGAGGTCGAGTTCGCACTGCCAGCCGGGAATGGCGATGCGCGCGGGCTGTGCGGAGACAAGCTGCGCCGGCGCGATGTTTTTGCAGCCGGTGAGGCGGGCGGCGGTGACGGTGCGCGGCTGCTCGAAGAGCTGCTGGCGCGGACCGCTGGCGATGACGCGGCCGCGATCCAGTACGAGCAGGTCGGTACAGAAGCGGAAGGCCTCTTCCATATCGTGCGTGACGAACAGGACCGCGCCGGGATAGCTGGCGAGCGTCCGGCGCAACTGGCCTTCGAGCTGACGGCGCAGATGCGGATCGAGGGCGGCGAAGGGCTCGTCGAGCAGGAGCGCGTCGGGCTCGAAAACCATGCAGCGTGCGATGGCGACGCGCTGGCGCTCACCGCCGGAGATTTCGCCGGGATAGCGGTGCGCGAGATGAGCGAGCTCGAGGCGCGAGAGCCATAGCTGCACGCGGCGGTCGCGCTCGGCGGGCGAGAGAGCATGCAGGCCGAAGGCGATGTTTTCGGCGACGGTCCGGTGCGGGAAGAGCGCGTAATCCTGAAAGACGACGCCGATGCGGCGGCGCGCAGGCGGAATGTGGATGCCTCCATCGCTGCTGAAGAGCGTGCGCCCGTGGAGTGCGATGTGCCCGCGCGTAGGAGTGGCGATGCCTGCGATGAGGCGAAGCGTCATGGATTTGCCCGCGCCGGATGCGCCGAGCAGGCCGACTGCTCCGCGGCCGGCACGAAGCGCGACACGCAGGGTGAAGTGGCTGAGCGCCTTTTCGATGTTTACATCGAGGAGCGGCGCGACGGCCGCGCCGGATGGAGCGAGCGGAGCCGGCGCGGTCTCCGGCGCGGAGACGGCGGAATATGGCGTACGCCAGCGGCGGCTGGTGCGGGCTTCCACATGCAGCAGGCGGATGATGGCGAGCGAGAGCGCGACGATGAGCACGACCCAGAGAGCGGCGGCACGCATGTCATTGCGCTCGGCTGCGCTGTAGATGGCGAGCGGCAGAGTCTGGGTGCGGCCGGGGATGTTGCCTGCGAGCATCAGCGTTGCGCCGAACTCGCCCATGGCGCGGGCAAAGGCGAGCACGGTGCCTGCGAGCACGCCCGGCGCGGCGAGCGGCAGCAGGACGCTGCGGAAGACGCGGCCTTCGGATGCGCCGAGGGTGCGAGCGGCATCGAGCAGTGTGGGATTGACCTGCTCGAAAGCGCCGAGCGCGGTGCGGTACATCAGCGGAAAAGCGATGACCGTAGCGGCGATGACGGTGGCCGGCCAGGAAAAGACGATGGCGATGCTGAGGTGCTGAAGTACGCGGCCGATAGGCCCTTCGCGGCCAAAGAGCAGCAAGAGGAAGAAGCCGACAACGGTGGGCGGCAGAACGAGCGGGAGCGTGAGCAGGCCGTCGATCCAGGGGCGGAACACGGTCTTTGACGCGTAGAGCGCGCGGGCAGCGAAGAGGCCGAGGAAGAAGGTGAAGACGGTCGCGGCTGCTGTGGTGGCCAGCGAGATGACGAGCGGCGATGGATCGAAGGCCGGAATCACTGTGCTGCCATGGTAAATCCGCGCTGTGTGAAGAAGGCGCGCGCAGCGGGCGAGGCGAGCCAGGAGAGGAAATCCGCGGCCTCGACGGGATGCGCGCCGGCGCGCAGAACCGCCGCGGGATAAACGATGGGGTCGTGCGTGGAGTCGGGCGCGGTGGCGACGACGCGGACTTTATCAGAGATGGCGGCGTCGGTTGCGTAGACGAGGCCGGCGTCGGCGTTGCCGGTTTCAACGTACGTCAGCACCTGGCGGACATTCTCTGCCAGCACGAGCCGCGACTGGAGGGCGGGCAGAAGATGCAGCGAGGTGACCGTCTGCAGGGCGTAGTGGCCGGCGGGAACGTGGCCGGGGTCGCCGATGGCGAGGTTGCGGACCGAGGCGCCGGCGAGCTGGTCGAAACCGGCGAGCGCGGAGGTGCGCGGCGCGATGAGGACGAGCGTGTTGCGGAGCAGGTCGCGGCGCGAGCCGGCAACCAGAAGGCTGCGCGTGTCGAGGTCGTTCATCGGTTCTTCAGCCGCGGAGACGAAGAGATCGACAGGCGCGCCGAGTTCAATCTGCTGCGCCAGCGTGCCGGAGCCGCCGAAGTTGTTGCGGAAGGCGACGCCGGGATGGGAGTCCGTGTAGGCGGCTTCGGCGGCTTCGATCGCATCCGTCAGGCTGGCGGCTACAGAGACCGTGAGGACGACGGGTTGCGCGGTGCGACAGGCCGTGCTGCCAAGGAGCAGCGTTGCCGCGGCGCATGCAGCGAGCTCACGGATCCAATAACGATGCATCATGCAGGCTCCTGCTGGTCTGGACCAGTGTAGCGGCTCGCCTAAAAAGGCAGGCGCACGGTCAGCACGACGTTATGGTTCGTCGGGTGGAAGTGAGTGACGGCGATCTGCTCGCCCGCGCCGAAGGTGA
>JBBIVH010000012.1:20509-29178 GCA_037439805.1 Acidobacteriaceae bacterium
TGGTTCGTCGGGTGGAAGTGAGTGACGGCGATCTGCTCGCCCGCGCCGAAGGTGAGGCCGAGCCGGCCGGGTTTGCCATCCGCATTGTGCGAGAGCGGAACGCGGCCGATGACCGCGCCGGGCGTGGCGTAGGTGACGGCTTTGCCATCGTTCGAGCCGCCATAAAAGAAGCTGGAGTTCATTTCGACCTCGGGCCAGAAGAGGCGCGCGACGCCGGTGTGCGCAAGGCGGTATTGCGCGACGCTGTTCCATAGCACGGTGTGACCGAGGCCGTGGCTATTCGTGACCGGCAGTGTGCCGCCCGCGGTGGAGGTGAGGTCAAAGAGGCCCCAGCCTTTGCCGACGGCGAGAGTGGGCGTGACGATGGCGCAGCATGAGCCGTTGCCGTTCTTGCCGGTGGGCACCGAGCCGCCGAGAAACGCGGTGACGATGGCGTTGCCGTGCTCCTCGTTGCGGGCGAAGAGGCGCAGCTTGCCGAGGAAGGTCACGTCGCCGAAGCCGTCATTGGTGTTGGGCGCAAGGTGATTGAAGAAGGGCGGTGTATTGAAGAGCAGCTCGATGCGGCGGAAGGGGATGAGCTCAAGTCCTTTGCCGTTGTCGTAGACCCAGGTGTCATAACCGTTGTTCGAGACATTGCGCACGAAGTCGGTGCGAAGCTCTTGCTCGAGGCGGGGCGTGACGGTGACGAGCGGGGTAATCCAGTGGGGCTGCTCGTTCTGGGTGGCGGTGACGCGCGCCTGATAGCGGCCGATGAAACTGGACGTTGCGGATTGTTGGGCGTGGAGGGTGAGTGCAGGCGCCAAAAACAAGAGTGCGGCAAGGAACAGGACAGAAGAAGAGCGACGAAGCATGGGGAAGTCTCCGGACATGATGGATATGTCGTGATTTTATACGAATCACGTTATCGTTTCTAAGTGATTCCGAATTTTCACTGACTTGCAACTGCGATGTCGTTGATTGCGGAGTGGTGCGAGGGGCTGTAGTCTGGGGGTTCGACTGGCGGGCGCAAGATGCGCCGCACTGGAGGACCATGATGCCGGAGAGCGATGTGTTGCTGACGCCGCGCGAGGCGGCGGCGGCGCTGGGAGTGAGCTACGCCACGATCAAGCAGTGGATTCTGGCGGGCAAGGTGAAGACGCGCAAGACTCCGGGCGGGCATCATCGCGTGCCGCAGAGCGCGCTGAAGCCGCTGCTGAAGAGCGAGCCTGCGCGGCCGCAGATTGAGTCGCGAGAGCGGTTCAGAAATGTGAGCGGGCGCAACCAACTGGTAGGCCGCGTGGTGGAGGTCAAGCTCAGCGGGCTGCTGGCCAAGGTGGTGCTGGAGATCGGCAACCAGCGGATTACTTCGATCATTACGGCGGATGCGGCGCGGGAGATGCAACTGCGCAGCGGGCAGACGGCGGCGGCGCTGATCAAGTCGACCGAGGTGATGATTGTGCGGGTGTAGGCCGGCGGAGCGAGTCGTGGCATCCGCCTGAGCGACATTCGTAGTCGACTGAATCAGGGCGGTCAGTGCGTGCGAGTGAGGGGAGCGAAGAGCCGCATCTACCGATTGGTTTTGGCTTAAGGCTCGGGTCACTTCAAGGTAGATGAAGACCCGCATTTGCTGGCAGCGGAAACCCTCTTTCTGCAACGTGGTGTCGCACGAACCATCTCACCTGTATCGATTTTCTACGGTCCAACCCTGTCTCGCGTCTTCCACACACTATGTGTCGCACCTGCTCCTACGCGTGACGCAATTCACCAAATCTAAGATTGAAGCGGGAGACGGTGTGATGACTGTCACATACACCCCACTTGTTGCTTTGGTTCCATTACGGATAACGACACCGAGGCGATCCGGTGTACGTGGAAGGCCCGCGAGTTCGACAGGAACACGTGGGTCAGTCATGTATTTGGATCGCCTATGTTACAGGGTGCCACGTAAGATCCGGTCCCCACGAATTCACAATGCAGGCAAGGAGGAACTATGAAGCACATCGTTCCAGCAGTTCTTTTGTTTCTAACGGCCGCGGTTACAGGACAGGCCGGCACCATTCATGGAAAAGTTACAGGCGCCAAGGGCGAGTCCGCCGTCTACATCGAAGCGATTCCGGGCAAGACCTTTCCCGCTCCCACACAACATGCTCTGGTGGACCAGAAGGGGCTGATGTTTATGCCGCACATTGTGGTTGTGGAGCAGGGAACCACGGTGGATTTCAAGAACGAGGACAGCGTGGAGCACAACGTCTTCTGGCCGTCCATTAACGGCAACAAGAGTCTTGGCCACAACATGGGTACCTGGCCGCGCGGCGAGCAGCGCAGCTTCAAGTTCACGACTCCCGGCGTTGTGCCGCTCTTGTGCAACGTGCACCCGGATATGGCCGGCTACATCGTTGTCTCCCCCACGCCCTACTTCGCAACGACGGACAAAATGGGCGCCTACAAGATCGAGAACGTTCCCAACGGGACCTACAAGCTGACGGCCTGGAACGAAGGTGGGAAGGTACATACCCACACGGTTGAGGTGACGGTCTCGGGCGACGCCGGCGCGGATATCCCGATGGGTAAGTAGCAACGATCATTCTGCGCGGATATCGATTGCGTGCAAGGCAGTGAAGCGAGGGACGGGAGACGGCCGGAATGCTGAAGCGTTACGAGAACAAAACGGTCGATGCGGGATGGTTGAACAGCAACTTTCCCTGCATGATGGCTTGTCCTGCGCACACGAATGCGGGCCGGTACGTCGCACTGATTGCGGAAGGGAAGTTCGAGGAAGCCTACCGCTATGCGCGCGATCCCAATCCGCTGGCCAGCATCTGTGGCCGTGTCTGCGCGCATCCCTGTGAGACAGCTTGCCGCCGGGGGGCGATTGATCGACCGATCTCGATTCGGGCTCTGAAGCGATTCCTGACGGAGCGCCATGGACCCGAGTCGCGGCGGCCGGTCGATGTCAATCGGGGGCGCAACCAGAAGAAACTGCCCTTCAAGGTTGCGATTGTCGGCGCGGGGCCGGTGGGACTCTCGGCCGCGCATGATCTGGCCTTGATGGGGTATTCGGTCACAATCTTCGAGGCGGCTCCGGTGGCCGGTGGAATGCTCCATCTCGGCGTGCCGGAATACCGCCTGCCGCGCAGCGTCATCCAGGCGCAGGTGCGAGAGATTCTCGCGGTCGGCGACATTACTTTGAAGTTGAATCAGGCCGCGGGGCGCGACTTCACCATCGCTGGACTGCGCGAGCAGGGATTCGATGCGGTTCTGATTGCGGTCGGAGCGCATCGCAGCCGCGACCTGACGATTCCCGGTGTCGATCTCGACGGCGTGCACAAGGGCGTGGATTTTCTTCTCAACGTGAACCTCGGCTATCAGTTCACGATTGGCAAGAAGGTGATTGTGATTGGCGGCGGCAATGTCGCCATGGATGTGGCCCGCTCGGCTGCGCGCGAGGTGGTGCGCCAGCATGCGCCCGGTGTGGAGGAGCAGGAGCCGGACCAGGAGAACGTGAACGCGGTTGCCGGCAAAGAGATGATGGACATTTCGCTATCGGCACTGCGCCTCGGCGCCAGAGAGGTGCATCTGGTGTGCCTCGAAGGCCGCGAGCAGATGCCCGCGTCGCAGGAGGAGATCGTCGAAGCCGAAGAGGAAGGCATCATCCTTCATCCCGGACTCGGTCCCAAGCGGATTGTCGGCGGCCCCAATGGCGTGACCGCGCTCGAAGTGGTGAATACAAAGCAGGTCTTCGATGCCGACGGACGATTCAATCCGACCTTTTACGAAAACAGCGAGCATTTGCTGGATTGCGACACGATCATCATGGCGATTGGGCAGGCGCCGAAGCTGGATTTTCTGCGGCCCGAGGATGGCGTCGAGATTTCGCGCCGCGGACTGGTCGCGGTGCAGCCGCGCACGCTGATGACTTCAGCCAAGGGCATCTTTGCCGGCGGCGATTGCGCTTTCGGGCCGCGGCTGATTATCGACAGCGTCGCAGACGGCAAGCGCGCGGCGATGGGGATTGACGAGTATCTGCGCGGCGCAAGCCATCCTGAAGCCTCTGTCGAGGTGGAGGTTCTGCACCGTCACAGCATGCCGCTCAACCTGCTGGACCTTGTCCGGCAGGATCCGCCGGTTCTGCCTCTTGACCGCCGCGCCGGCATGACCGAAGTCGAGCTGGTGTACGACGAAGAGACGGCCCGCGCGGAGGCGCAGCGCTGCCTGCACTGCTGGGTCAACACCATCTTTGAAGGCAACGCTCAGGATGGAAGTCTGTGCATCTTGTGCGGCGGATGCGTGGATGTGTGTCCGGAGAGCTGCCTTGAACTGGTGAGCCTGGAGCGCTTCAATTTTGAGCCTGGAGTGGTGCAGCAGCTCGTTGACAACGAACAGCTGCTCAACGTGGAGCTGGACGAAGTGCGCGCCGAAGAGCTGGGCGTGATCTCGGGTTCGGTGATGCTGAAGGACGAGACACGCTGCATCCGCTGCGGATTGTGCGCCGCGCGGTGCCCGGCGGGCACCATCACGATGGAAGCCTACAACCTAATCCCGGCCGAAGCGACCGGGCTGATCTCGATTGAATCCATCGAAGCGCCGCTGCGCGCGCCGGTGGCAGACAGGAAGTGACGTCGAAGATGACCACAACGACTCAAGCTCCTCTTACGCAAGAGGGTTCTGCACTGGACCGTAGAGAGTTTTTTACCAAGCTGGGCCTCGGTTCGCTGGGAGTAGCGGCCGTGGGAACGCTGGCTTTCTACTACCAGTTTCTGTCGCCGAATGTGCTTTTTGAACCGTCGCCGATCGTGAATTCCGGCAAGCCGGAGAACTATCCGCTTGGCTCGGTCACGCTCGATGTCAACTCGGCGATCTATCTGATTCACATCGCCGAGGGCTACTTTTCGCTGAGCGCGATCTGCACGCATCTGGGCTGTATGACGGCGTGGAAGCCGGAGGAAAACATGATCGCCTGCCCCTGCCACGGTAGCCGTTTCAGCGAGGAAGGGCAAAAGATGGCTGGTCCCGCGCCCAAGCCGCTTCCCTGGCTGAAGACCTGGATCAGCGACGACGGGGACCTCATGGTTGATCGCTCTGTAACGATTCCACAGCTTCAGTTCCTGAGGGTATAGAAGATGCCGACTACCACCGAAACCTATTTCGAAAAACTCGAACGTACGAGGGTCTGGCGGTCAATCTTCCGCAGCGGAACAGGCAACAGCACGCTTCATAACGCGCTGGCGATTCAGCAGAACGTCTTTCTGCATCTGTTCCCCACGAAAGTCCGCAAGAGGATGCTGAGTCTCGGCTCCACCTGGTACCTGGGCACGCTGACGCTCGGCACATTTCTCGTCCTCGTCGTCACGGGCATTCTGCTGATGCTCTACTATCACCCCTCGGTGCCGCAGGCCTACTCCGACGTGAAGGATCTGCGGTTTGTCGTCTCGTCGGGCTTGTTCCTGCGTAATCTTCATCGCTGGTCGGCTCATGCGATGGTGTTTCTGGCGTTCGCGCACATGTTTCGCGTCTTCTATCGCGGGGCCTATCGCGCGCCGCGGGAGTTCAACTGGGTTGTGGGCGTGGTCCTGCTGCTGGTGACGCTCCTGCTTAGTTACACCGGCTATCTTCTGCCCTGGGATCAGCTCGCCTACTGGGCGATCACGGTGGGCACGAATATCTCTTCTGCCGTGCCTCTAATTGGTGACAAGATTCACTTCCTTCTGCTCGGCGGCAACCAGGTGAACGCCAATGCGCTGCTTCGCTTCTATGTTCTGCACTGCGTGATTCTGCCGCTGACCGCGGTCGTGTTCCTCGCCGTGCATTTCTGGCGCATCCGCAAGGACGGCGGTCTTTACGTCCGGGAGAGTGAGCCCGGCACGGCGAGTGCCCAGTCCAAGCCCTCTTCTGAGGAGCACAAACAACTATGACACCTCCCAAGGATTTCAACGCGACCGTGGGTTCGGATATGCGCGTCTCGCAGAGGCGAGTGCTCTTCGTCACCCGGCGCACCTCGCCCCAGGTCAAGGCTTATGACGAGGAGAGGCTCCAGACCTTTCCCGAGGTGCTCATCCGGGCGCTTCTGGCGATCGAGTCGCTGGTCATCGCGCTGGTTCTCATGTCGCTGTTTTTCAATGCACCGCTGGAGGGCATTGCCAATCCGACGAATACGCCGAATCCAGCGAAAGCGCCGTGGTACTTTCTGGGCCTGCAGGAGATGCTGCACTATTTTCCGCCGGTTGTCGCCGGAGTGCTGATTCCAGGTCTGCTGATCATCGCGCTGATCGTGATTCCTTACTTCGACATCAATATCGAGGCAGAAGGTTTCTTCCTGAAGAACCGGGAACGTCGCCTGAGGGTGGCGATGATCGTGGCGGGAGCGCTGACGATCTTCCTCTGGTTCTTCGATGTGTATGTGGCATTGGCGCCGACCGTCATTGTGGCCGGGCTGATGCTGCTTGCCGCCTTCAGCTCCCCTGAATCGCCAAACCCTTTCCGTCGCTATCTTGCACTCAGACCGATTTCCTGGTGGATCATGACGTGGTTTCTTTTCGAACTTATCGTTCTCACGGCGGTGGGCACGTACTTCCGCGGCCCCGGCTGGTCGTGGGTTTGGCCATGGAGGAGCTAAATGCAGACGAATAAGACGGGCTTCATCTCCTCCATCAAGACCTTCGTGCGCGATCCGTTCCGCATGTTCGGCATTCTCAGTGTGCTCCTGCTGCTGTTGCTGACGATTGCGCCAGCGAAGGATTACTTCAGCGAGTGGCACGGCTATCAGAGGCAGTATCTGAGCTTCATCCACAATCGCGGAGACGCGGTCACGCTGCGGCGGCATTTCAAGGGCGGGATCGCGCAGATATGGATTCCGGATCTCGGTGTGGTCGATCGCTGCCAGACCTGCCACGTGGGACTGACCGAGGCGAGCCTCGCCGATGTCAAAGAGCAGCCGTTTCGCGCTCATCCGGCGATGCCGCACAAGCTCACCGAGTTTGGCTGCGTCATCTGCCATCGCGGCCAGGGCGGGGCGACCACCGTCAAAGAGGCGCATCACAGCGAGATGGCAGGGGAAGAACCGGTGCTGCCGGCTCGCTATATGGAGTCCTCCTGCGGGCAATGCCATCAGGGGCCGCTCGAAGGCACGCCAAAGCTGAACAAGGGGCGCGTGATTCTTTCGCGCTACGGCTGTGTGAGCTGCCACTCCATCGTTCTGCCGGACGGTACAAAGATGGAGGGGAGCGACAATCCGCCTCCGCTGACGCACATCGCCGACAAGACCACCCGCGAGTGGATCTATGCGTGGCTCAAGGACCCAGCGAGTTACTCGGCCTCGGCTACGATGCCCAACTTCAACCTAAGCGATGCGGACGCCAGTGACATCTCGGCGTACCTGATCGCCAAGAGTGTTCCGCAACCCGGCGACCAGATTCCAGTTTCGACTCTGGGGCATGGCCCCGAGCCTGATCCTTCGGCGGGAGCAAGCCTCTACGGAGAATCGTTCTGCGCCTCGTGCCATGCGACCCAGAACGCCGCCGGCAACCTGGTGGGCGGCGACCTTGGACCCGAGCTCACCAACGTGGGCACAAAGGTCAAGCCTGAATGGCTCGCAGCCTGGATGCGCGATCCGCAGAAGTACGATCCATCTACACCGATGCCGCAGTACCGCTGGACGGACGCGCAGCTCAAGCTGATCTCGGCCTACGTTCAAAGCAAGTCCAATCCGGATCTTGTGGCCAATGTTCATCTGGCGGCGGCGACCCCGGCGCAGATCGCGCATGGCAAGAAGCTGGTGATCGAGTACGGCTGCGCCTCCTGCCATGAGATTCCGGGAGTTCCGAAGCCCGACAACTTCGGTCCCAACCTGAGCCGCATCGGCAGCAAGCCGGTTGTTCAGCTCGTCTTCCTGCCGGGCATGGAGCACACTCTGCCGGACTATCTCTCGCAGAAGATCCGGCAGCCGCGGTCCTTCGGGGCGTCGTTCCGCATGCCGCGCTACAACTTCACTTCAAGCCAGGTGGAGGAAGTCACAACCGCGCTGCTTTCGCTCACGGATCGCAGCTTCAGCCTGCCCTCGAACATGCAGTTGGCGGCGGTGCGCGCAACGAACTATCAGCCCGCGGGCCAGGCCGGCCAGATCATGACCAGCCTCAACTGCCAGAGCTGCCACCGCATCAATGGCCGCGGCGGCGATATGGCGCCCGACCTGAGCTGGGAGGGTACGTCGGTACAGCGCCAGTGGCTGGACGATTTCCTGAAGAACCCCAACACATTGCGTCCGGCGCTGATTCGGCGCATGCCGCGGTTCAACCTCACGGACTCCGAGCGGACCGTGTTGACGGATTACATGATGACGGCGTATCAGACCGCCTCGTTCCAGCGCGATGAGATGCCGCTCACCGGCTACTCTCCGGAACTGGTCGAGAAGGGACGCCAGCTCTTCTATTCGAAGTACGCGTGCCAGTCCTGTCACATGGTGAATCCGAATGAAGACAAGGGCTACATCGGGCCCACGCTGACCAAGGTGGGAGCGCGATTGAACGCTGCATGGATCTTCCACTATCTGAAAGACCCGCAGGCGCTGCGCCCCGGAACAATCGAGCCCAACCAGCACATGAGTGACGACGATGCGCGGGCGCTGACGGCGTTCCTCATGGCGCAGAAGACCGGCGCCGCGAAGGGGGCAAAGTGATGAGAGCGAATCCATGGAT
>JBBIVH010000012.1:29278-31472 GCA_037439805.1 Acidobacteriaceae bacterium
GCCACCATCAAGGTCACGCTGGGAGGAATCGGCGGAAGGTATGAATTGACGGCCTCCTCGCAGGATGCCCACGGAAAGGCCTTCACCGTTCTGGTTCCGGAATATGCTGCCGGCTACCAGCAGGAGGTGGGCTATGAGGTCAACCAGAAATACTGCTCGCGCTGCCATGATTCCGAATCGACGACCGAGCAGGTTTCCAACTACGACAATCTCGCGGTGAAGCCGCATTCATTTGCGAACGGCGACGAGAACAAGACCTTCACCGACGCCGACCTGGCCAACCTCATCACGCATGGAGGCCCGGCCATGAATCGCTCTGCCCTGATGCCGCCCTATGAGTGGACGCTCAGCAAGCCAGAAGTGCAGGCAGCGGTTGCCTACATTCGCCTGATCTCCGAGCCGCCTTATGTTGCTCCGGGAGTGGTGTATGCAAAGCACTAGATTGCGCGGAGGCAACGCACGCGTCGCCCCACGGTACAATTCCGAATTTTTACATCATAGCAACTTTCATTTTGAGGAGGATGTATGAATCACCTACCGAGGAGAATGGGCAGTGGACTTGCAACTGCCGTTCTTTTCATCTTCGTTATCGCATCGTCTCGCAGCGCATTGGCTCTGCCGAGCTATGCGCGCCAGACGGGTCTCGCCTGCAGCGGCTGCCACTATAACCCGCCGGAGCTGAACCCGGCCGGACGTCTGTTCAAGCTGCTGGCGTACACCCAGAGGGTGGATAAGAGCACAGTGCCTGCGCCGGATCCGGACAAGCGGCGTCCCGCTCTCGAGATGCTCCAGAATCTTCCACTAGGCGCATGGTTTGAGACGTCGATGACCAGCACCAAGAAGGCTGTGCCTGGAACGCAGAACAATAACATCGAGTTTCCGCAGGACATCTCGCTGTTCCTGGCCGGAGCATGGGCCGATCATCTCGGCAGCTTCCTGCAGGTCACCTTCGACACACAGAACAGCAGCTTCGGCATGGACAACACCGACATCCGGTATGCGAACAAGACCAAGGTGGGCGGGAAGGACCTGATCTACGGCCTGGCGATGAACAACAATCCGACCGTTGAGGATGTGTGGATGACGCTGCCGAACTGGGGCTATCCGTTCATGGCTCCGGACTCTGCGCCGACCCCAGCCGCATCTGCGATTGTGCAGGGCCATCTTGCGCAGGATGTGGCTGGATTTGGCGGCTACACAATGTGGGACAACCACCTGTATGGAAATGTGACCCTGTACCGTTCGGATCACATCGGCACGGCACGGCCTAACGCCGGCGCGGGCTCGAACTACAACATCAGCGGACTTGCTCCTTACTGGCGCGTTGCCTACCAGGAAAGCGGCAGAACGAATGTCTTCGAAGCCGGCTTGTACGGAATGCACGTGTCTTCCTTCCCGGGCGCAGTCAGCGGCACAACGGACGATTACACGGACATCGGGCCGGATTTCGAATATGACCGGACGATCGGACGCGATGTGCTTTCTGTTCGCGGCATGTATGTGCACGAGACATCCAATCTGAATGCCAGCGCCGCTGCCGGAACCGTGGGGTTTGCGAGTCATCACCTGAACAGCGCGAATGCCAACGTTGAGTACCACTACGGCAACCGCGTCTCCGGGACCGTGGGATGGTTCCTCACATCGGGTACTGCGGATGCCACGCTGTATGCGCCGGGCGCGATGTCCGGCAGTGCAAGTGGTAGTCCACGCAGCGAAGGGATCTCGGGCAACTTCTCGTACTGGCCGGTGCAGAACGTAGACATCGCCTTCCAGTACAACAGCTACCAGCGCTTCAACGGCGGCTCGACCAACTACGACGGCAGCGGACGCAATGCTGCGGACAATGACACGTCGTACCTGCTCATCCGGTACATCTTCTAATCACGCGGTGTGATTCTGCAGGTCATTGCGGGATCATGCCGTCGCAGTTGAGATATGCAAGAGGCGCCGCTTCTCTGCAGGTGGGTTCAGTCGAATTCACTTTCAAGGGGCGGCGCTTCAGCGCAACGGTGAGTGGAACATGCTACGGACGCAGGTGGGCAAGGAACGCGCGAGATCCTCGACAGGCACAGCAATGAACCGGCCTCGGCGTGCAGAACCGGACTCCTCTGCAAGTGGAGAGATGCAGTGAATCTAAAGACTCCAATACGAATTGCATGTGTGTCAGTCCTTGGCGCGTGGGCTCTGGTGATGG
>JBBIVH010000013.1:0-18047 GCA_037439805.1 Acidobacteriaceae bacterium
AATCGGGCCAAGAGTGAATTCCTGGCCAACATGAGCCACGAGATCCGCACTCCTCTCAACGGGGTAATCGGCATGACGGAACTGGCCCTTGATACGGATCTAACCGCGGAACAGCGGGAATATCTTGAGACAGTAAAGCTCTCAGCCGCGACTTTGCTCAGTGTGATCAATGACATTCTCGATTTTTCTAAGATCGAGGCAGGCAAAGTCGACATTGAGGTAGCGGATCTCAATTTGAGGGAATGTGTCGAAGCAACGCTGAAGACTCTGGCTCTTCGCGCGGACGAAAAGGGCCTGGAGCTGCTGTGCGATATCGGAGACGAAGTTCCAGTGAATGTTCGCGGCGACTCGACGCGGCTGGGCCAGGTGATCCTCAACCTGGTGGGGAATGCCATCAAATTCACCCAAGAGGGCCAGGTTGCGGTGAAAGTTGATGTTGAATCTCAGCACGGCGAAGACATAATCTTGCACTTTTCTGTGACTGATACAGGCATCGGAATCCCCAAAGAGAAGCAGAAGGCGATCTTCGATTCCTTTACGCAGGCAGATTCGTCCACGACGCGTGAGTTTGGCGGAACCGGATTAGGATTGACAATTACTTCACGGTTGACCGGGATGATGGGTGGCAGAATCTGGGTCGAGAGTGAGCCTGGTAAGGGGAGTGCTTTCCACTTCACGGTGCGTATCACCGCCGGGGAAGCGCCGATCGCGCAAACACAATCCGATCTTCCCTACAGTTTGCTACCCGGAGTCCGCGTTCTTGTTGTCGACGATAACGAGACCAATAGGCGAATTCTCGATCGAATGCTGAGCCGCTGGGGAATGCGATGCACCTGCGTAGAAAGTGGTGCAGCAGCCTTGCAGGAACTTATCGCCGCACGGGACCTAGGCGATCGTTACCGATTAGTCCTGACTGATATGCATATGCCTAATATGGACGGCTTTGCTCTTATTGAGCAGATTCGAATCATGCCTGAAAGTTCCACTGCGACTGTGATGATGCTTAGCTCCGGGGCGCATCGCGGAGATATGGCGCGCTGCCGGACATTGGGCGTATCGACCTACCTCATCAAACCGGTACGTCAAAATGAGCTTCGAGATGCAATCGCCCGGTCGTTAGACCGGAGAAGCTGGCAAACTGCCTCCAGTCCATCTCCGCCGGCCGTCGAACGTCGCGCCGCAAAGACTGTGCATTCACTTCACGTGTTGCTTGCTGAAGACAATACTGTCAACCAGCGTCTTGCCACGCGGCTCCTGGAGAAGCGTGGGCATCGCGTTGCCCTCGCAAGCAACGGACAAGAGGCGCTCAACTTGTTGGATCATACGTCTTACGACCTCGTTTTGATGGATGTGCAGATGCCGCTCGTCGATGGGCTTGAAGCTACCAAATTGATTCGAGAGCGAGAGAGAGAAACAGGAATGCACCAGCCGATTGTGGCCCTCACTGCGCATGCCGTAAAGGGCGACGAGCAGCGGTGCCAGGAAGCGGGAATGGATGGTTATCTGGCAAAGCCAATTCGTCCCCAGGAGCTCGACGCGGTTTTGGAAGCCTACATGAAAGGGCATGTTGGCGAATTGAGTTCAGAGTGAGCGGTCAACCTTCATTCCGAAAGATGAAGTCAATGCGCTTGACTGGCTTGAACGCCAAATGCTGGGGAGATAGGGATGCACTCCTTCGCGCAGCTTGAAGCATACGTCGATCTGCCAGAGTTGCTGAATCGTGTTGAGGGCGATCGTGAACTGCTTGCTGAGCTGTTCAGGCTTTCCCGGGATGATCTCCCGGAGAATAGGGAGGCATTGCACGAGGCGATCGACGGCGTCGATCTCGGAAAGGTGGCGATAGCAGCCCATAAATTGAAGGGCATGCTCGCGAACCTATCCGCCACACGTTTGGCTTCGCTGGCCGCCCAGATCGAAAGGGCAGCACGCGCCGGAGATAATGAAATGGTCAAGAACAAGTTGCCGGGTTTCGATGCCGAGATCGATGGATTTGCTGCAGCGCTGAGCGCGTTCTGGCCGGAGAATTGACATGAGAGTCCTGATCGCTGATGACGATTCGATTTCACTCCGCCTGCTCGAGAAAACTCTTGAACGTGCAGGATACGAAGTGACCGCTGTGAAGAACGGGCGTGCGGCGGCAGTAGAGATGTGCCATCCGGAAGGTCCGCGACTCGCTCTCCTTGACTGGGTTATGCCTGAACTTGACGGTCCGGATGTCTGTCGCGAAATTCGCAAGCAGCGCGGCCAGCGTCATGTTCACCTCGTGCTCCTCTCATCGAAGAACTCGAAGAAGGATATTGTCCAGGGTCTTGAAGCTGGCGCCGACGACTATCTGATCAAGCCGTTCGACCCGGAGGAACTGAAGGCCCGCCTGCACACGGGACTGCGCATTCTGCAGCTGGAGGACAGCCTGTTAGAAGCACGCGAGGAGATGCGCTACAAGGCTACGCACGACTCACTTACATCTCTCCTGAATCGAGGAACAATTATTGAACTGCTCGCGCGCGAATTGGCCCGAACCCGCCGAGAAAATCGATGTACGACAGCTGTCATGGGCGACCTCGATCACTTCAAGTTGATAAATGATACCCACGGACACCCCGTTGGAGACGAAGTCCTTCGTGAAGTTGGGCGTCGGTTACTTGGCGCTGTCCGTTCTTACGATTTTGTGGGCCGCTACGGCGGCGAGGAGTTCCTTTTGGTGCTCAATAACTGTGATGTCACCAAGGCCCTCGAACGGTCGGAAGAGATTCGATGTGTTGTTAGCCGAACCTCCATCCGTACATCCAAAGGTCCACTGCGAATCACCTTAAGTGTGGGCGCCTATGCCAGCCCCGGCGACGACGACAAGACAGTGGAAGACGTATTGTGCATTGCGGACGGAGCGCTATACGAAGCTAAAGCAGCCGGCCGGAACTGCAGTCGATTAGCAGGCAGGAAAGCCGCCGGCTCTGCCGGGGCGACAGTCGGAGATTGACATTTGATGGAGTCCATACAGAAGACTCCGAGTGTGAGTCGGCTGCAGTTGAATGTTGAGCGGCGGTTCGACCCGGTTCTGGAAGAATCGGGCTGTCAACCTTTTACAAAGAGAACCGCCGTGAAGAACGCTTACCGCACCATCCGCAAGGAAGGATAAACCAACGAAGAGGTTCAGTGGTGAGAATAGAAATCACTGCTATTTTCGAGATTTACCGGAATCGAAAATAGCCTGTCGCGCAGTTTGCAGTGGCAGTGCGGGAGAGTCGCCTGTGATTTGAGGAGTAGCCGCGGCAGGTTTCCGAGCATTTATTTTTCCGGGGTACATTTGTGGGTATCGCTGCCATGGAAACGACGTATCATGTTTGTTTTGAACATCTGCGAATCCCTGGGGGGCAGCCAATCAAGCAAACATTTCCACCATCCCTCCTCCTGTCCTCAGCATTCCTTTGCGCCTCAGCGTGCTCCGAAGTGTAGCGTGAGTGTCCTTAATTGGCCATTGCAGGTTTGCCACGCGGCGCCGTCTGTCATCCTTCTATTCAAATCGGCAGAAGTCTGAGTCTTTGCAGGGTCGTAATGCCCCCAAAGGCATCCGGATGGCATCGGCTACACTTGGTGCGGCGGACAGTTCGATTCCTCGAGTGCGTCCGCAGGCTCAAACCTTTCCGTAGTTCGAGGACAAGCGAGCGGGAATGCAACGCGGCTCCTGGCAGAACGGCATGTGGAGGAGAAAAGAATGGGTTGGCGCAGATGGGCAGGTGGAGTGCTTGGCGTTTGTCTGGTTGCAATTTCGGCATGGACACAGGGCGCTGCGCCTGCGCCGGATCGATTCACGGGCAAGCCGCGCGTCGTCATTCTGAGCGACATTGGCAATGAGCCAGACGATCAAATGTCGTTCGTGCGCCTGCTGCTCTATTCGAATGAGTTTGATCTCGAAGCCATGGTTGCGGTCACGTCCACATGGCAGAAGACGGTTACGCATCCCGAGACGATGCACCGTCTGATTGACGCATACGGCGAGGTCCGATCCAACCTGCTGCTGCATGCGCAGGGCTGGCCGACAGCGGAGCAATTGCAGGAGCGGGTGTATTCCGGTCAGCCGCAGTATGGCATGGCGGCAACAGGAGGAGGGAAGGCCTCGACGGGTGCGACGGCGCTTGCAGCCGCGATCGAGCGCGATGATCCGCGGCCGCTGTGGGTCTGCATCTGGGGCGGAGCCAATACGCTTGCGCAGGCGCTGATGGAAATCCGAGCCAAGCATTCGGCAGAAGAAACGCAGAATCTGGTCGAGCGGCTGCGCGTCTACTCCATCTCGGACCAGGACGACGCCGGACCTTGGATTCGGCGTGAGTTCCCATCGCTTTTCTATATCGTGATGCCGAGCATGCCCAGCGGGCAGCAGTACTACTACGCCACGTGGACCGGCATCAGCGGCGACGCGTATTACCGCAACGGCGCCGGTGCGGATACCAGCGTGGTGACAAACGAGTGGCTGGATCAGAACATCCGTTCGAAAGGGCCTCTCGGCAAGGACTATCCGAAATTCATGTTCATCATGGAGGGTGACACGCCGTCATTCCTCGGGCTGATTGACAACGGCCTCAACGCGTATCGCAGGCCGGATTGGGGCGGCTGGGGCGGTCGCTACGTGTACATGCAGCCCTACGGCGAGACCCACGCAATCTGGACGCAGGGCGGAGACCTCTTTACCAGGTCCACCTCGCAGGACACGGTGAAAGGCACCGACGGCAGAGAGTATGTCTCTGATCAGGCGACGATCTGGCGCTGGCGCCGGGCGTATCAAAATGACTTTGCCGCGCGCATGGACTGGACGATCCGTGACTTTGCGCACGCCAATCACAGCCCGCAGCTGGTAGTGAATGGCGCGGCAGGAACTGCGCCGGTTGAGATGGATGCGGTTGTGGGCCAAACGGTAACGCTGGATGCAAGCGGCAGCAAGGACCCGGACGGGCAGACCCTGTCCTATCGCTGGTGGGTGTATCCCGAGGCGGGATTGACAGGCACGCACGCTTCGGAGTTAGCCGTGGACGGGGCTGACCGTCAGGTGGCCACCGTCACGGTGAAAGGCCTTTGCGCGCCTGTTTGGTTGCCGAATCTGATGCCGTGCCGCACCGACGGAGTCGCGCACATCATCCTTGAAGTCGCAGACACCGGCACACCGCAGTTGACCTCGTACCGGCGTGTGATCCTGCACGTGCATGCCGCGGCGTCCCAGGCCGCAAAGCCGTAAGAAGGAAGTCGTGTGAGTTCCGTCTCCGACCCGGTCTCACACCTCGTCTTTGCCGGGGCGGAGCATCAGGTCGCGGATCGCCTCGCGAGGGTCCTTGCCTTCATCCAGAATCAGTTCCATCTGGCCTGTGATGGGCATCTCAATGCCGAGCTTGTGCGCCAGATCGAGCGCGGCGCGCGTGGTGCGCACGCCTTCTGCAACCTTGCCGCCGAGATCGGCGAGAATCTGCGGCAGCTTCTGGCCCTGTCCAAGCGCCTGGCCCACGGTTCGGTTGCGCGAAAGCGAACCGGTGCAGGTAAGCACCAGATCGCCAATCCCGGACAATCCCGCAAGCGTATCGCGGCGGCCTCCGCAGGCTACCGCCAGCCGCGTAATCTCTGCCATGCCGCGCGTAATCAGCGCCGCGGAGGAGTTATACCCAAGGCCCACGCCAGAGGCAATGCCGGCAGCGATGGCAATCACGTTCTTGAGCGCGCCGCCGAGTTCTACGCCGATCACATCGGTCGATGTGTAAAGCCGCAGAGCCTCCGACGAAAACTCCGTTTGAATGCGAGCTGCATCCTGCGCATCCTGAAAAGCGATCGTGCAGGCAGTTGGCTGTCCCTCCGCGACTTCAAGCGCGAAGGTTGGCCCGCTCAGCGCGCCCACGGGAATCTCAAGCGCGGCAGGCTCGAGCACCGATTCGATCACCTGCGTCATCCGCAGTAGCGTCTTGTCCTCAAGCCCCTTGGTCGCGCTCACGATCGTCTGCCCAGAATGCATGTGCGGCGTCAGGCGCTCCAGCGTTGCGCGCAGAAACTGCGACGGCACCACAGAGACGAGAATCTCCGCGCCGACTACAGACTCGGGGGCCGATGTAACCTTGAGATCCTGCGGAATGGCAAAGCCCGGCAGAAAGCGCTTGTTCTCTGCAAGCGCGGCAATCTCCCGCGCCTCTTCCTCGTTGTGAGACCAGAGCGTGACCGCGTGCCCGCCACGCTGGTGCAGCGAAAGCGCGATTGCAGTGCCCCACGCTCCGGAGCCGAGAACGTTGATGCGGCTCATGCTGGATTCTCCGATCGAGCTTTGGCGCCGAAGCGGCTCTCAGTTCCCGCAAGCAGGCGGCGAATGTTCTGGTGATGCTTCAGGATAATCAGCAGCGCAACCGCTGCTTCCACCGCTACAAAGAAGCGCGGCCTGTCAGCCTTCACCAGAATCCACGCACACACGGGAAAGCTCGCCGATCCAAGAATCGATGCAAGCGAGACATAGCGGGTGAAATAGAGCACCAGAAAGAAGACACTGATTGCCGCCAGCGCAGCCCATGGCGCAGCGACGAGAAAGACGCCAAATCCAGTGGCCACGCCCTTGCCTCCGCGAAAGCGAAGCCACACAGGGAACATATGCCCCAGCACGGCGCACAGCGCCGCCAGCGCCTCTACATTGCGCATGGGGCTGGCGGGCATCAGCAGCGGAGCGGCAATCGCGCCCAGCCACACCGCGGCGCACCCTTTCAGCATATCCAGCAGGAAGGTCGTCGCGCCCAGGCCCTTGCTGCCCGAGCGAAGGACGTTCGTGGCTCCAATGTTGCCGCTGCCCACCTGGCGAATATCCTGTTTGCGCACGAACCGGACCAGAAGATATCCGGATGGGATGGAGCCGAGTAGATAAGAAGCGGTGATAATCAGAAGACTTGCACCGGACATGACGAGTGAGAGTGTAGCAGGTGCGACCGCGGGAACCAACCTGGACTCTCTTGCAGTCGCTTTCAACCTGTTGGTGAAATCAGCAGGCCCGCCTCGCCTCTCCGGGTGTATACTTCGGCTCTCCCCCTGGATGTGTAATTGGCTTAAAATCTTCCTGCCTTGCGAATGAGGTTCACTCTTATGCCCACTTATCTTGTGCAGGCATCCTATCGTCCTGAAGCGTTAAGAGCACTGATCAAAAAACCGGAGGACCGCTCGGAAGTCGTGCGGAAAGCCATCGAGAAACTCGGCGGAAAGCTGATCGGCCTGTGGCTGTCGTTTGGCGATCAGGACATCGTCTCGATCATGGAGTTCCCGAACAACGTGAGCGCCGCAGCCCTCGCGCTGGCCATCGGCGCCGGTGGCGCGCTCAAGGACAGCAAGACAACCCCCTTGCTCAGCGTCGAAGAAGGACTGGCCGCAATGCGCAAGGCTTCCACTTCGGGATACAGCCCGGTGCTGCAAAGGCGCTAACCGCCCTCCGCAGCGCGCGGCTTACTCCACCATGATGTCGCCGGGCAGGATGGGGCGCGTGCGGTAGAGCTTGCCCGCGTAAGCGAGCCAACCCATCGCGGCCAGCACGGCGACATACGCCAGCAGCTTCACGAGGTCCTCTGCGCGTCCACGTGGCAGAGTCTTCCATAGGATCAAGAGCACCGTCTGCGCCGCGGTGACAGCCCACACCGTGCCATAGAAGTATCTGCGCTCGACGCCTTCCCCTTTGGTTCTCGGGCCCACTCTCGGCAGCTTGCCGAAGAGCCCGAGTGAAAGAATCACGAGGCAAAGCGGCAGATACCCATAGTGATAAATCTGCTTCAACCGCCAGAGGCCTGTCACCACCGCAGCCAGAAGTCCGGCCAGATTGAGCAGCGCAAAGCTCAGCGCCGCATTCCATGCAAAGGTGTAGCAGACGCGCCGGTACAGGGGATTGGGCCTGTCCTCATCGAAGCGAAGGATGTAGGGTCGATGTTCCACACCGGGGAGCTGCGCCTTCCAGACGGCAATCCCCGTTCCCATCACCACCGCCGCAAGCCAGAGCGTATTCGGCCTGCTGAACCCTCTCGCGAAAAGAGAAAAGGTCAGCGGTCCTGGAGCAAGAAAGAAAACCCAGATCCAGATAGGCCAGTGCGCCAGCCGATAATACGGCTTGTTGCGCGCGCGGATGGGGCGCGCCTCGGCATATTCCACTTTGCCGGAGTAAGCCATGGCGCGAGTCTTGCAGACATCAAAGGCTCGCGTCAAACACTGCACGCGACAGCACTGCAAGGAATCGGCGACGGGCCCGATTTACACTGGAAAGATATGGCGGAAGAAAAAGACTTGCGTTACGACCCGGCACTGATAGAGACAAAATGGCAGCAGCGGTGGGCGGAGGACCCCAGTCTGTATGCCGCGGAGCCGGCCGGCTGCGGCAAGCCGAAGTTCTACGTGCTGGAGATGCTGCCCTATCCGAGTGGCCAGCTCCACATGGGCCACGTGCGCAACTACTCCATCGGCGATGCACTGGCGCGGCATATGTGGATGCGCGGATACAACGTGCTGCATCCGATGGGCTGGGACGCCTTTGGACTGCCTGCGGAAAATGCCGCCCTCAAGAATCACACCCCGCCGCGCCAGTGGACGTTGGCCAACATCGACGCCATGAAGCGCCAGATGCAGCGGCTCGGCCTCGGCTATGACTGGGCGACGGAAGTCACGACGTGCCTCCCGGAGTATTACCGCTGGAATCAGTGGTTCTTTTTGAGGATGGTCGAGAAGGGGCTCGCCTATCGCAAAAAGAGCAAGGTGAACTGGTGCCCCGATTGCGCTACCGTGCTGGCCAATGAACAGGTCGTGAATGGATGCTGCTGGCGGCATGAAGAGACCATCGTCGAGCAGCGCGACCTCGTGCAGTGGTTTCTGCGGATTACCGCCTATGCGGACGAACTCCTCGACGGCCTCGACAAACTCGAGGGCTGGCCCGAAAAGGTGCGCACCATGCAGCGCAACTGGATCGGACGCAGCGAAGGCACAGAGGTCGATTTCACCGTCGAGGGAAGCGCGGAGAAGATTCGTGTCTTCACCACGCGCATAGATACCATCTTCGGCGCAACCAGCGTGCAGCTCGCGCCGGAACACCCCATCGTTAAAGGTTTTGCCGCAACGGATACTGAACTCCGCGCGGGCGTCGAGAAGCTCATCGACGAGCAGAAGCGCGCTCGGGAAGCCGGCGACGTCGGCGCGATTGAAAAGCACGGCGTCGCCACAGGGCGATTCGCGCTCAATCCTTACAACGGCGCACGAGTGCCCATCTGGGTCGCAAACTACATTTTGATGGACTATGGTACGGGTGCCATCATGAGCGTCCCCGGCCACGATGAGCGCGACTTTGAATTCGCGACGAAGTATGGCATCGAAGTCCGGCGCGTCATTGCGCCGGGGGCAGGGAACTCGGACGAGCCCGCCCTGCCGTTCACATCAGAGGACGGCGTGCTGGTCAATTCCGGGGCCTACGACGGCCTGAGTTGTCAGGCGGCGCAGAAGCAGTTGCAGGATTTGGCTACCTCAAAGGGCTTCGGACAGGCAACGGTGACCTATCGCCTGAAAGACTGGGGCGTGAGCCGCCAGCGCTACTGGGGCACTCCCATTCCGATGATTCATTGCGAGCGCGACGGGCTGGTTCCGGTTCCGGACGACCAGTTGCCCGTGCTCCTGCCGGAGCAGGTGGAGATTACGCAGCAGGGCGGTTCTCCGCTCGGACGCGTCGCCGACTTCGTTCACGTGAAGTGTCCGAAGTGCGGGGGCGATGCGCGTCGCGAGACCGACACGATGGACACCTTCGTCGATTCAAGCTGGTATTTCTACCGCTACACTGACGCAAAGAACTCAAAAGCCCCATTCGATCCCGCCGCGGTGCAATACTGGTTTCCAATCGACCAGTACATCGGCGGCGTCGAGCATGCAATCCTTCATCTCATCTATTCGCGCTTCTGGACGAAGGTGATGCGCGATCTGGGGTTGGTGCGCAATGACGAACCTGCGCAGCGTCTCTTCACGCAGGGCATGGTCATCAAAGACGGCGCCAAGATGTCGAAGTCGAAGGGGAACGTCGTCTCGCCCGATGACATGGTCGCCCGTTATGGCGCTGATGCAACGCGCATGTACGCGCTCTTTGCCGCTCCGCCAGACCGTGATCTGGACTGGCAGGAAGACGGCGTCGCCGGCGTGAGCCGTTTTCTCGGCCGCGTCTGGCGGCTCGCGTCTCGCTATGCGCCTCTGGCAAAGAGCGGGCGCGGCAAGAGCGCTCCAGCCCCGCAAGGTGTTGCTCTCAAGCTTCTGCGAAAGATGCATCAGACGACGGCAAAGATTACCCATGACTTTGAAGGACGCTGGCACTTCAACACCTGCGTGGCCGCCATCATGGAACTGGTGAACGACATGCAGGCAGCCGATGCGCAACTGGCCGCAGGCGACGTTCCTGCGCCCGTCGTGTACGATCTGCTGCGCACGCTGGTGCTGCTGCTTGCGCCCTTTGCCCCCTATCTTGCCGCAGAGCTTTGGCAGGAGATCGGCGAAGACAGTGCGGTGCTTCGCGCGCCGTGGCCGGTCAGCGACCCTGATCTTGCAAAGGAAGATGAACTGGAGATTCCAGTACAAATCAACGGAAAGCTTGTCACCGTTGTGCGCGTGGCGTTCAATGCAGACCGTGCAGCAATGGAGGCCGCCGCGCAAAAGGACGAAAAGGTGCAGGCGCGCATCGCAGGCAAGACTGTGGTCAAGATCATCGCCGTGCAGGGCAAGCTCGTCAACCTGGTGGTGAAATAGAATGCCGCCGGTGCGCGGAACTCAAACTCTGGTCGATCAGATGGGCTGGGTGATGCAGCGTCCCAGCCTGATTCTCCTGGAAGTGGCGTGGCGCTGGTGCTTTGGCGTCCCCTTCCTACTCGTGTGCGCCCGCCAGGCACGCGGCATTCTGCGCGCGGTGCCCCTTGCCGACACCGGCTTCAACAACATCGATACACAGAACCCCTGGGTCGGCGCGGTGCAGATGGTGGGAGTGTGGGAGCATTACAGCGCTCCCGTAGCTGCGGTCCTTGCGTGGCTCGTGCCGGTCGCGGCGTGTCTCTGGATTGTTCTGTCGGGCGTTGGCCGCTCGCTGGTGCTCGCTCGCATTGAAAAGAGCTTACGGCTTCGCCTCTTTTCGCTCATCGCGCTGCAGGCCGTCTGGCTCGCGCTGCTCGGCGTCACGTGGTGGGGCTGGTTCCGCGCCATCCAGTGGGTCGCTGCAACCCACATCACCCCGGACGGAAATGCCGATCTGATTGGCTACTCCATCTGGGCCATCTTTCTTTCGCTCGGCTTCTTCACCCTCTGGGCTCTGGTCAACTGGCCGGTCACCGTCGCGCCGTTGCTCATGCTGCTCGAGAATCGCAGCCCATGGAGCGCATTGGCGCAAAGTTTCTCACTCGGAAAGGCCTTCACCGGCAAGCTGATGGAGATTAACCTCGTCATGGGCATCGTGAACTTGATGCTGATCGTGCTGGCGATGGTGATCTCGGCTGCACCCTTGCCGTTCAGCGATCAGCTTGGCACCGATACGCTGCATTTCATCATGATCGGTGCGACCATCTTCTATCTCGTCGGGAACGATTTCTTTCAGATTGTGCGGCTCAAAGCCTTCATCGAGTTCTGGCGAACATTTCGTAGCCAGGAGGCCACATCGCTGCACCTCTGAGAGTACGGACGGCGCATAACCAGGTCATGACCGTGAGGAACCTGAACAGCAAAGAAGTGGAATGTTTCTCGGAGCACAGCGCGAACTTCAGAAGATCTTCAACCGGATCACGAAGTACTTCTTCGGATTCTCACGCATGCCCTGAATCAGTTGATGCGCCTGCCTCATCGTCTCGTTCGAGTTGTCATATAAGGCGCGATTCTGAACGAGCTGCCCAATCGTTCCCTTACCCTCGTCCACGCCCTTCAGAATGTTGTCGAGCCGGGCGACTGCGTCGTCGAGCTTCTGGGCAAACTCAGGGTCCTTCGCAAGCTTTCCGAAAGTACCCTTGCCCTGATTCACCTCAGTCATCAACTCGTTGATGTTCTTCACCGACGAATTCAGGTTGTCATAGAAGGATTCATCGCGAAGCAGCTTTCCGGCGCTGCCTTTCCCCTGATCCAGCGATGTGGAGATGTTGTTCAGATGGTCAGCCGTGGAGTTCACGCGGTTATAAAGCGTGTCATCCATCACCAGCTTGCCCAGCGTTCCATTTCCTTGGCTGATGGCATTCGTGATCTTCGCAAGGTCATCGGCAATGCGAGAAACCTTCGCATAAAATGCCGGGTCATTGATGAGTGCGCCGACTGTCCCGCGTTGCGAGTTGAGCGTATCGGCAAGCACTTCCATCTTGCGGATTAGTTTGGTTACTTCTTCAATGGAACCTTGGCTGGTGCGAATCACATCCTGGATGCTGGGGGAGCCGGTTGCCTTCAGCTCTGCATTGTCGCCCGGCGGCGGACCGGTTGCGACACTGGAGTCGATATCGACGTAACTGTCGCCCAACACGCCTGCCTGCGCAATCGACGTGGTCGAGGTGGTGTGCAGATCGCGCAGATATTCGCGCCCCACGCGCATCGTCACTTCCACCGGCGTCGGATTGCGCTCCGGAACCACGCGGATCCGGCTCACGTTGCCAATGGTGACGCCTTCCAGCGTGACCGGCGCGCCATTCTTGAGCCCGGAGGCATTTTCAAAGTAGGACCGAAGGATGAGCTTGTGCGAGAAAGGCCCGCCTGACGTGCCGGACATGAGGAAGATAGTCAGTATCAGGACAGCCGTTCCTGCCAGCACCAGAAGTCCTACCCGAAGCTGCGACCACTGAATCTCTTTCTGGCTCGGCACGGCGTTCCTCTGGCGATGTGGACCGGTTGCTTGCTCTTATGCCTTGAGGATAGCAGATAGAGTCGTGCGCACCACCTAATCTTCCAGCAGTACCGTGGCCATGGCGATGTCGGCCGTGTGGGTGAGTGACAGCGCAATATGCCGCACGCCCAGCCGCGTGGATATTTCGAGTGCACGGCCGTGCAGTTGCAGGTGCGGCCTCTGGCCGGGGATGCGAACCACTTCAATCTCAAGCCAGTTCACTCCGCGGCTGATGCCGGTGCCCAGCGCCTTGGCGCCTGCCTCCTTGGCTGCGAACCGTGCGGCAAAGCTCTCGGCCGCGCTCCGCTTGCGCAGACAGAACTGCTGCTCGCCCGGCGTGAAGACCCGATTCAGGAATCGCGATCCGTACCGGGCAATGCTTCGATCGATTCGGTGGATTTCAGTAAGGTCGACCCCTGTTCCGAGAATCATGAAGAAAAGCCTCCAAGAGAGACCACGTAAAGGACGTTCTCAAATGCCAGCCACGCTGGTTTCGTTAGCATGACCATCTCCGAGAACGAAGTGCGATACGATTCCGATTCAGCAATGTCCAAAAAGGACACAACCCCAGTTTAACTTCTCGACAGTTTCAAGGGACTGGGCTGCCGGACCGATAAGAAGGGTGTGAGAACCCGCGCAGCACGCCGTGAAATCGTTCCGTCAGAAAGCCCGCCCTGGACCCTTGATCTCAAGGGATTTTCGGTCACAGATCCCAGCGTGCTCGTTAAGCTTCTGACCGGAACGATTCTCAGCTGCGGGGGATGGGTTCTCAGCAGAGGAGCAAACGACACCGGCGCGGTGTGCATGATGTTCGAGTTTGAAAGACGCCTGTGCATCGAGATCTACGGCGCTTTGATGAGCGCCGGAATCGACCTGAACTCGGCCGGACATATGCGATTCACAGAGCTCTGCCGGTGCACGCAACACCACTTCTCGGAGTGCGGTCAGGAGATTGCGAGCGTAGAACTCGAGGTGCAGACCCTGCCTGCAGAGGGCATCGGCGGGAGCTTCGAAACGCACAAAAAGTAGGAAATGCGCGCCCAAGAGCCGGTGAAAGACTCCTGGGCGCAGGGACGTTTGCTACGGGTGACTGACGGAATACACTCTCACCGGCCCAAGCAATCCTGAGGCCTGCAGCGGTGCATCCGCGCGATACGGCTTCACCGTTGTAAACGTGTATTGCGTAGCTCCTGGTTGCTGATCGCCAATCATCCGGTTGACCCACGCATTCGTCACCTGAATCGAGAGTTCATTCGCTCCAGGCTTCAGGGCCGACGTGGCATCCACGCGATACGGCGCGTGCCACACAACGCCCAGCGGCTTCCCATTCACTGTGACCTGCGCAAGGTTCTTCACCTCACCCAGATCGATCCAGATCTTTCCGCCTTTCTTCAGCCACGACGGAGAAACCTGCACCGTCTTCGTGTACGTTGCCGTACCGGAGAAGTACTTCACGCCGGCATCCGCGTTGTCGGACCAGGAGGAAAGCTCATTCAGTGTGATAGACGGCGGCGCGCCCCAATTAGCCGGGAAGCTGACCTGCCACGGACCCGAAACCGTCGCGTGATCCTGCTCATTCTTTGCCGGTGTCGTGAATGACATCCCGTGGGCTGGTTTCCGGAAGACAACAAACACCGTGCCCCATGCCTCCAGGTCCAGCGGGACCGTCGTGCGTCCGTCGGCGATGGTATAGGAGACCGGCTCGGACATCCCCGTCTCGGCGTGCCACAGCTCAGGTGCTTTGCCCATGACGCGGAAGGTCGCATTGACCTTTGCGCCGTGGTCTCCGCGATTATCCACGAAGTAGACATCCGCCCCGGCCAGCTTGCGGTGCAGGAACTCCAGCCGCGTGCTGCTCTCCGGTTTGGTGTAGTCGAAGTCGGCGGCTACGTGCATCGCGTTGAACACATCGCCCAGATTGGAGCCGGCATAGACCTTGCCCTTACCGACTGTGTGCTCTCCGGAGCCATCGCCGAAGAGCTCGTCGTTCAGCTTGCGGAACTCCGCCTGGTCATCGGAGAGACTCGGATCGTCCAGCGGCTTGGGGCCGGCGACAACCGCGCCGTTTTCAACGAGGCTATGAATCGCGCGCAGTACCGGCAGCGACATATGACGGCTGTAAGGGTCGAGGCCAAGCACCTTGTACTCCATGCCTGCCGGAGTTACCAGCCGTCCGTCCTTCACGCTCAGCTCGTGGATCAGCGCATCGGCATTGATGTAGTCGAAGCCGTAGCCGGCGGGAATCTCCGGCGACTTGTGCGCGAAGATTGCGGTGAGATTCGAGTCCTCGCCGTAGAAGTAAACCAGATCCGCGCCAAAGCGCCCCTGCTGCAGCATGTAGCTGGTGCGCGCCAGGTAATCGATCCACGGGCCAGCCTGCTCCGCCCAGGTTTCGTTGCGGTTGAACCACTGCCCGAAGGGCCCAAGCGAGAGACCCGGCTTCTTATCCACCAGAGGCTGATGGGCGGATTCATGAATCACAATTCGGTTGATGCCATTCAGGAATTCCTGGTCCGCCGTAGGCTTCAGCGTCGCGGGCGACCATCCCCATGGAGCCGCCGCAGCAGTCATCGATTCGGCTGCCGCCAGGTTCTGGCCGTAGATGTGCGCAACCGAGGCAGATTCGCGGTCATCGGCGTTGTATCCGTACTGCTCTTCATTCACGCCCGGCACCTGCGTCCACATCGCCCCCATCGGCACTTCATTGAACTTCTTCACCTCCATGCCGTCGGCCACAAACGCGCGCCCGCTCTCGTGCGACTCGCCATAGTGCCCCATGCCCCACTCATGCAGCGTCTCTTCCAACTGGCCGTAGTGCTCATCCGCAATGAGGTCGGCGATCGTCTTGCGGAAGTCCCAGAGAAATTTGTCGCTGGCCTCCGCGCTCTGCACCACCTGTCCCGTCAGCACCGGCATCCAGGGAACGGGATCGTACCCGCGGCGCTTCTTGAACTGCGCAATCATGTTGTCGGTCCAGTTCTGCGAACCCGCCTCCCAGCTGTCGTTGATAACGTAGTGAATCCCTTCCTTGCCAATCAGGTCCGGGCCAACGGTCGCTTTGTAGCTGTCGAGATAGGTTTCCATGTACTGCTTCACGTAGCGCCGGTCCAGCTTGTCCACTTCAAGGCCGGTCGCCTCCGCTGTGGCCGGGTGGTTGGTGATGCCGAGCAGGGAATAGCCGAACCGCACCACAACCCAGTTGCCCGCTGGCGGTGTCCAGTCCAGAGTGCCATCGGGGTGCATGCGCGACGTCAGATCCACCACGTCGGAGGTCGCGATGGCCTGGTCCGGATCCACCGGCGGCGTCGCGAGGCTGTAGAGGTCCGGCTCGGGCGTAAAGGCGGCCTTCTCTTCAAATTCATTCACGCGCGCTCCCGAGTGCAGCACGAGCTCGGCAACCTGGTACTCCGTCGGAGTTGGGCCGGCATTCACGCCGAATGAGCGCGGGTTCAGACCCTTGGCCCACGCCGGTGGCGGCGGTGGCGGAACCCGCTTGAAGGTGATTCGAAAATACTTTGCGGATACGGCAGGGAACGAAAACGTATGTTCTGGTCCGCCTCCGCGCGGCATCGTCGCTACCACGTGGAAGCTCTGCCCATCATCGCTGGCTTCCAGAGCCTTCTCCGGGGCGGTAATCCCAAAGACCATCGCAGTGATCCGGTCGGGGTCCTTGGTCACCAGCGTGAGCGCTCGAATCGTCGTCGGACGGTCAAACTCATACTGAATCCAGGCCTTCTCACCCGCCGGCGGAATGGCCAGTCCCGTCGACTTTTCCAGATCGCCGTCGGTCAGCATCGCCTGATCCGGCGTGCCGCCGCTTGCAGTCATCTTCGGGTGCAGCGATGCAACCGGCACATCGGACGCATTCTGCTTGTAGGCGATCACCACCGAATCGGCGTAGAACTGCGGCGTCTTCCGCGCGCCGGGTGCGGAGCCGAGTGCTTCGCGAATGCCGATGTTCTGGAACGCGCCGGTGTTGGACGGAGGATGCGCGAGTGTCCCAGTGAAAGGCTTGCCGCCCTCGACAAGCGTCTCGCTCCACACATACTTCTTCATGCCCTGCGCCGCCGGAACCCACGGACCGCCCGACTCGCTCCAGCCCGGAGAGCCGGCAATCGCCTCTTCCATGCCCATCCCGTGCGCGGTTGTAATCGCGTATTTGAAGGCCTCCTTCCACTCGGGCGTCATGTAGGCCAGACGCTGCTTCACCACCTGCGGCGTGGACAGGGCGGCGTCGAAGTTCTGGAAGCCGGCGATACCCACCCGGTGCATCCACTCCAGATCCAGCTTGATGCCTTCCTCGGTGATGTTGCCGTTCATCCAGTGCCACCACACACGCGGCCGCGCGCTGGACGGAGGGTTCTCAAATCCCTGCTTGAGTGCATCGGGTGTCGTTTGCGCAGCCGCAGCCAGCGCAAGCAGCAGGACCGCAAGGGCAACGCCTGCCCGCCGCTGAAGAGGGTTCATCATCGGATTCTCCTGGAAATGTTCTGCCTCAGCACGCCTGAACCGGGGTCGAACAGGCGGTCTGCGTGCTTCCGGCGTCTCTGGAATGGGTTCTACGAACGCACAGAACAGTACCATGCCCGCTGTACAGTTCGGAAGAGGAATTATTTGCCCATAGAATCTGCGATTTGGATTGCCCTTTCCTGGCCCGCATATTTCCAATTGTCGGAATCCCTTGATGGGGCGTTGGAAATTTCAAAAGAGAATTAAATTTTCTCTTGACACTCGTTTAGAGAGGTGCGTAATGTTGGGCGGCATTGGGACAATTCCTTCGCTGCCCGCAACGCGTGTGCCTCCGCTTTCGAGGTTCACGCAGGCAGCCTGGATTGGTCCCGAGTCCGTTCTCAGTCATGAGCGGAATTCCCATGAGGAGGCCACCGATGCGTACATTGCGAATCGGTTTTGCCCTGTGCATCCTGCTGTTATCGGCGAGTAGCGTCTTTGGACAAGCAGGCCAGACAGGAACCATCCTGGGAACGGTGACCGATAGCACGGGCGCTGTTCTGCCAGGAGTGACAGTGACAGTAACAAATACTGCAACCAACGTTCCCTTCCGCACCGTGACAAGTTCCTCCGGAGACTACCAGGCGCCTGCGCTCCTTCCAGGTCACTATTCTGTCTCTGCGGTCGCGAAGGGATTTCAGAAATCCGTGGCGAGCGGCATCACGCTCTCGGTGGACCAGAAGGTTCG
>JBBIVH010000013.1:18147-31441 GCA_037439805.1 Acidobacteriaceae bacterium
TATGGATTCAGCGCGAGCCAGGTCAACATCGTCAGCAAAGGCGGAACCAACAAGCTCCACGGCTCGATCTTTGAGAGCAACCGCAACGATGCCTTCGATGCCCTCCCGTTCCCGACTGCAAACAACTTCATCACCAACACCAAGACCTTCAACCCCATCCTGCGGCAGAACCAGTTCGGTTTCGTCGCGGATGGCCCCGTCTACCTGCCGAAGATCTACAACGGACTGAACCGCACCTTCTGGATGGCGAACTACGAAGGCTGGCGCATTAACAATGGCGGCCTCGCCACCGAAGTAGTCCCTAATCCAGCGGTGCTCACGGGCAACTTCTCGGCTGAGACCTATCCGGCTCTGCCCACCACCGGCGGAGTTGCGTTGCCCGGCGGGCCTTTGCCGGCGTATGGTACCCCGCAGTGCACCGCGCTGCTGAGCCTCCGTTACAACTGCATGCCCGTGGACCCAACCACAGGCAATGCATTTTCAGGCAACCAGGTTCCTTCGTCTGCCATGACTAACCGACTGGCTGCCGTCGTGATTGCGAACAACTACTGGGCTAAGCCCACAGTCGCCAACCAGCCTGAGGGCGTTCCCAACTTCATTCAATCGTATGGTGCGCCTCTCAGCACGAACCAGCAGACCTACCGCGTGGACCAGTCGATGGGTAAGCTGGGTTCCATCTTCTTCCGCTTCACCTACGCCAAGTACACCAACAGTTCGCTGTACAACTCCGGGTCGCTCAACTACGGCATCGAACAGTACTTCGAAAACCAGAAGAGCTGGACCCTGTCGCACACCATCAGTCTTGGAAATGCGACAGTCAACAACTTCCGCTTCGGCTACCTCGATGCTTACGCTCCTCAAGGTGCGTCCGCGCCGCCCACCTCTGTTGTCTCGCAGCTCGCGGAAACAGGAGTCTTCACAAAGTTTGGCCCTCTCCAACAAACCTGGCCAAACGTGGGAATGACGACCTATGCAAGTGGCGGTGGACCGGTGAACTCGTACAGCGGCTCGGATTCGCCCGCATGGGAATTCGCAGACTCATTCTCCTCCGTGCATGGCCGACACACGCTGGGCTTCGGCTTTGACTATCGCCACTGGCACCTGGTCCGTAACCTCGACGACGACTTCTACGGCGACTGGGGCTTCAACTCGCAGTTGGTCACCACCAACTCCGCGAACTGTCCCAATGCAACCGGTCTCTGCGGGACTGGCAACGCCGTATCGGATATGATGCTCGGCTACTATAACAACGTCGCCGGATTTGTTCCCGGCCCGTTGAGTCCTACAACCCAGGCCGGCAACCCGCAGGATCACGTCTTCGGCTACTTCGCTCCGTATGCAGAGGACGACTGGAAGGCAACGCAAAAACTCACCGTCAACCTCGGGCTGCGGTGGGATTATCGCGCAGCCGCCTATGAAGCCCAGAATCACTTCTTCTGGCTTGACACCACCAATCCAACCGGTGGTCTGTGCTACGCGGACCCACGCCTCACAACCGATGGTGTAGCGCCAGGTGTGGGCAGAAACGGCAGCACGATTCTCAAGTACTGTGGTTCGGTTCCTCACCCCGGCCCCAAAACCCCCTTTGCGCCGCGCTTCGGCGTGGCCTATCGCCTCAACAACAAGACAGTCGCCCGTGGCGGCTTCGGCATCTTCTTCGATTCGTATGAGGGTCGCGAGATCGATGACTCAGCCGACATTTACCCCTACAGCATTCGGAACAACCTCGTTCCGACGCAGGACTCCTCGCTTCCAAAGTTTGGCAATAGTCTCTTCCCGAGCTATTCCACTCTGAATCCGTTCCCCGTCTCGACCCTGTCCTTCATCGCGGTCATCGAGTCGGAGAATCCGCTCAACCCCTACGTCGAATCCTGGACCGGTTCGGTCGAGCGCGAACTTGCACCCAACACCACGCTCGAAGTGAACTACATCGGGACCCACGCAGTTCACCTCCTTGACCGGCGCAATATCTCACAGCCGTATCCCATCACGGCCGCAAACCTCTCCTTCTGCCAGGCCAACCCGACCGACACGACGCATAACTGCCCAACCTCGTCCCGCCTGCCGTATGCAAACTTCAACGGCTTCTACATCGACAGCGACTTCCACGGCTACTCTCACTACAACGCGATGAACGTGAAGTTCGATCATCGCGCGGGTGACCTGGCGCTCACCTCCATCTATACCTGGGCCAACAGCAAGGACGACAAGTCCGCAGCGGCTGGCGTAGGCGCGACTGGAGCCGGCTACCAGGGCTTCATGAACAACCACGATCCCAACCTTGACTACGGCCCGTCGGACTTTGATGTAGACAACCGCTTCGTTGCAAGCTACATCTACCAGTTACCCTTTGGTCGCGGAAAGAAGATGCTGAATGGTATCAACCGGCTGGCTGACCTCGCCGTAGGCGGATGGGAAACGACTGGCATCACCACCTTCCAGACGGGCTTCCCCTTCAGCATCACGGCCAGCGACAACGCCGGCCTGCTCGATTCGCAGTTCCAGCGTGCCAACATCACCTCGGGCTGCAACGTCCACAGCAACCTGACGCAGAAGTTCCAGCGTCTCAACATGTCCTGCTTCGCGCAGCCTGCGATTGGCGTCTTCGGCAACACCTCACGCAACTTCCTCCGCCTGCCCGGAATCAACAACTGGGACATGGGCTTCGGGAAGAACTTCTCGATTACCGAACAGGTGAAATTCAAAATGAATGTGGACGCATTCAACGCATTCAACCACCACCAGTACTCAGGCATCGTCGGCGGACTCATCACGGGTGGTTCCGGCGGTGGTACAACCATCTCAAACACTGTAGGCAGCTCAACCGCCGGTCTCATCACAGGAGCGGGCGCATCGCGCATCCTCCAGATCAGCGGCAAACTGACCTTCTAGCTTGCGGTACTCTAATCCAACTCCGCCACCTCGAAAGACGTGGCGGAGTTTTCTTTAGGTGGTATACAGTCACCGTATGACTCGTCGTCCTTCTCTGCTTACATCTCTGTTGTTCACGGTGTTCGTATGCTCTGCCCTTGCCCATCCACAAGACTCGGAAGACGATCTCGCCGCACGCTATGCCTCCGCGGGTCAACAGGCGATGGCGCAAGGGAACTTCTCCCTCGCCGAAGAAAACTTTCTCAAGCTCGAAAAGATCGCGCCCGGCGTTGCGGAAGTCCATGCAACCCTCGGCGCGATCTACTTCAAAGAGAGAAAGTACGACTCCGCAATTCAGCAGATCCGCGCCGCACAGAAGCTGAAGCCGTCTCTGCCGCGCCTCGACACGCTTCTGGGTTTGTCTCTGTCCGAGATGAGCCGATTCGCAGAGGCGCTTCCTTATCTTGAGCAGGGATTCAAGCAATCGGCCGATCGCGAAGGACGTCGCATGTGCGGCCTTCAGCTCCTTCGCACCTACAGCGGTCTGAACCGCGATGCCGACGCTGTCGAGACTGCGGTGGCGCTCAACCGGCTTTACCCGGACGATCCCGAGGTTCTTTACCACACAGGCCGCACCTACGGTAGCTACGCCTACATCACCATGGAGCGGCTCCACGATAAGGCTCCCGGCTCAGTCTGGATGCTGCAGGCCCAGGGCGAAGCCAACGAGAGCCAGAAAAACTACGAAGCGTCGATCGATGCCTACCAGCACGTGCTCGCTCTCGATCCGCGCCGACCCGGTATTCACTACCGGCTTGGGCGCGTGTACCTGGCGCAGTTTGATGCAACCCAAAAGCCGGATCTCCGTGAGTCAGCGGTGCGCGAGTTTCAAGCGGAGCTTTCCGTCGATCCCGACAACGGCAATGCGCGCTACGAAATTGCGAATCTTGCGGCGGCAAGCGGCAACCCTGCCGAGGCGCGCTCGCAATATCAGGATCTACTCAAGCGCTACCCTGATCTTGAAGAGGCGCTCGTCGGCCTGGCTGGTATTGATATCGAAGAGCAAAAGGCGCAGGACGCAGTGCCCCTTCTCGAACACGCGACGAAGCTGCATCCGGACGATGAAGTGGCCTGGTACAGGCTGTCGCAGGCTGAGCGGGCAGCGGGCAACAGGCAGGCGCAGGAGAACGCGCTCGCCACGTTCAGAAAGCTTCACAGCACCACACCCGTTACGCTGCGGCGGCCCGATCAGGGCGACGAGGTGACTCCGCAGAAGCTGGACGCGGATGCCAATCAGCACTCCAACCCCTGATTGGATGCCTAGCAGATTCGCGTGAAGCCCACGCCGATCAGCGCCGCGGCCTTTTCCAGAGCCGATGCACAATGCCCGACGCCGACAGCGCAATGGTGTGCAGGCCCCGCTGCATTCCATCCATTGATAAAGCCCTTCGCGCCCAGCGGGAAGCGGTAGCGGCTGTTGGTGTTCCCAATCTCAAGGATGGGGCCGGGAACGGACTCACCTTCCGCCACCACAAACCTGAACCGGCGGCTCGCATCTTCGGCCACCGAGAGCAGCGTCACCGGGCCATGCTTCACGCTCATCTCGACTGAAAGCCCCCGGCCCACTTTCCCGTGATACACCTGCAGCGGCCTCACCTTTGTCTTGCCTTCCGCGATGCCGATGTGGCCGGGACCGTCATGCCCCATCAGGACGAGGTCATCGTTGAAGTCGATCGCGTAATACTCGGTGAAGGACCCGCCCGCGCCGAGAATATCCAGGATCTTCATCGCCAGAACATTCTTCACCTCATACTCGCCGGCCACGGGAATATGCCGCGCCGTGAGCAGCGATGTTCCCAGAATGATCGAACTCATCGTGTCTTCATTCGCGGGATTGCCGGAACCCTTGTAGTAGTACGCAAGCGCATCCAGGCGGTGCCGCTCAGCAAACTCATCCAGTGCCAGTGAAGTTCGCGCGGCGCGTCGCAATTCGCCTTGCGGGCATTCCTTCTGCACATCGAAGAGGGAATGAAACTCCGCCGCGCGCGAGGCGATAGCGCCCTCCTCAATCGTCGCCGCAATCGCGCCAAGTTCGTCCACTTCCAATATCTCCGCATGAGTCCCGAACGCAATCGAGATCTGTGTCACATCGGTCATGATGTCCAGCATCCCGCTGTATACATGGCCCATCAGCCCCATCCGTGCAGAAGCGAGCCCGGTGCGAACCCGCGCCGCCGCCACCCATTCCCCAATCTCCAGCCACGTCGCCGCGTCTTCCAGGCAGCCCGTCACGCAATGGAAGGGAATATCCGCACGCATCATCACGTTGGCAATCTCAGGCGCGGGGCACGCCGAGCAGAACGCCAGCCACTCGCCTGTCATCTCCGTCCGATCGCGAAGCCGGTTGAATGCCTCGTAGTCCATCGCCGCTTGCGGTTGCAGATTGAGCACCACGACCGGCACGCCGGCCCGCTGCACGATCGGCAGCACGGTGTTCGACAGGGCATAGGTTGTCAGATACAGGAACAGAACATCGATATCTTCGCGCCGGCAGCGGTGGCCCGCCTCCTGTGAGCGCTCCGGCGTGTCAATCAGGCCGAGGTCAATGACGCTCACGCCCAGCCGCGTAAGCCGTTCTGCGACCCGCGCGACGTATCCTTCCAGCCGTGCCCGCAGTCCTGCGAACTGCTCCCAGTAGGCTTCAAGACCAATGCCGCAGAGGCCCGCGCGCAGCGGTGAGGGGTCGTGCATCGTCGTTCGCTCCTCTCCGGGACTCATGGGAGATAGAAGACTTCTTCCATCATCGGGAAGCGCTCGCCAGCTCTGAGGCCCTCATGCGGAGCGAAGTATGGCGCCATCGCCTCTTGCCAGCGTGTGTTCGTGGGGTCTGCCTCGATGCGACGCCAGGTCGCCTCAAAATCCTCCGCGCGCAGGGTCAAAATCAGCAGATCGTCGCGCCGGTAGATGGAGTACTCATGCACCCCCGCGCGCTTGAGCAGGGCAAGCATCTCCGGCCACACGGCCCGATGCGCCTCATCGTACGCCTGCGCTGCGCCCGGCCGCAGACGCAGGATGAATGCATAGCGCTTCAGTTGTGCGGAAGACGAACCAGAAACAGAACTCACCAGCTCACCACCGTAACTGCAAACGGCTCCAGGTGAACTTGGTCGTTTGCGAGTTGAATTCGTCGCGCGGGCCCGTCGCCCGATTCGAGGTCCACCGTCATCGCCGTCGCGTTCGCGGAATCAGGAAGCGTCAAGTCAATTGCGCGATTGCGCTTATTCGCGAGCAGGAGCTTATGCCCGCCGGGTGTGACATACGCCTGTGCCACGATCGTGCCTGACGCCGCACCCTCGACGCGCGTTGCAACCAGTTGGTCTCCCGAATGGAAACTGTCTTTGATCAGCTTCAGTACCCAGAAGCGCGCATTGGGCTTGTTGTTCGTCCAGTTCATCATGCTCACGCTCGGGAACTGCGTCGGATAGCCAATCAACTGCGACTCGCCAATCACGTCAATCCCCAGCTTCGACAGCTCAATGAAGAGATACGCATACAGCGAACCCGCAAGATTCCAGTACGCCGCCGGGGGAGCCACATCGTCTCCGGGCTTGTTGTCGGTCGGCAAAATCACGCCCAGCTCGTCCGTGTCGGTCTTTGTCTCGGGCGACAGCCTCTTACGAATGCTTTCAATGTATCCCACCGTGTTCAGAAATCCCTTCGCCTGGTCGAAGAAGGTGTACTGCCAGTCATCCAGCGTCTGGTGCGGCGAAGGCGAAGCATAAAAGTGGTACGAAATCATATCCAGCGGAATGCCGGGCTTGTGATTCTGGTGATTCAGAAAATATTCGAAATAGTCTGGCCTCTCGCTCGTAGCCGCAAGGGCCATCCCCACAAATTTCGTATCCGGCGAGACGCGATGAATCGCGCTCACGATCGCGTCGTAGCGTTCCGCGTACTGCTGCGGTGTCATCTTGTGCTCAAAGTCCACCTCGTTCAGCACCTCCCAGTAGGGAAAGGTGTAGTGATAGCCGGACTCATGCCGCACGCCGTTTTCGTCCGTGAAGCCTCCGTTCACATACCAACTCACGAGCCGCGCGTAGTAGTCGCCCAATTCCTTCCCCGTGGAGTCGCGCAACTCCGTCCCCTGCGTGTAATCCCACGTCACTTTGTCCGGATCAGTGGGATATGTGGAGGGCTTCTCGGTCTTGTAGAGCCAGTTCGGCGACGTGCTGAAGTTCATCACCGTGGAGTGGCCAGCGGTCGCGTCGAGAAAGGCCTTCGTCATCGGATCAATCAGAGAAAAGTCCCAGCTCGTCTTTGCCGGCGTCGGCGGCTCCAGCTCGGCCACGGCCAGTCGGGGATACGGCAACCAGGGAACGTAGCGAACGTAATCCGCGCCGAGCTCCTTGACAGCCTTGTAGGCGGCGATGCCCAGCGGCTGACCGGGTCGCAGCGGCGGATTCACCACGACCTGCAACGTCGGCGTAGACCGCGACACCGACTCCACCTGATCCCAGTGGATGGCAACGGCAGGTGGCTTTTCCTGCGCAGACAACACGCCGCAGGTTGCCGAAATGATCCCGATCGAAAAGACAATCCTGTATCTCAAACGCATCGCATCACCTCTCCAGAGCAGCATGGTGGAAATACCAGCTGCAGCGCGCACAGAGCATCCTTTGCGGGCCGATTCTGTATATCATCCGGCGAGTATCATTTGCAATTAGTTCTGTATTGATACGAGCACTCAGCGCAAATTCGCATCTCTCAGCGTCAGGCTGCTTTGGCGCTTGAAGAGGCAGCAGTCCCAATCACGCGAAGCCCGAGGGGAAGAAAAAAGCGGCGCAACCGGAGAGGGCTGCGCCGCGGGATGCTGCATTCGATTCTGCTCCGAAACTCCGGAGCCGTGGTTAGAAGAGGTTCCAGAGCGACTGGTTGTACACCTCGTGGTGGTACTGCACTTCGCTGCCCTTCACAAAGGTGCCCAGCGCGCGCGGGCAACGATCTGCGGCAGCCTGCTTCAAGTCGGCAAAGCGTCCCTGCACATCGGCGCCCAGGATCTTCGGAATCCACGAAGACGCCTTGAAGTCGTCGATCGCCTGCTGGATGTGATCGGGCAGGTAGCGCTCGGCCTGGCGAAGATTGTCGATCTTGGCGGTCGAGCCATCGATGCCCGTCTTGAAGATCGAGTAGAGCGTGAGGTACGGGTTGGCGTCCGGCGCCACCGAGCGCACTTCCACGCGCATCGAGCGCGAGTTGCCGATCGGAACGCGAACCATGGAGCCGCGGTCCGTCGCAGACGCCTTGATCTGGTTCGGCGCTTCAAAGTGAGGATCGAGGCGGCGATACGCGTTCACGCTCGGATTCAGGATCAGACAGATATCCAGCGCATGGCTCAGCACGCGATCAATGAACTCCCATCCAAAGCTCGAGAGCTTTTCCTGTCCCTTCTCGTCCCAGAAGAGGTTGGTCTTGCCCTTCGAGATCGACATGTTCGTGTGCATGCCGCTGCCGTTCACGCCCACCACAGGCTTCGGCAGGAAGCTCGCCGTGTAGCCCATGTTGTTCGCGATCTGGCGCGTCAACAGCTTGTAGAGCTGGATCTGGTCGGCTGCGGCCACCACTTCGCCGTAGCCGTAGTTGATTTCGAACTGGCTGGGCGCCACCTCCGGGTGGTCCTTTTCATTCTGGAAGCCCATCGCACGCTGCACTTCGGCGGCGGTGTCGATGAACTGGCGAAGCGGGTCCAGCGGCAGCACGTGGTAGTAGCCGCCCGTGTTAATGAACTCGAACTTGCCCGTCTCGTGGAACTTCTTCTCCGCGTCGCGGCCGGCAAACAGGAAGCCTTCAATCTCGTTCGCCGCGTTCAGCGTGTAGCCCTTCTCCTTGTACAGCGTGTCGGAGTAGTTCTTCAGCACACCGCGAATATCGCCGGAGTAGAGTGAGCCATCCTTGTCGATGACCGTTCCGAAGACCAGCACCTTGCCGTTGCCAAACACATCGGCGGGCACCCAGTAGAACGCGCTCCAGTCGATCCCGAGGCGCAGGTCGCTCTCCTTCTGGGCGGTAAAGCCGCGAATCGACGAGCCATCGAACGTCAGGTTCTCGTACGATCCCAGCAGAAACTTCTTGTCGTAGTCCAGCAGGTGGAGGCGGCCTTCGAGGTCGCTGAACAGCACGGTGACAGCCTTGATCCGCTTCTCGTCTGACAGGTACTTGAGCCGCTTTTCGCGGATTTCGTCAGCCGAAACACGATTCATGCGGTCGGCCTTGGCTTGCAGGTTCAGTTCTTCGAGCTCCTCATAAGAAAGAGCCAGAAAGTTGCGGTACTCAGTAGACATGGATCTCCTTCGTGACGGAAAAGGGATTTGGATATTCCTGAAAAGTTTACGGTTTCCCGCATAAGGAACCCGTGAAGATCGTCGAGGAACTGACCTACCTGTGGTGGGCGATCAGTACCATCAGCAACAGAATAACAACCGGAATCAGGGCAAGTGCAGAATAATACAAAATCCTTCTCGCACGCTGTGATTTGCGCTTTTGCCAGTCCCGCAATTCGGGCCGATCCGCCACCCCTACAGCGTCCAGATGCTGCAAATCGTGTGCAAAGTCGCGAGCCGTGCCGTAGCGGTTTCTGGGATCTCGTTCCAGCGCCCGGTATAAAACTTCCTGAAGCTGCGGCGAGAGGCTCGGCTCCTGCACGGTCGGCGGCACGGGATGGTTCAGCAGCCTGTCGTTCATCGTTTCCATCGGGTTCGATCCTGTGAAGGGAAGCTTGCCCGTCAGCATCTCGTAGAGAATCACGCCCATCGCATAGATGTCGGATCGACCGTCTCCGCGCTTGCCCTTGATCTGTTCCGGAGAGATGTAGTCCGCCGTTCCCATCGTCGCGGTGAAATTGGCATAAGTGAGCCGCCGCGCGGCGCTGTCTCCGGCGATGCCAAAGTCGATCAGCTTGATCTGGTCGTGCTCGTCCACCATGATGTTTTCCGGCTTCAGGTCGCGATGCACCACGCCCTGCTCATGAATGTAGGAGAGCGCCTCCAGAACGGCCAACGTAATGTGAATCGCCCGGTCCTGCGAGATGCGTCCCTCGCTCAGGATCTGCCGCAGCAGCCGCCCTTCGCACCACTCCATCACCATGTAGACGCGAGACCGCTTTTCGCCGCCATACACGCGCATCACGTTCGGATGTTCGAGCTTTTCGCCAATGCCGGCTTCGCGCTGAAAGCGGTCAAAGAGGATCGGATCGGCTTCCATATCGGGATGGGGAATCTTGAGCGCCACGATTTTGCCGTCCCGTGTGTCGACGGCGCGAAAAATGGACGCCATGCCGCTCCGGGCTACCGGCGACTCAATGCGGTACGAATCAATCTTCGTACCGGGTTCAATACTGTCCAGAAAGCCCATTCAGGGCGCATCCTCCCACGGAGATTCGCTTTCCTTTGCCGGCCCTTTGCCGGCCCTTTACCGGCCCTTTACCGGCGATGATACATCCTGCACGGCTTCAACTTCTTGCAATTCTGCTGTGCAGACCGATGCTACGACGAAAGGCGATACGGACGCCCGCGATACATGCCCACCTGCTCAACCGCGCGCACCCGGATGACCTGTGCGGTCGTGTTGTCGTTGCCGTCCACATCCACCGCGCGGGCAACGAGTTCGTGGGCAACTTCTTCGATGTTCTTCGGTTGCGACACAATCCTTGCCATCTCAGTGGGCGGCAACTCGTCGTGCAGCCCGTCGCTGCAAAGAATCAGATGATCGCCCGGCTGCACCGTCACCGCCGTCGTGTCCGGTGAAACAAACATCTCCGGACCCAGCGAGCGAATCAGAACGTGCCGCGCATCGGAGGCCGCGATCTCTTCCTGCGAGATCAGCCCGAGCTTGCGCTGTTCGTTTACCCACGTATGATCCTGCGTGATCTGCTTTGCGACTCCGCCTCGCACCAGGTAGCAGCGCGAATCCCCAACGTGGGAGATAATCGCCTGATCGTGCCGCATCGCGCACGCCACCATTGTTGTGGCCATCTTCCTGCCGCGATACTCCTGCGCCAGCGTCTGGTCGTGTACCGCGGCGTTCGCAGACTGGATCAGCCTCGGAAGCAGGCTGATTAGCATCGCGCCGGATTGCGCCTTGGGAAACTCCTCGGTCACGACCCGGACAGCCGTCGAGGATGCAACCTCGCCAAGGTCCATTCCTCCCACTCCGTCTGCGACTACAAAAAGATAGCCGTGGGACCGGGCCTGACTGCGAGAGGCGGGAATGAACGAGCCCATCGAGTCTTCATTGTTCGTGCGGATTTTGCCGGGATCGCTTGCCTGGCCGAAGACTACATCCAACATGTTTGTGGCGACCTGATCGTTCTGCGGAGATGAGAAATGGAAGAAGCCTGCATATCACTGTACATTGCGGGTTGGGTTCCGGTGGATGCGGATGCCTCCGATTCCTCACTGCCGTTGCGGCAGAAGAGGAAGCAGAAGGCATCCGCGGAGTGGATGCGGCTAGACGCCAATTCTACGAACGGGACTCGAGAAGAACAGCTTTGCCTTTCATCTTCGAGGACCGCAGGAAGTAGATGGCTCCGTAGATGCCCCAGATGGCGCTGATGCCCAGCGCGAGCAGCGGCTCCTTCGATGTGCCGTAGCCCATGAAGGGACCAATCAGGTAGAACGCCATGCAAACCAGATTGGCGACAAGCCCAAATCCTGGAATCAGCAGATGGCGCAGCACGCTGTAATCCGGGCGCTTATTAAAGGCTACGATGCACAGGAAGCAGCTGAGTGCATACAGAATGAAAGTGCCAAAGTTGGAGGTCAGCGTAATCGTGAGCAGCGAGTTGGGCAGCGCGGCCAGCTTGTCATGCGTGGAATACCCAAAGCTGGAAAGGATGCCGTGGGGCAGAGCAGCGATTACCGAATCCGCCGGCGCGCTGCCATCCGCAAAGACCAGAGAAACGGCCAGCGTCCCAAGGACAGCCGAGATGATTGCCAGCGTCCAGATAGCGCGCCGCGGTGTCAGCGACTGAGCATGAAGCAAGCCGAAGTGCTCCGGCGCTTCGTCGTCCTTGCCCATCGCGTAGGTCACACGAGCGCCTGTATTCATGCAGCTCAGCGTCGTTCCGATCAGCGCCAGGAACACCGTGACCGCCTCAGCCAGCATGAAGTATTTGCCATGCCCTTGCCCGAGCAGCGCATCGCCGACAATGATCATCATGTCGCCGATGGGCGCCGCCGAAGCCGCCGCACTCTGCATCGTATAGCCAGAGTTGAGGAAGTAGTTGGCTGCGAAATACTCAATCAGGTAACAGATCAATCCCTGAATGAGCAGGGAAGAGATCACCGCGATAGGGATGTGTTTGGTCGGATTCTTCGCTTCACCGCCCATCGATGTCACCGACTCAAAGCCCACCAGGATCAGAATTGCCACCGTGGCCTGGATGAAGATCCAGCTCATCTTGTGCGGCGATACGACCGACGCCGCCTTGGTATGGGTCAGGAAGTTCCCGGTCGAATCCTTTTCCGGATAGGTGATGACGTAGGGAACCGGCTTGCCGGCGGAGTCCAGCAGCGGCAGCGGCGTGCCGGTCGCGTCCCGCATCGTCGAGCCGTCCTTGGCCGTGGCGAACTGATAGGTGTAGGTCGAGAGGCTCTGCGCGTCGTACTGGAACCCTGTCGCGCCTGAAGGATGATTGGCGCGATATCCGATCGCCAGCACGCTGAAGACGATCAGCGCGGAGATCTGGACGACGTTGATCGCGAGGTTCACCGCAGTCGAAGCGCCCGCGCCCTTCTGTGCAATCCACGCCACAAAGAAGGAGAAGACAATCGCCACCAGCGCCATGAACACCGGCCCCGGATTGGATCCGCTGATGAAGTTCGGATAGAGGAAGCCGACCACATAGCCGACAAAAATGCCCGTCGTCGCAACCATCACGCCCGGATAGACCCAGTAGTAGAGGTGCGAGCCCCATCCGACGATGAACTTGGCAATACGCGCATACTTGAAGGCCTTGTCCTTCGACAGCAGCGCCTGCTCAGCGTAGTAGTAGCTCGACCCGGTTCCTGGGTACAACTTTGAGATCTCAGCGTAGGAAACCGCGGTGGCAAGGCAGAGAAGCAAAGCGAAGAGGATGCCCCACCACATGTCCGGTGCCGTGGTTGGTGTGCCCGTGGTCGCCTGGATGAAAAAGGTCAGCCACAGGAAGGCGCCCGGAGCAATGAGCGCCATCGCATTGCTGGTCAACCCGGTCAGTCCGAGCGTGGCCTGCATCTGAGGTGCTTTCTGATCTGCCATGTGGATTCTCCTGGATTTGAAATCGTTTCGTTTCGTCCCGAACGTGATCTTCGGAATCGTAGTGGGCTTGCTGAAGCCACCCTCAGCAGGGTCGAAGCAGGTGGGGCCTGGGTTGCTTCGAATCCTAGGA
>JBBIVH010000014.1:0-8187 GCA_037439805.1 Acidobacteriaceae bacterium
TTCGCGATTTCGCCGGGAAGTTTTGATCTGAGCTATATTCTGCGCGCGTTGCAGCAATGGCAGTTCCGCCCAGCCAAGCTGAATGGCCAGCTTGCCAAGGTGGAAGTGCTGGTAATTGTGCCGCTAGAGCAGGACTAGGTCCCTCATCATCGAGGGCCCATTCCGTTAGAGTTCGAGGACGTTGTCTTCGATGGCGCGCCGCACATTGCCGTCGGACTTGGCGAGGCGGCGCACAGCCTCAGGCTTATCGACACGCGCCTTGAGCATGACGAGCGCCACCGGCACGCTGCGACCTGCTCCCTTGATGGTCTGCACGGCAGTCTCCCGATCAATTTTGCAGGCACTCATGAGGATGCGGATGCCGCGCTCGACGAGCTTGGAGTTCTGCATGTGCACGTTGACCATGAGGTTTTCGTAGACGTAGCCGAGCCTGGTCATGGCTCCTGTGGTGATCATGTTGAGCACCATCTTCTGCGCCGAGCCTGCCTTCATGCGGGTGGAACCGGAGACAACTTCGGGTCCGACCTCAGCCACCATGGCAACATCCGCGGCGGCAGCGAGGGGTGTGCCGTGATTGCAGGTGACGGCGGCGGCAAAGGCTCCGCGGGCGCGTGCGTAGGCAACCGCAGCGACAACATAGGGAGTGCGACCAGAGGCTGAGACGCCGATGACCACATCCTTGCGGGTGGGGCGTCGCCGCGCGATGTCGCGCTGGCCGAGCTCCTCCGAGTCTTCGTTGACTTCGACGGCCGAAGCGAGAGCTTTGGGACCGCCGGCCATGATGTATTGGATCTGTCCGGGAGCGGTGGAATAGGTGGGAGGGCACTCGGATGAATCGAGCGCGGCGATGCGGCCGCTGGAGCCGGCGCCTACATAGATGAGGCGTCCGCCGTCGCGCAGACTGCGCGCGACCTGGTCAATCACCTGTGCGATTTCCGGGATTGCCTTCTTGACCGCCGCAGCCACTTTTGAGTCTTCGTGGTTGATAATACGGGCGATTTCGATGGCTGATTTGGTGTCGAACCCCTGTGAGGCCTCGTTCTGGCTCTCAGTGGTTAGGCCCTGCAGCAGGGAGGCCTGGTCCCCGCCTGAATTGTCTTTGACTGCCCGGGTCTCTGCCGCTTCCTGCGTCATTGTGCTCGCTAACATCGAGTCTATCCCCAATTTCCGATTGTAGTCCTGATGTGCGCAAGTGCGTAGAGAAAAATATTTTTGGCCGTAAGGATCCGCCACCGCTAGGAAGCGGAGGCGCTGAGAGCCTGCCGAATTGCGTTGTGAAATGCCGGGCGCACCTGACGAATGAGCTGACTGGAACGGTCGGGCCAGGTGCGGTTGGTGAGCAGGACCACGGCGATGCGTGCGTCGAGATCAATCCAGAGGGAGCAGCCGCTATATCCGAGATGGCCGATGGAGCGCGGGGAAAATGCGGAGCCGGCGGAGGAATCGGCTGAAGGCGTGTCCCATCCCAGCGCGCGGGTGCTGCCTGCCGGAGGCTGACGCTGCGAGAAGACTTCAATCACATGGGATTGAAACGGAGAGGCTGTGTGCGGAGCGGCGGCCTGAGGGGAAAGGCCGGTCAGGATGGTTTGTGCGAAGCGAAGCAGGTCGGGAGCGTTGGAGAAGAGGCCGGCGTGGCCGCCGGCTCCGTGCAGAAGCCATGCGTGCTCATCCTGCACCTCGCCCTGAATGCGACGGCGGCGGAAGGATGGGTCTTCTTCAGTGGGAGGGATCGACGGGCGAAGTTCGGCGGGTGGGCAGAAGCCGGTGGAGCGCAGTTCGAGGGGGTCGTAGAGTTCCTTGCGAATCCAGGGCGCGAGATATTCGCGGGTCAGCACCTCGAGAGCTTTGCCCAACAGGATGAAGCCGGGATCGGAGTATTCTGCCCGGGTGCCGGGTTCGACCTCGATGGGCAATTGAAGCAAGGCCCGAAAGAGTGCGGCGGGTGAATCGACTGTTTTGTAGAGCGGGACGTAGCCGGGCAGCCCGGAAGAGTGGGCGAGCAGATGGCGCAAGGTGACGCGCCGGGCATGTTCGACCGAGGAACGGCCTACGATGAAGCCGGGCAGCAGGTCGCCCAGCGGCGTATCCAGATCGAGCTGATTTCTCTGATAGAGCAGCATGGCCGTCGCGGTGGTGGCGACGACTTTGGTGAGGCTGGCGACGTCGTAGATCGTATCGGGTGCGACGGCGCGCGCCTCGTCCTCGTAGGTGAAGCGGCCAAGGGCCTTCTGGATCGCAACGGTGTTGTCAGCGAGGACACCAAAGGTACATCCCGGAAAGGCTCTGGCAGCGATGGCGTCTTTGAGGATCTGACACGCCGGGGCGAAGCGGGAATCGAGAGTCGTATGGCCCTCGGACGATCTGGAGCCCGGTTTCATTCTTTTCAGCATGGTAGCGCGATTTGGTGTGCTGGAACGGTCTCGGGCGGGAAAATGGTTTTCTGTGACGAAAGGAGCTACCGTAGGTTCAAACTGATGCGTCTATTGAAGAGTCAGGAGCAGTCACGCTCAATGCAGAATAAGGTCGTACAGACGGCGCTGGGGATCGCGCTCGCGACGGTTTGCGGAGTGAGTGGCGCGCAACAGCCGGCAGCGGCGGCGGGCGCGGCAGCCGCGGGATCGCAGGCTGCGCCGAAGAAGTATGTCGTTCCTGCGGGGACGAAGGTTCTGCTGCAATTGCGAAGCTCGATCAATACCAAGAGCGCCAAGCCGGGGGATGGCGTGTACCTTGCTTCGACCTTTCCGGTGGTGGTGGGGAACCGGGTGATGATTCCTGCCGGGGTGTACGTGCAGGGCGTGGTGGACCGCGTGGCGCGGGCGGGGCGCGTGAAGGGCAAGGCGCAACTGGACATGCACTTCACGTCGATGATCTTTCCGAACGGGTCGGTGGTGGAGATTCCCGGCACCGTGAACAGTCTGCCGGGAGCCAAGCACCAGTCGGTGAAAGGCGACCAGGAAGGCACGGTCGAGCAGGACAGCGACAAGACGCGGAATATGGGCAAGGTCGCGGAGGTGTCTGTGCCGACGGGGGCGACGGTCGGGGCAATCGGGGGATTGGGTGCGGGACATCCGCTGGCTGGAGGGATCGCGGGGATTGGCGCGGGCCTGGCGACGGCTGGGCTGGTCTCGCTCTTTACGCGTGGGGCAGACGTGAATATCGAGAGCGGAACCCAGGTGGAGATGGTGCTGCAGCGGCCTCTGGAACTCGAGGAGGCCAGCCTGTCGGCGACGCCGGCGCCTGTGCTGGCTCCTGCGCCGGAGCAGGCTCAACCGCTGGACAAGCCGGCGCACGGAAAAATTTTGTGTCCGCCCGGGGGGCTGGGCTGCTCATGACAAGTGTGGATTTCATCTAAACTGAAGACAGAATGCAGAACTTTTCCCAGGATTCAGGTATCGCAACGGAGCCGGAGCAAGAGAACGCCGCGCAACTCAGCGCCAACGGCCCGGCCAGCAAGAAAGATCGCGCAGCGGGAAGCTCATGGGTGCGCGACCTCATGATTTCGGCGGCTATTTCGATCTTCATCATCACGTTTCTCTATCAGCCGGTGCGCGTGGAAGGTACGAGCATGCTGCCGCGGCTGGAGGATCACGACCGCCTCTTCATCAACAAGTTTGTCTACCACATTGAGGCAATCCATCGCGGCGACGTCGTAGTGTTTCACTACCCGCGCGATCCGCAGAAGAGCTACATCAAGCGCGTGATCGGCCTGCCCGGCGACCAGATCTGGATTGACCGCGGGCAGGTGTGGCTGAATGGCAAGGCGCTCCAGGAAGGGTACGTGCCGCAGAAGTACAGAGATGGCCGGTCGATGGCGGAGACCATCGTGCCGGACGGGATGTATTTCATGATGGGCGACCACCGGTCGATATCGTCGGACAGCCGGGAATTTGGCCCTGTCGAGCGGGATCTGATCTATGGCAAAGCGGAGTTTATCTACTGGCCGGCGAAGGATGCCGGCGTGGTGGAGTGAGGTATCCGCATTTTGGCTTAAAAATCCACCGGGCAAACCTGCTAAAATCGATTGAATCCACTCCCCGGAGAGGCAATGCAGGCGATTTTGGCGCTCGAAGACGGGCGCATCTTCCGCGGCCAAGGCCATGGCGCCCCTGGCGAATGTCAGGGTGAGGTTGTTTTTAATACATCCCTAACCGGTTATCAGGAAATCGCAACTGACCCCTCCTATGCCGGACAGATCGTCGTTCTCACCAATCCGCAGATTGGGAACTACGGCACCAACCAGGCAGACAATGAGGCGGAGAAGCCGTTTATTGAAGGGCTGATTGTGCGGGAGTTCTCCGCCATCAGCTCGAATTGGCGGTCGGAGCAGGTGACCGACGAATACATGGAGCGCTACAAGGTGCCTGTGCTCGCGGAGATTGATACGCGAGCGCTGGTGCGCCACCTGCGGACACACGGCGTGATGCGCGGGGTCATTTCGACGACCGAGACCAACGCGGACGTGCTGGTGGAGCGTGCGCGCAACATTCGCAAGATGGATGGGACGGACCTTGCGCGCGTCGTTTCCACCAAATCCCAATACACCTTTGATGCGGAGGATAGCCGGAACCAGACCGGCGACCTCTTCCTGCCAAATGCTCTTGTCCAAAGCGCGGGGGTGCGGCAGCACCATGTGGTGGCGTATGACTTTGGCATCAAGCAGAACATCCTGCGGATGCTGACGCGCGAGGGCTGCCGCGTGACGGTTGTCCCGGCCGAGACGAGCGCAGCGGATGTGCTGGCGATGAAGGCCGATGGCGTGTTTCTGTCGAACGGGCCGGGCGATCCGGAGCCGGTGGATTACGCGGTGCGGGCGATTCGCGAGATGATGGGGCGCGTGCCGATATTCGGCATCTGCCTGGGGCACCAGCTCACTGGACTTGCGCTGGGCGGGCGGACGTACAAGCTGAAGTTCGGTCATCACGGCGGGAATCATCCAGTACGGAATAACACCACCGGCAAGGTGGAGATTACGGCGCACAACCATAACTTCGCGGTGGACCCGGACTCGATCAACGCGAACGAGGTGGAGCTGACGCATGTGGATCTGAATGACCAGACGCTGGAGGGACTGCGGCATAAGACGCTGCCGCTCTTCAGCGTGCAGTATCACCCGGAGGCAGCGCCGGGACCGCATGATTCGCACTATCTGTTCCATGACTTCAGAAAGATGATGGAGCAGTGGAAGGGATGACGAAGTTTGTGCAGAGGTTGAGGCATTGCGAGACAGCGGGGCTTTTGGCTCCGCTGTTTTTTGGACCGGAGGATCGGCGATTGTTCGCAAGCTGATCCATGCATTCGGCTGACAGGAAGCCAAAGTACGAGACGAACCAAGCTAGGGACAAGAAGAAACATGCCACGCAGAAATGACATTCAGAAGATTCTTGTGATCGGCTCGGGGCCGATTGTGATTGGGCAGTCGGCGGAGTTTGACTACAGCGGCACGCAGGCCTGCAAGGCTCTGAAGCAGGAGGGCTATGAGGTGGTGCTGGTGAACTCGAACCCGGCCACCATCATGACCGATCCAGAACTGGCCGACCGCACGTACATTGAGCCGCTGACGCGCGAGTATGTCGAAGAGATCATCCGCAAAGAAGCGGAGATGCTGGGACCCGGCGCGGGCAAGTTTGCCGTGCTGCCCACGGTGGGCGGACAGACGGCGTTGAACCTGGCTGTAGACCTGGCCGATGCGGGTGTGCTCGATCGCTACAACGTGGAGTTGATTGGCGCGAAGCTGGAGGCAATCAAGAAGGCCGAGGACCGCCTGCTCTTCAAGGATGCGATGATTCGCATCGGGCTGGAGGTTTCAAAGTCGGCGCTGGTGAACAACCTGCGCGACGGGTTGGACTTCGCGTCGAAGATAGGCTTCCCGGTGCTCATCCGGCCAAGCTTTACGCTGGGCGGATCGGGCGGCGGCATCGCCTACAACCGCGAAGAGCTGATGGAGATTCTTTCGCGCGGGCTGGATCTCTCGCCGGTGCATGAGTGCCTGATTGAAGAGAGCGTGCTGGGCTGGAAAGAGTATGAGCTGGAGGTGATGCGCGACCTCGCGGATAACGTCATCATCATCTGCTCGATTGAGAACTTTGACCCGATGGGCGTGCACACGGGCGACTCGATCACCGTTGCCCCGGCGCAAACGCTGACGGATCGCGAGTATCAGAAGATGCGCGACGCGGCAATTGCCGTGATGCGTGAGATCGGCGTGGAGACAGGCGGATCGAATGTGCAGTTTGCCGTGAACCCGCTGGACGGGCGCATGACGGTGATCGAGATGAATCCGCGCGTGTCGCGGTCCTCGGCGCTGGCTTCGAAGGCGACGGGCTTCCCGATTGCTAAGATTGCAGCGAAGCTCGCGGTGGGCTACACGCTCGACGAGATTCCGAACGACATTACGCGAAAGACGCCGGCGTGCTTTGAGCCGACGATCGATTACGTCGTGGTGAAGATTCCCAAGTGGCAGTTTGAAAAGTTCCCAGGCGCGAACGATGTGCTTGGCCCGCAAATGAAGTCGGTGGGCGAGGTGATGGCGATGGGCCGCACCTTCAAAGAGGCGCTGATGAAGGCGTGGCGCGCTCTGGAGACGGGCAAGAAGACCGGCGCCGAGGTGCTGGAGCCGAGGCGGCTGACGCAGATGCTGGTGACTCCGCGGCCGGAGCGGCTGGGCTACATTCGCTTTGCGTTTGAGCGCGGGATGAGCGTGCGCGAGGTGGCGCGGCTGACATCGATGGACCCGTGGTTCCTGCATCAGATTCGCGAAGTCACGATGGCGCAGAAAAGCCTGGCTCACACAAGCCCCGAGGCGATCAGCGCGGAGGATCTGCGACGGCTGAAGCGGTTTGGGTTGAGCGACGAGCGCATTGCGACGGAGTGGAAACTGGAAGGCCACGACGGCGTGAAGCGCGTGCGCGAGCTGCGCGAGTCGAAGGGCATCCGGCCTGTCTTCAAGCTGGTAGATACGTGCGCGGCAGAGTTTGAGTCGATGACGCCGTATCTCTACTCGACCTACGACGAAGAGGATGAAGCGCCGCCGACGGACAAGCCGAAGATCATTATTCTCGGTTCGGGGCCGAATCGTATCGGGCAGGGCATTGAGTTTGACTACTGCTGCTGCCATGCGGCGTTTGCGCTGAAGGACGACGGCTACGAGACGATCATGGTGAACTGCAATCCGGAGACGGTATCGACGGATTACGACACGAGCGATCGGCTTTACTTCGAACCGCTGACGCTGGAAGACGTGCTGAGCGTTTATCACCACGAGGCGTCCTCGGGCGCGAAGATCGGGATGATTGTGCAGTTTGGCGGGCAGACTCCGCTGAACCTTGCGCAGAGACTGCGCGCTGCGGGCGTGCCGATTATCGGCACATCGCCGGAGTCGATTGATCTGGCGGAAGACCGTAAGCAGTTCGGCAAGCTGCTGGAGGACCTGCGGATTCCGCAGCCCGCGGGTGGCACGGCCACGAGCGTGGAAGAAGCTCTCGCTGTTGCGGAGCGGGTGGGGTATCCAGTGCTGGTGCGGCCCAGCTACGTGCTGGGCGGGCGCGCGATGGTGATTGCGTATGATGCGGAGTCCGTGGCGCGCTACATGCGCGAAGCCGTGGAGTACTCGCAGGAGAGGCCGGTACTGGTGGATCACTTCCTTGAGAACGCAGTGGAAGTGGACGTGGATGCGCTGTGCGATTCGGAGGACGTGTTGATCGCGGGCATCATGCAGCACATTGAAGAGGCGGGCATCCACTCGGGTGATTCCTCGTGCGTGCTGCCGGCGGTCGATCTTCGCGAGGAGACGCTGAACACACTGCGGGACTATACCCGCAAGCTGGCGCTGGCGTTGAAGGTAGTGGGGCTGGTGAATCTGCAATTTGCGATTCAGCGCGATGATGACGGCAAGGATCACGTCTACGTGATTGAAGTGAACCCGCGTGCGTCGCGCACGGTGCCGTATGTCTCCAAGGCGACTGGAGTGCCGCTGGCGAAGGTTGCGGCACGGCTTATGACTGGCCGCACGCTGCGCGAGCTGCTGCCGGAGATGCTCGACGCCGGAAAGGATCTCGATACGGGCACGCACTTCTACGTGAAGTCGCCGGTGTTTCCGTGGTCGAAGTTTGCAGGCGTAGATACGGTGCTGGGCCCGGAGATGAAGTCGACGGGCGAGGTGATGGGCGTCGCGGAGACATTTGGCGAGGC
>JBBIVH010000014.1:8287-9793 GCA_037439805.1 Acidobacteriaceae bacterium
ATTCGGCGCGCGTCAGTCGTGGCGCGGGTGCCCACGATTACGACGATTGCGGCAGCGCGAGCTGCGGCTGACGGCATAGCCGCGATGCAGCGCCACCGCGTGACGGTGAATGCGCTGCAGCAACTTCACGCAGATCGGGTTTTACAATAGAGCCATGCTGATTGAAGGTGTGTTTGCCGCGGCGGCGACGCCGTTTTATCCCGATGAGCGCGTCTACTTTCGCAAGTTGGAGGCGAATGTCGCGCACTATTCGCGGAGCCTGCTGGCAGGCCTGGTGGTGCTGGGGTCGACCGGTGAAGCGCCCGAGCTGAACGACCAGGAGACATGGGACGTTCTGCGCGTGGCTGCAGAGGCGGCGGCACCGGAAAAGGTGCTGATCGCAGGCATCGGACGCGAGAGCGTGAAGACCACACTGGAGACGGCGGAGGTTGCTGCGCGCCATGCTTACGATGCGGTGCTTGTGCGCACGCCCACCTACTATGCAGGGCAGATGTCGGCGGCTGCGGTGCTCACGTACTATCGGAGCGTGGCGGACCGCTCGCCGTTGCCGGTGATGCTGTACAACATTCCGCGGTGCGTGCCGTATGACATTCCTGTGGAAGTGATTGCAGAACTGGCGGAGCATCCCAACATCATCGGCATCAAGGATTCGAGCGGGGATATGCAGCGTATGCGAGCCACGCTGGCTGCGACGCAGAACGCACGGCGGCGCACGGTGACGGTGACGCCCGTTTTTGAAGCGGTGACTTCGCGGATGCTGCAGGCGCAGGACGCGCACGAACCAGCGACGTTTGTCTCTGCCGAAAACCTGGCAGACGGAGCAGCGGTTGCGACGGCGCCGCCTGCGACGCCGCTGAAGACGCGCAGCAAAGAGGTGGGCTTTCAAGTTCTGACGGGGTCCGCTGGAGACATGCTCGAGGCGCTTGAGATGGGTGCATCCGGCGCGATACTCGGCTTTGCCGCATGCGCTCCGCAGGCGTGCCAGGAGGTCTACCTTGCATGGAAGGATCACGACCTGAAGCTGGCTGCCGAGAAGCAGCAACGCATCGTGAAGGCCAACCAGCGCATCACCGGCGCATTGGGGATTGCCGGGATCAAATACGCGTGCGACTGGAACGGCTATTGGGGCGGGCGGCCAAGGCTGCCGCTGTTGCCGCTGAACGCAGAGCAGAAGCGTGAAGTGGAATCGCTGCTGGAAGGAATCCGCAACTGAGCGGTTGGAGCAGCTGAAAAATGCTTTGGTGATTTTGGTGGGCAGTGAGGGACTCGAACCCCCGACATCCTGCTTGTAAGGCAGGCGCTCTAACCAACTGAGCTAACCGCCCACAGAGTTGTGGAATGGCCGATTGGCCTGCATTCATCATATCAGCGCAGGACCTTCCGCGCTGTCCGGATTGGTAGGCTTGCCCGGTGAGACAACTGATCGTCAATGCGGATGACTTTGGACTCACTCATGGAGTGAATCGCGCCATTGTGGAGTTGCATCGCGCGGGTGTTCTGACCTCG
>JBBIVH010000014.1:9893-15217 GCA_037439805.1 Acidobacteriaceae bacterium
CGCGCGCAGATTGCGCATCTGCAGCAGCTAGGCGTACGGCTGACGCACGTGGACACGCACAAACACACGCATATGTTTCCGGCAGTGCTGCGACCGCTGCTACGCGCTGCGCGAGCGTGCGGTGTGCATGTGGTGAGAAATCCATTTGAGCCCGAGTGGAGCGTGCAGGCCACGCCAGAGGCTCCATGGACGAGGCGCGCTGAGGTGAAACTTCTGCGCAGGCTGGAGCCGGTCTTTCGGCGTATTGTGGGCGAAGAGGGATTCAGAACGACCGACGGCGCGGTGGGTGTGCTCGCAACCGGAACGTTGGACACGCGGACCGTGGGCTCGCTGTTGTCCGCTCTGCCTGACGGAGCCTATGAGTTGGTTTCTCATCCGGGGTACAACGATGCGGATCTTGCGCGCGCGCACACACGGCTTCTTGCGTCTCGTGAGCGGGAGCTGCGAGCTTTAATTTCGCTCCAAGATAGACCGAGCGTCAATCTGATCTCCTTCGCTGCGCTGGCCGCGCAAACTGAGAAGATTTGCTGAGCGTGGCGTTTTCTCGCATCTTTTGGGGAGGCGTCTGCGTCAGAGGAAAAGGCTGGCACACCGGAACCAAGAGGACTCAATGCGCATCGGAATCACCTGTTATCCCACTTACGGCGGTTCGGGCGTCGTTGCTACGGAACTCGGCATTGAGCTTGCGTCAGCTGGGCATGAGGTTCATTTCATCTCATACTCGCAGCCCTTCCGTCTGAACGGGCGCAATGAAGGAATCTTCTATCACGAGGTTCCGGTCTCGAACTATCCGCTGTTTGAGTTTCCTCCGTATGATCTGGCTCTGGCCTCGCGCATGGCCGAGGTTGCCGAATTCAACGACCTGGACCTGCTGCACGTTCACTATGCCATTCCGCACTCCGTGAGCGCGCTGCTGGCGCGGCAGATGCTGGCGAGCCGCGGGCGCAGGCTTCCGTTTGTCACAACGCTGCACGGGACGGACATTACGCTTGTGGGGCTTGACCGGAGCTACCTGCCGATTACGCAATATGCAATTCAGGAAAGCGACGGGGTGACGAGCATATCGAGTTACCTGAAGAGCAAGACGGTGGAAGACTTCGGCATCACGCGAGAGATTGATGTGATCCCGAATTTTGTGAACTGCGATGTGTATACGCCGTTTACCGATGAAGCCGTGAGGACTGAAGCAAGAAGGCGCTTCGCCAAGGATGGAGAAGCCATTCTGATCCATCTCTCAAACTTCAGGCCGGTGAAGCGCGTAGTGGATGTGGTGAAGGTGTTTGCGCGCGTGGTGCGCGAGGTGCCGGCGCAGCTTGTGCTCGTGGGCGATGGGCCGGACCGGTCGGCTGCGGAGTGGCTCGCGCACGAGCTCCGGATTCATGAGCGCATTCACTTCCTGGGCAAGCAGGAGCGAGTCAATGAGCTGCTTCCTCTCGCCGATCTGATGCTGATGCCGAGCGAGTTGGAGTCCTTTGGCCTTGCGGCACTGGAGTCGATGGCCTGCAAGGTTCCGGCAATTGCGACGCGCGTGGGCGGCGTGCCGGAGCTGATTGATGATGGAGTCACTGGACTGCTTTTCCCGGTGGCGGCTCTGGATGCGATGGCTGCTGGAGTGATTGGTCTGCTGCAGGACCGGAGCCGGCTGGAGACGATGCGGGATGCGGCGCGCAGGACGGCACGGACAAGATTCTGCTCCACGATGATGGTGCCGCGCTATGTGAGCTACTACGAATCTGTCCTGAACAGACCAGCTTAAGAAGGTTCCGACTCCCAGACGGGAACAAAGCCAAGAGTCCGCCAGAAATTGCTCACAGTTTGAATCGTCTCCGGAGTGGTCTGCGCGGTGCGGCGCAGGCGAAGTTGCGCTCCCTCAGGATGGGTAGCAGACTCGGATGTGAGTTCCTTCGCCTCTGCGGCGATTGCGATGCAGCGGTCTGCGCGGTAGGTGCAGGCTGCGAGATCGCCGATGGAGAGGCGGGTGGTAGGCGTTGCCAGAATTGTGCGGGGCGGCGCCATGCGGTCGAGGAGCCAGAGGATTTCGAGCTTGGACTCAAGTTCGTCCGGCACGCAGTCAATGGCCAGATCCGCTTCGCGCACGGCGTCTTCGACGGTTGCGACAAACGTGACCGCGGGCAAGGCATCGGGGCCGAGCTGCTGACGCAATGCCTCCTGCGCATGGCGAAGGTTGAGCGGCATCACGTCTTCCAGCAGAACCCTGCAGCCAGCCCGCGCTGCGGCGAGCGCGAGCCAGCGGCCCAGCGGGCCTGCACCGATGATGGCCACTGTTGCCGACAAGGATTTACCGGGAAGCGAGCGCCTGCAGAACATCGCTGGCGCTGGGGCGAGCCTGTTCAAGGTGCTCCGCAACGCGGGCGCGCTCTTCCGCAGAGAGGCTTGGAGCGGCGGCAAGGACGCGTCGCAGGGTCACTGCAACGTCGTCGATGTAATTCATCAGGCGTATCGCTTCTCCGGACAAGGGCATGGGCAGGTTCCTTCAATCGGTAAGATGTCTTGCCTCATTGTAGGGTGTGAGCCTGAGGTGCGGAAAGCCCACACCTCAGGCATGACCATCGTGGCTGCAATTCATCTGCAGCCTGTCTTGGAGGCGCCTGCCGGCGCGGTTTACCAGGGCAGCGGCTGGCCGAGGTGGAAGAATCCGCCGCTCGGGCCGTCGTCTGGAAGCGTCGCAAGGGCGACGCTGGTCTTGCTGCCATCGGCGAGTTCCATGGGCGCCTGATCTCCACCCATATCGGTTTTGACCCAGCCGGGATGTGCCGAGTTGACCTTGATGTTGGTGCCGCGGAGTTCATACGCGAGGTGGATGGTGAAGGCGTTGAGCGCGGTCTTCGATGCATCGTAGGCAAACGACTTCGCGTCGTAGATGGGAGAGCCGGGCTCGGCGTGAAACTTGAGCGATGCGAGAATGCTGGATAGATTGACGATGCGGGCTGCGGGGCTCTTCTTCAGCAACGGAAGAAGCGTCTGCGTGAGAGCGACCTGTGCGAAGAAGTTTGTGTCAAAGACCTGTTTCAAAAGGTCCATCGGTACTTCTGAAACCGAGTGATTCGGGCCTGAAGCGGGAAAGCCTCCGGCGGCAATGCCAGCGTTGTTGATGAGGATGTCGAGATGGCCGTGGCGAGAGTGGAAGTAGTCGTAGGCCGCTTTGTGGTGGGCTGGATTCGTGACATCGAACTGGAGCAGGTCGGCTTCTGCACCGACTTCGTGGAGCTTCTGCAGAGCCTGCTCGCCCTGTTTCTGGTCGCGCGATCCAATCACAACGGCGACGCCTGCTTTGTGCAGGTCGAGAGCGGTTTGAAGGCCGATGCCGCGGTTGGCGCCGGTAATGAAGGCAATCTTTTTGGACATGGGAAATGCTTCTCCTGTGCTGCATTGGATTCAAGGAGAGGCCAGGAAGGTGCAGCGAATTGCGGGACGCGCAGGCAGGATGGTTCGGAGTAGAATGGCGCAGATTCAAAGCGAAAGGGGAAGCGTGATGCGTCTGGTGTGGATTGCGATTTTTGGAGTCATCTCTGTTTGCGCGTTCGGAACACAGTTGCGGGCGCAGGGAGCGCCGCCGCAGGGCAAGGCGGACCAGCCTTACGTGGTGGAGTACTACTACAAGGTGCAATGGGGACACCAGCAGGAGTTTCTGGATTTGTTCTTGAAGAATCACTACCCACTGCTGCGCAAGATGGAAACCACGGGCCGGATTGTTTCCGTGAAGATTGAGTCGCCTGCGTATCACACGACGGAAGATGGGCGCTGGGATTATCGTGTGACCATCCGCTTCAAGAACTCGACTGTGGCGACCACCGCCAATCCGGATGAAGAGGCGATGATTCAGGCGTTATGGCCGGATCAGGCGACCTACAAACGGGAAGAGCAGAGGCGCTTTGAAATTCTGCTGGCGCACTGGGATCTGCCCGTCACGGATATTACGCCGCAGTGAGTTTGCGCGCGATCTTTGCGAAAGGCCGGCGTATGGGTCGGCGCCACGCATCAGCGCGGGGGCAAAGGGTACACCGGGTAGGCAGGACGGCGCAGATAGCGCACCAGCGCAATGAGTCCGAAGATGAATGCAGCCAGGATGCCGAGTGGGATAAAGAGCAGAAAGAATGGCTGAATCACGCGGTTGCCGGCGATGGATGCGGTGTCTGCAGCGTGAAGGTCGCCAAACATAATCACGGCATCGTTGCCAATCGAGGCGTTGTTATCGAGGCGGGTGATGCCAAAGAAATTGACGACGTCGTGACCAATCTGAACATTGTTTCCGGCGTGCACATCGCCGAAGAAGGTGACAATGTCATGATCGGCGCTGCCGTTGATCACAGTGTCGCCGAAGAAGACCACGATGTCGTGCTCTGCCGTGCCGGCCACCTTTACGGAACAGAAAAAGCAGACCGCGTCGTGAATGGCCTGCCCTTGAGGCACAACGATGTCGCTGCCGAACTGAACGATATCGCGGCTGGCGTGGGCGCGCGGGGGCGCTGCCAGGGCCGCGGCGATCATGAGAGCGATTGCGATGACGTACGGGTGTTTCATCGTGCCTCCTTGCGGATCTACGCAGAACCGGAAGAATTAGTTCCTGAAAAAGAGCAGGAAAATTCGGCGGCGCATTGAGCACTTCGCACCCCCTAGCGTGGATTGTATGCCTGCGGTCAGAGGCCTGGCGCGGCGGGGCCGGTCAACAGCATGGGAGGCGTGAGGAGGCTTGTCCAGTCTGCCGGCGAATCGACGAGCACGTCGGGCGGGAGCAGGTGCAGGCTCTCAGGCGAGAGGCCAAAGGTGCAGCCGACGGACCATGCGCCTGCATTGCGCGCCGTTTCAATATCCACCTGACTGTCGCCGATCATCACCGTCTCCGCGGGCAAGGCGCTGGCCTCCTGCATCAGGGCGAAGAGACCCTCGGGGTCCGGCTTCTTGGTCTGAAAGCTGTTGCCTCCGTAAATGTTCATGAAATATGGCGCGAGGCCGAGGGCTTCACAGATGGTGCGCGCCGGCCTCACGGGCTTGTTGGTCAGCACGGCCATGATGCGCGTGGCAGCTCCCGGCGCGTCGTGCATGCTGCGCAAGGCAGTCAGGGCTTCCAGCACGCCATCGTACGCGTAGGTGTAGTCGAGTTTGTGCTCGCGATAGTAGTCGAGAAAATAGCGGTGCGCCTCGGCCAGCAGCGCATCGTCGGCCTCTCCTTTGCCCTCGTGGGCGAGGGCGCGACGCACCAGCATGAGCGCACCGTTGCCGATGTAGCCCGCAATGATTCCATCCGGCAGAGGCGTGCGCTCAAAGTGGACCAGAGTGGCGTTCACGCTATTGCACAGGTCCTG
>JBBIVH010000014.1:15317-29078 GCA_037439805.1 Acidobacteriaceae bacterium
CCGTGGACAGTTGCCACGACATGGTGACGGTTCATGGTGCCTTGCACGGCCATCTCGTGATCCGTGTGAATCGCGCCCGAACCGCTGGATGCATCCAGAAGAAAGCCTTCCGAACCCGGCGTAAAGTCGATGCTTCCGGATCCCGTGGCGAGGCGCCAATTGCTGGTGGGTGTTCCCGTGACGCGAATCGTGCCCGATCCCGTTGAGGCGCGGAGACCTCCGCGCACGCCGCGCAACTCGATGTCGCCGGACCCGGTTTCTGCCTTTGCATCGCCAGCGGAGGCTTGTTCTACGACGATATTGCCCGACCCGGTGCTGACTGCAAAGGCGCCCTGCAGCCCCTCGGCGCGAATGTCACCTGAACCGGTGGAGAGATGGGCATCGTGGCCGACGCCCTCGATCTTGAGGTTGCCCGATCCGGTGCTGGCCTCGAGGTGACAGCCGGCAGGCGCCTGAATGTCGTAATCGATGGAGACGTTGTGCAGATCGAAGTGATGGCCTCCAATGCGCACAATGTTGCCGGTTTGCTCGATGGGCGGATTCGCAGCGATTTCGCTGACCCGGTCCGTGCTGGATCCCCAGCCGGAGTGGACGCGGCCGAAGATATGAATCTGACTGTCGGAACCGCGCGTGATGTGAATCTCTCCGGCTCCATCGGAGACCGTCAGATCTACGGGACCATTGACGTTGAGAGTGCGTTGAAAAGTGGCTTCTGCGGCGAAGACAGGCAGGGAGCCGAGCAGCAGAGCAATTGCAGGAATCCAAAATCGTCTCATCGGATCTCTCGATTCAAAAGTGATGGCGCTCGATCGCGCATTATTGCTGGAGAACGACCTGGTCGCCTTCTCTCAGGCCGCTCACAATCTCAGTGACCGACCCGTTGGAAAGGCCGACGGTCACCTGAGTCTTGCGCGCGCCGTCCTTCTGGCTGCGATCCGGAACATTCACGAATGCATTCTTGGAGTTGTCATAGGTGACCGCATTCTCTGGAACGGTAAGAACGCCTTTGTGCTCGTCCAGCAGGATCTCCGCATTCGCGGTCATATTCGCCTTGAGCTCGCCGTTCGGATTGTCAATGGAGACGCGAACTTCAAAGGTGGTCACATTATCTTTTGCAACGCCGAGCGGAGCAATCTTTGTGACCTTGCCCTGGAAGGTGCGGTCGCGAAAGCTCTCCACTTTGATGCGCGCCGGCTGTCCGAGATAGACGTGCGCTATATCGGCCTCGTCGACTTTGCCCTTGACGTAGACCTTGGTGGTGTCGCCCTCGGTCATGATGAGGGTTGCCGTGGAGCCGAGGACAAGGATGGAGCTCACGGCATCGCCAATCTCCACATCGCGGGAGAGGATCACTCCGTCCATGGGCGCGAGGATGGTGGTGTAGCTGAGCTGCTCTTCCAACTGCTGAAGACTTGCCTGATTCTGCAGAACCTGCGCGCGCGCCTGCTTCAGCCGTGCGGTGTCCACGCCAATCTGCGCGCGGGCTGCGTCGCGCTTGTTCAGAGCGGCAAGGTAATCGCGATTTGCATTGTCGAGAGCCTGCTGGCTGACGACCCCTTCCTTCTGCATCTGCAGCGTTCGATCCAATGTGGTCTTGTACATCGGCAGGTCAGGAGCCGCAGCGTTGACCTTGTCCTGTTCGATGTTGGCCTGATAGGTAGCAACGTTGGCCTGCGCCGCCGCGAGCTGTGCGCGCTGTGCGTCTACCTCCGCGCGAATCTCTTCCTGGTCCAGTTGCGCCAGTTCCTGACCTTTATGGACGCGCGAGTTGATATCGACGAGAAGCTTCTCCACGATGCCGGAGGCTTTGGACTTTACTTCTACCTTGGTGATGGGTTCGATGGTGCCGGTTGCGACTACGGAGCGCGTGACGTCGCCGCGCGTGACCTTCACAAGACGATTGGGGTCGATCTGCGTGCCATGGGCGAGATGACTGATGCCCACCGCGGCGGCCAGCACCAGGATGGCAACAGGAATACCGATCCATATCCAGAAACGCTTGTTCTTGCGCGATGCAGCCACTGGAACCCTCCGCTTTTGGCACATACGCAGCGCGCGGAAAGAATGTTCCCGACGCGGGGCAAGCCGGCAGTTGCGGAGAATGCTATGCTCACAGGCAAGATGCACAGTCTGCTGCTGCTGCAATGTGTTTCAGTAGCGATGTTGATCCTGGCGAATGCCTTTTTTGTGGCAGCGGAGTTCGCTCTCGTCAGCGTCCGGGAGACGCGCATTGAGCAGATGATGGCCGCCGGCGTTCCCGGAGCGCGCGCCGTGCGCCGCCTTCAGGATGCGCTGGAAGACTTTCTTCCTGCCGTCCAGCTTGGGGTTACCTTGTGCTCGCTGGCGCTTGGCTGGATTGGCGAACCTCTCGCAGCCGGATTGTTTCTGGACCTTCTGGGCTCGGCGCCCCATGCGCGCTTCTATGCTCACCTTGCAGCGGTGTCGCTCGGATTCTCATTGATTACATATCTGCACGTAGTGGTGGGCGAGCTGGTGCCGAAATCGCTGGCGCTGCGCCGGGCAGAAGCATTGGCTGTGGCGGTTGCTCCTCCCATGCTTTTGTTCATGACGGCGGCGCGGCCGGCGGTGCGCATTCTGCGGTACTCTGCGGCTGCGGCTTTGCGTGGATTTGATATTCCGATGACGGAGCGGGGCGCGGTGCACTCTCCCGAGGAGCTCAAGCTGATTGCCACCGCCGCACGAAGGATGGGGATGCTGCCGCCGTTCCAGGAGAAGCTGGTGCATCGCGCGCTGGAACTGGATGATGTGCCGATCCGCGAGATTATGACCCCGCGACAGCAGATTTTTTCGCTTCCATCGAACATGCCGGTGGAGGAAGCGAGCGCGCGTGTGATTGAGCACCAGCTTTCACGGGTGCCGGTCTACGACGAGAGCCGGGGCGCCGAGCATATTGTCGGCATCGTCTATGCGAAAGACCTGGCTCGCCTGATGTTCTTCCGGCCTGCCTCACGGCGGAGCCGGCCTGGCGCAGAGACGCCGGGGACGGCGGTGGCGGAGCTGCGGCTAAGGCAGGTGATGCGGGATGCGCTCGTGGTGCCCGAGACAAAGACCGTGCTGGACCTTGTGCAGGAGTTTCAGCGACGCAGGCGACAGATGGCGATTGTGGTGGATGAGTACGGCTCCACAGTGGGACTTGTTACCGCGGAAGACGCGCTGGAGCAATTGACAGGAGAGCTGGAAGATGAGTTCGATGACCTGGCTCGACCTCTGCTGGCGACTGCGAGCGGCACCTTCGTGCTGGACGGTGGCGTGACCCTGCGCGACCTCGAGACGCAGATGCAATGGACGCTTCCGCGGGATGGAGGCGTTGAGACACTTGCAGGCTTCGTGCTGATGCGACTGGGACACATTCCCGCTACCGGAGAGAGCATCGTGTTTGGAGGCAGGGAGCTCACCGTCGTCGAGATGGATGGGTTGCGTGTGAGCCGGGTTCGAGTGGCGCCAGCGCGAGAGATGGGCGCAGTTCAATCGGAATGACAGTAGGAAAATGGAAGATCCCGACAGAACGCCGGCCAGAGGCGAAAATTTATCGTAAGTAATCTCAGTTTGACCCAAAAGTGGTTACTTATGGTTCTTTTGGGTCATTGGAGGTAACCTGAATCTGTACTACTCTCCATCCAGAGATTTTCTTTTCCCCAACCTGGAGCGAACATGAGAGACGATGCATATCGCGCGGCATTTGAAGAGGCGAACGTTGAGTTGCAAGAGATCCTGAATCAGATCGAGCAACTGCAGCAACGGCAGACCCGTCTTGAGCGGGTCGCGGAGGTGTTGAAGCCCTTGGCGGAGTCGACTGGAGCGATCCAGTTCTCGGAGCCGCTCAAAGTTGAGACACACCACGACGAAGTGCAGCAATTGAGCGAGCCGATGCCCGTTCCCCAGCAGGAGAACACGGAGCCGGCGGCGGTGCCGGCTGCTTCCTACGCGGAGCCCTCGAGCGATCCCTTCCAGCGCCGCATCAACAACGCATTGCGGCAGGGTTTTGGATCGGGTGACGGACGGGAATATTCCCGGCTGTTCAGCGGCCTCTCTCGCGGGCACTAGACGCAACGCGCATTTGCGATCATCCCAACGCGGCGCGGAGCCCGTGCGGTGAATCGCGGAGAGCGATTTGCGAGGGCCCGAATTCAGTATTCTGTTGACCCGTACCCCGGAGTGACCGAGGTGCGGGTCTTCTGCGTTTTCGAGGACATTTGCAATGGGAAATCGCATGCCCGGTCTGACGATATCGACAGGGCTGATGAAGCACCCTTTTGACCAGGCGAATGGCGTGCGAACAAGTGGGCTGGTCGCGGGCCGCTTCCTGAAGAGCGGGCACCGCCATGATCATCATGCGACCGCATACTACGGCGTCGCTCCGTCTGTGTTCGCTGGCCTTGTGCGGCGCTGGATGCAATCCCAACCAAAAGCCAACCTCGAGCAATGCACGCTGGTGGATGTGGGTGCAGGGATGGGCCGCGCCGTCCTGATGGCGTCCTCGATGCCTTTTTTTCAGGTGGTGGGGGTGGAGCTGAACCCGGCGCTGGCTCGAATCGCCCGGCGCAATGCCGCGATCTGGCGGAGCGGAGGCCGCGCCGTCGCCCCGATTCGGATCTCCTGCGCCGATGCCACGGAGTTCCGCTTTCCCAAAGGGCCTTGCGTCGCCTTCCTGTTCAATCCATTCGGAGCCACAGTCATGCGGCGATTCCTGGCCAACCTTCGGCGGCAGTTTACGGGTCGCTCGATCGGCCCGGACATCCTGTACGTGAATCACGAGCAGGAGCAGGAAATTGAGCGAACGGCCGCCTGGAGGCGGGTCTTCCGCGGCCGTATTCAGCGCTCGCGCAGCGACACGGTGGCGGACCGCAAGATCCTGGAAAGCCAGCCCGACGGCGAATATGCGGCAGCCGCTTATGAGGATTGCTCGATCTGGCGCTGGGCAGAATGAGAGATTTCAGGTGAATCTGGTGGAAAAGGGTTGACGTTCATGCGTGTGACAGGGAAAGCTGAATCAGTATAGACGTTTCCCAAAGTTTGCCATGTCAAACAGTTTGTACTGGAAGACTGAACCGCCTTTTTGAGCCGCTGGAGAGAGACCTTGCAAGAGCCACACCTGGTATTGGGGATTGGTGAGCTGCTGTGGGATATGTTGCCCGGAGGCGAGCGGCTGGGTGGCGCACCTGCAAACTTTGCCGTGATGGCTGGGCGGCTGGGCAATCATGCAGTGGTGCTGAGCCGGATTGGCCGCGATGAGCTGGGGCGTCGCGCCATCGAGTTGCTGGACGCGCAGCCTGCCGACGAGAGTTTTTTGCAGGTCGATCCAGTCCACGAGACCGGCAAGGTGACGGTTTCGCTGAAAGACGGGCAACCGGAGTATGTGATCCACCAGCCGGCGGCGTGGGACGTGATGGAGCTTTCGGACGAGTGGGTTCAACTGGCGACGCGAGCGGATGCGATTTGCTTTGGTACGCTGGCGCAAAGAAGCGCAGCGTCACGGCAGACGATTCAGACGCTGGCCGCGGAGACCTCGTCCGCTTGCGTGCGAGTCTTTGATGTGAACCTGCGCGCGCCGTTCTACACAGGCGAGGTTGTGGAAGAGTCGTTGGAGCTGGCGACCGTCGTAAAGATGAACGATCAGGAGGTTCCGCAGATTCTGGGCCTGCTGGGCATGACGGCCGAGGCCGGACTGGAGACCACGGCACTGAAAGCTGGAGCCGAACGATTGCTGGAGGAGTTTCCCGGCCTGCAGATGGTGGCCATCACGCGCGGAGGGCATGGAAGCCTGCTGGTGCAGCGCGATGAGTGGCATGAGCATTCGGGCGTGCAGATTGAGGTGGCGGACACGATTGGCGCCGGCGATGCATTTACTGCGGCGATGACGCACTATCTGCTGCGAGGAGCGAGCCTGCGAACGCTCAACGAAGCAGGCAACCGCTGGGGAAGCTGGGTGGCGTCGCAATCCGGCGCCATGCCCGCGCTGGATGAAACCACCAGGGCGGCAATGACTGCGACGATCGAGCGGTGAGTGGGATGAACCGCAGTTGGCTGCCTGGCGCGCGCTGTTTTTCGATTGTGCTTGGTTCGTTGGTCTGCGCTGGCGCGGCTCAAACAGCACGGGCGCAAAACCAGAGCACCGAGCAGCCTGTTCTTCCTTCCGGAGAAATCGGCGGCAGCACGGTGCCGGCATCCGGCTCACGTGCGCCGTGGAGAGCGGCCTCGGCTGCTTCATCGCAGGCCACGCCTGCTCCCATTGCGCCTCTGCCGCATGGCGAAGGCGCGCGCCGTATGGGACAGAGGCTTCGGGCCATCTTCGCAAGCTATGACTGGAAGGCCGATCCCAACAAGCCATTCGAGCGGGTTGCGTATCTCGAACTGGTATTGACGCGACCTCTGAGCCTGCGCGACCAGACGACCGTGCGAATGGAACTGGCGAATGAGCAGTTGCGCGCCGGCCGCAGCGAGAGCGCCGTAGAGACGATGACCGCGCTGGTGCGCGAACTGCAGCCGCGCGAGAAGGTGCTGCCGAAGGCCTTGCTCGCGAGCGTACATGAGTTGCTGGCCCTGAGCTATCTGCGCATGGGAGAGCAGGAGAATTGCATCGGGATGCACAACGCGCTTTCTTGCAATTTTCCCTTGCGCGGCGGCGGCCTGCACGCGAAGAAGCAGGGTGCGGAAGGCGCGGTGCGCGAGTATACGATTGCGCTGCAACTGAATCCAGACAGCGAAATTGATCGCTGGCTTCTGAACCTGGCGTATATGCAACTGGGGCGGTATCCACAGGATGTGCCAAAGCAGTGGCTGGCCAATCCTTCGCTCTTCAAGTCCGATGCGGAGATCGGCTATTTTCCGGATGTGGCGGGCCTGGCAGGTGTGGATGCGTTCCAGCGTTCCGGCGGGCTGATTGTAGAAGACTTCGACGGGGATGGATTGCTGGATATTCTGATGTCCTCATCCGGGCCGCTCGATCCAATGCATTTCTTTCACAACAACGGCGATGGAACCTTCAGCGATCGCACCAAAGCATCGGGATTGGGCGACGAGATTGGTGGGCTGAACATGGTGCTCACCGACTACAACAACGACGGCTGTCCCGATGTGCTGGTGCTGCGGGGCGGATGGTGGGATACGTTTGGGCAGTATCCGATGTCGCTGCTGCGTAATAACTGCGATGGCACCTTTGACGATGTGACCGAAGAGGCTGGCCTGCTGGTGAATGGACCCGGGCAGACCGCTGCGTGGGCAGACTATGATGGCGACGGCTGGCTGGATCTGTTCGTCGGACACGAGTCCAAACCGGGCGAGCAGTTTGTGTCGCATCTGTTCCACAACAATCACGATGGAACATTCAGCGAGGCGCCGGCTCCGCAGGGAGCCGGAACGAGCGAGGCGGGCGTACTTGGCGCAAATCTCGGCTTTGTCAAAGGGGTGGCGTGGGGCGATTACAACAACGACGGACGCCCTGACCTGTATGTGTCCACGATGTTTGGCCAGAGCTATCTGTTCCGCAACGACGGGCCGCTGGATCCGAAGCATCCGAACCCTGCGCATTGGAAATTCACCGACGTGACACAGCAAGCAGGTCTGGGTGGCAGGCGCTACACCTTTCCAACCTGGTTTTTCGACTACGACAACGACGGCTGGCTGGATATTTTTGCCGGGGGCTACTCGACCACATCGATGGAGGATGTAGGCGCATTCGAGATGGGCATGCCGCACCATGCGTCGGTGTCGCATTTGTTCCGCAACCGCCACGACGGCACGTTTGCCGATGTTCCCCACGCGGCTGGGCTGGATCGTGCGATTACGGTGATGGGCGCAAACTTTGGCGACCTGGACAACGACGGTTGGCTGGATGTCTATCTCGGCCTCGGTGATCCGTCGTTTGAAGCGCTGCTGCCGAAGCGGATGTTTCGAAATGATGGCGGGCGAGACTTTCAGGATGTGACGACCTCAGGCGGATTCGGCAACCTGCAGAAGGGGCATGCCATTGCGTTTGCGGATCTTGAGGGCAACGGCAACGAGGATGTGCTTGAAGAGCTTGGCGGGGCGTATCCGGGCGATGGGTTTCACGCGGCGCTGTACAAAAATCCTGGACACGGAAAGCATTGGGTCACGCTGATGCTGCAAGGCGTGCAGACGAACCGTGCGGGTTATGGAGCGCGGATCCGAGTAGAGATTGAGGAGCGCGGTCGGGTGCGTTCGATTTATCGTGCGGTCGGGTCGGTGTCGAGTTTCGGTGGCAATCCGATGCGCCAGCATATCGGCGTGGGCGACGCTTCGGCGATCCGCGAGATCGATGTCTGGTGGCCGGTCTCCGGGCGTCGGCAGCGATTTGGTGACGTTGCGGTGGACCACACCTATCGAGTGAACGAAGACGCCAATCGTCTTGACCCGGTAGTAGTGAAATCCTTTGAGATTGGAAAGACTGCAATTGCACCGCAGCACCAGCATCATGAGTGAGAGGGCTCAGGCGGAAAGGGAAGTGCATGACCACACCACGCAACACGACAAATAAACTTGGCCCGCCGCCCGCGGTTGAGGGTGGACGGCAGGTTGCCAAGCATCGGCGCGTCTTTGAGCATCTGCTGAAGGGCATTCAGTCGGGCCAGTTGAAGCCGGGAGATCGCCTTCCAAGCGAAGCGGAACTGGGGCGGATGTTTGAGGCTTCGCGGATCACCGTTGCAAAGGCCGTGCTCGATCTGCAACGCATGGGCCTGGTGACGCGGCGGCCCGGCGCGGGCACGCACGTGCAAAAGGCTCAGCAGGCGGCGGGCCGAACGTTCGGCTTGCTGATTCCGGAGCTTGGCCTGACGGAGATCTTTGAGCCAATTTGCCACGGCATGATGCGGTCGCCGTTTGCGCGGCCGGATGCTCTGCTGTGGGGCAATGCGTCGAGCTCGGTGCGCGAGACTGCGAAGGAAGCCGAGCAAATGGTGCATTCGTTCATTGTGCAGAAGGTGGCAGGTGTTTTTTTTGCGCCGCTGGAATTGACGGGAGAGAAAGAGACCGTCAATCGGCGCATTGCGCGCGTGCTGGAACGGGCGCAGATCCCTGTGGTCCTTCTGGACCGCTGCTACATGCCTTACCCCGAGCGCTCGACGCATGACCTGGTTGGCGTGGACAATCGCAGAGCCGGGTTTGTGGCTGCCTCTCATCTTCTGACCCACGGCGCGCGCCGTCTCGTATTTCTGGGCGAACCCAATGCGGCAAACACAGTGGACGCGCGCATCACGGGCTTCTATGAGGCTCTGCGCACCTACGCAGTGACTCCAGATTGTGAAGTGGTGTGGCGTGGCAGTCCGCAGGATGAAGCTTTCGTGAAGCAGATGCTGGAGGTGTCGCGCCCGGAGGGCATCGTTTGCGCGAACGATCTGACAGCGGCGCGGCTGATGCAGTTGCTTCTTGGACTGGGAGTTCGCATTCCCGAGGATGTAAGAATCATCGGGATGGACGATGTGAAGTATGCGAGTCTGCTGCCCGTCCCTCTTACAACGATTCACCAGGATTGCGCGGGCATCGGCGCGGTTGCAATGGCTACCATGCTGGAGCGGTTGGAGCATCCGGAGCTTCCAGTGCGGGACGTGCTGGTGCCAACGCGGCTGGTGGTGCGCCGCAGTTGCGGTGCGTATCTGAATCAAGCAGCGGCAGAGGCATCGGCGTGAGTGAGATGGTGCGAAGGAAAGCGGTGAGACAGTGATTGTGAATCTGGCGCGGCGCGCGCATGACCACAACTGGGAGCTCGATCCGATCACGCGCTCGCTTCTCGATACGGACTTCTACAAGCTGCTGATGCTGCAGTTTATCTGGAAGCATTTTTCAAAGACGCGCGCCAGTTTCACACTGATGAATCGAACCAGCGCGATTCCGCTCGGCAACATTGTCCGCATCGAAGAGCTTCGCGAGCAGCTGGAGTCCACGCGCAAGTTGCGCTTTCACAAGTCGGAGCTGATCTGGCTGGCCGGCAACACGTTTTACGGACGCCGCGGCATGTTTGAGCCGGCATTTCTACAGTGGCTCGAAAGGGATTTTCGCCTTTCGGATTTTGAGCTGGCGGCAGAGGAAGGCCAGATCGTACTTCGCTTCGACGGCCTGTGGACGGAGACGACGCTGTGGGAGATCTACGCCCTCTCCGCCGTGGATGAACTGAAGAGCAGGGCAAGTCTCAAGAACCTGAGCGAGTTTGAAATTGACATTCTGTACGCGCGCGCGAAGTCGCGGCTTTGGGAAAAGATGGACAGATTGCGCGGCGTCCCAGGACTGAATGTGAGCGATTTTGGGACGCGCCGCCGGCACAGTTTTCTCTGGCATGAGTACGTGGTGAAGGCGATGAGCGATGTGCTGGGCGAGAGCTTTGCAGGAAGTTCAAATACATATCTGGCGTATAAGCACGACCTGGAGGCCATCGGAACCAACGCGCACGAGCTGCCGATGGCAATGGCGGCACTGGCAAATAACGACGAAGATCTGAAGCAGGCACAGTATCGCATGCTGGCGTTGTGGCAGCAGACGTATCAGGGCGAGCTGCTCATCATGCTGCCGGATACATTCGGCACCACGCAGTTTCTCCAGAACGCACCGGACTGGGTTTCTGGATGGACTGGACAGCGCATCGACAGCAAGGATCCCTACATCGCAGGCGATGAGTATATTGACTGGCTCATGAAGAGAGGAAGCGATCCTCGCCAGAAGCGGCTCATCGCGTCCGATGCACTGGACGTCGACATCATTCTCGGACTGCACGCCTATTTCGGCGGAAAAATCAGGAGCGATTCGCAGCCAGCCGACTTTCAGCGCGCGAGCGACTTTCTCGATCCGCAGAAGTGGACCCATGAGCCAAGGATTCGCATCAGCGCGGGCTGGGGCACGTATCTGACGAATGATTTTCGCAACTGCAACCCGAAAGGCGACACGAGCTTTGATCCTGTGAGTGTCGTCTGCAAGCTGTCAGCGGTCGATGGACGACCGGCGGTGAAGCTCTCGGATAATTATGCGAAGGCGATGGGTCCGACGGAAGAGATTGAACGGTACCGCAAGGTCTTTGGGCTCGAAGGAGTAGCGAACACGCCCGTGCTGGTCTGAGGCTTCCGCCAACGGCAGGAACTGAGGTCATCTATTCCGCCGCAGGCACGGGAGCTGAAGGCGCTGCGGGTGGTGGCACAGGCTTGTGCCGGGTTCGCAGATACGCCACGACCTGCGCGATCTGCGGATCGGTGAGCGAGTCAGAAAAAGGTGGCATCTTTTGCCCGCCGTTCAGAATCTGATCGGTCATCTTAGCGGGCGTCCAATTCTTGTCCTTCGGGAGACCGCTCAAGGACGGGCCCTTCTTACCGCCAGTGCCGGCGGGCCCGTGGCAATGAGCGCATCCTTTATCGCGAAACAGAATGGCGCCAGCCTTTTGCTCAGCCTTCTTCTTTGCGCCCCACCAAAGGGCATGGGCGAACTGGGCGGGCACGCAGAACACGCCAGCAAGAACCAAAACAAAGATGGAACGAAGCGGGGAAGTCACGCAGCTATTTTCTCATCGCGAAGGCTATCTGGTCTCCAACCAAAGGTTGAGATGAAACGGAGTAACCTTGCTCTATGGCGAGCGGCGCAAACATGTACGCGCATTCTTTGCGGGCTGAACTGGCAGTGCGAAGTAGAGACTGGGCGCGCGGCAGGGCGCATGTGGAGAGCTATGGAGACGATCCGGTCATCGTCTTTTCGCCGGAGCAGGACCGACATCCGAACTTCTTCGATGCATCGTATGCCGCTCTGCTTGCTCAGCCGGCCTGGCTGCGCCGGATGGACAAGGTGCATACCGGCAGGAGGTCGCTTCCTCAGCCCCTGCAGCCGGGCCGCCGCTGGTGCGAGCTGGATTCTTCGATGAGCTCCGATGCTCTGCTGATGAATATCTTCTGCGCACCGGGCGTGGCGGAGTTGAAGCGGTTGCAAGGATTGCTCGGAGTGGATGGGGGTGAAGAAATGGAGTTTGGATGGAAGGCCCGCGTGCCACTCAAGAATGGACGCTTCGATCGCACGGAGGTGGATATGCGATGGGGCGGCCTTCTGGTGGAGGCAAAGCTGACGGAAGCGGATTTTCAGACCAAGGATGCAGAGGCGATGGAGGTATACCGGGACTTCGAGGCAGTCTTTGATCCGGAGGAATTGCCCCGCGTGGAGCTGCGCGCGGCGCGAAAGAGGCAGCCTGCGGAGTTTGCCGAGGCGTATACGCAGGAGTGGGAGGCGCAGGGTGACGAAGATGCTGCACGTGACTTTCAGGCTGCGCTTGTGGAGCGCGATTGGCGGGAGCAGCCCGCACGGCGCGGCTATGCCGGGTACCAGTTGATTCGCAATGTGCTGGCGGCGCATGCGAACGGTGCGAGCTTCTGCGTGCTGCATGATGCGCGCAGGCCGGACCTTCGCGAGGCATGGTATACGGTGATGGCGGCGGTGCGTCCTGCTGCGCTGCGCACAAGGCTGAAGGTGCTGACGTGGCAGGAGCTTGCGGAGGTTTTGCCCGGCCCGCTCCAGGCCTTTCTGCGGTTGAAGTATGGGATTGGAGCACCGCGGGAAGGAGAGGCCGGTGTGGACGTGGACACCGAAGATAAGAGAAATGAGCGGACTCGCGCCGAAGGAATCAGTCCGTCTGCCAACTGATTTGAGTCAGCTTAGCGTTGCGTCAGCCGATTGACACAGTGTCGACGCACAGGGAGTTCCGATCTCGGAACGAGCACGCAATAGACACCCGTGCGGTATCGGGGAAACGCGGGGGCGTGGCCGGGACCAGCCATATCACTTGATCATTTCTGCGGATTCCATGGTCGGGGCGGAGGGATTCGAACCCCCGACCCTCTGCTCCCAAAGCAGATGCGCTACCAGACTGCGCTACGCCCCGACTCATTCCGATTGTATCGCGGATTGCGCAGCATACCCATCGCGCGACGTCAGCGCCAATGGGGAGCAAGCCACCACAGCAACAGCAGGATGGCGACGATGGGTAGGAGGAAGACCGCGCCTAGCCCGGCGGCAAGGAGTCCGAGGAAGGCCCAGTCCCGCCAAGTATGCTTGCGCGGAGCTTCAAGGTGACGCCGCAGCAGCGCATAGTTCCGCCGGTTGGTTGTAGGCCTTCGGGCAACTCCATGGTTGGCGAGGTCGGCGGTAATGAGATAGGCTACTTTGCCACTCTGGCGGCGTAGGCGGCGGGGGTCAGTTCGGCGAGGGACTGGATGGAGCGGCCGGCCAAGCCTGGCAGTACCTCAGCCAGATACTGGCGAATGGGGACGCCCAGCTTGCGGCAGCTCTCCACGATCGAGAAGATGGCGGCGATCTTCGGACCGGCTTCCTTGCTGCCGATCTGCATCCAGTTTTTCCGTCCCAGAGCGATGCCGCGCATCGAGTTTTCCGCCCAGTTCGTACTCAGTTCGATGACCGGATACTTGAGGAAGCGCGTCAACTTCTCCCATCGCGTAAGCGTGTAGGCGATGGCCTTGCCGATGGCGGACTTCGGCAACACGCCGGCTTGCATTTTCTCGAGCAGCGCGTGCAATTCATCGAGCAAAGCGGGTGCTCGCTCCTGGCGTAAGGCGTGGCGATCGTCGAGCGTGAGATTTTGCTCGTGCGCCTGGCGATCGATGGCAAACAAGCCGTCCATGAGCACAACGACACGCTTCAAGTCCGCGTCCGCGGCCCGGGCCTTCTCGCGCACCTTCAGCGCATCGATAAATTTCCTCCTCGCGTGGCTCATGCAACACGCATGATCCATGCCCTCGGCACCGACGT
>JBBIVH010000015.1:0-5524 GCA_037439805.1 Acidobacteriaceae bacterium
GTAGCAGGCGGTGGGCGTGGCTGTGTAGCTGTTGTTGGTGTGGCACTGGGCGCAGGCGAGGGTGGCGTGTGCGCCGGTGAGCGGGAAGACAGATGCGTGATTGAAGGTGGATGAGTTCCACGTGGTGGTGGTGTGACAGAGGGTGCAGTCGGTGGGGAATCCCGCAGCGGCGTGGGGCGGATTGTTGGTTCCGTTGTAATCAGCCTGGTGGCAGCCGTAACAGCTGGTGGGGAGCGAGGTGTAGTTGTTGTTGGTGTGGCACTGGGCGCAGGTGAGCGGGATGTGCGCGCCAGTGAGCGGGAAGCTGGTGTTGTTGTGGTTGAAGGTTGCGGGGCTCCAGCCGCTGGTGGTGTGGCACTGGGAGCAGTCGGTGGGGAAACCGGCGGCGGCGTGGGGCGGATTATTGGTGCCTGTGAAGTCGGCTTTGTGACAGGCGTAACAGGCGGTAGGCGTCGCGGTGTAGTTGTTGTTGGTGTGGCACTGCGCGCAGGTGAGCGTGGCATGCATGCCGGTGAGGGGATAGTTCGCGTAGAGCGTGTGGTCGAATTTCGCGTTGAGCCAGTTGGTGGTGTTGTGGCAGATGCCGCAATCGTGCGGGAAGTTGAGCTGCGTGTGAGGCGGGTTCACCGAAGTCGAGAAGTCTCTCTGGTGGCAGGCGTAGCATGTGGCGGGCGTGCCCTTGAAGACGTTATTGATGTGACATGCGGTGCAGGGCAGAGTGGCGTGGGTGCCGGTGAGAGCGTATCCGGTGAGTTTGAGGTGGTCGAAGCTGGCGTTGAACCAGGTGTCCATGGTGTGGCAGGTTTCGCAGGAGGTGGAGAAGCCGGCGGCGGCATGGTCGAGGACGGGCGTTTTGTAGTCCTGCTGATGGCATGAGTAGCAGGTGGTGGAGAGACCGACGAACTGACCGGCGGCGGCGTTCTTATGGCAGTCTTCGCACTGCAGGAGGGCGTGCGCGCCGACGAGCGGAAATCGATTCTGGTGATCGCGAATCTGGCTGGTGGAGACCTGCCAGCCGTTGACGGTGTGGCACTGATCGCAGTTGGCGCCGAACTGGCGATTATGGATGTCGGCGTGACAATCTGCGCATTGCCTGCTGACCTTGCTGAAGACGAGGCTGGTGTGGCACTGGGTGCAGGCGAGTTTTTGATGCATGCCGCGCAAAGGGTAGCCGGTGTGGTCGTGATTGAATTCGGGATTGGAGCGGATGGGCTTCCAACTGGTGTAGGAGTGGCAATCCTGGCAGGCCTCGGAGATGGGGCCGTGGGGGTTGGTTACCTTGGCCTGAGGGCCGCCCACGGGGGGCCTCGTGGAGCCAGGCTGCTGGAATGCCGCCCCTGCAAGGAGGGGAAGAATCCCAACCAGAATCGCCATGAGCCAGCGTTGTCTTGCCATCTTGCGCTCCGCGTTGCTCAATGCCCTGGCCGCTGCATTCCTCTGTCAGGAAAAAGCGGGTTGCCTGTTCGCATGGATCGCTGTCGGAAGAGCGCCGATGTGCGGGCGTTCAGCCAATGAGCGGCGCTAGTCAGCCGATTGCGCCGGGAGACCGGGCGCAAATTCAGCAGGTACCGCTGCAATCCGATAAAACGCGATTTTGAGCCGGGCTAATTATCACGGCCGTGAGCGAAGAAACAACTCAGCTCGAGGGCCGCGCATGCTCTGGTTTGGCAAGCCGGTCAGTCTCTTCTTTTCAGGCAACGAACTCTCAAAATAAACAACGCTAGATAGTTGGAGACGAACTTATCCATGTGAGCTAGCTCACATAGGAATAAGGATACCTCAGGCCAATCGTGCAAATCATGAAAAATCGTGATGCCGAGTCGTTGAAGTATGACGATTCGTTCATCTGGACCTCCGAATTATGCCGGATGCTGCTGCGGAATGGTCGATCCGTGGCAGGCTTCGCACTTTGTTGGTGTGGGTTTGTAGAACAAAACGACGGTTCCCTGAACGAGGCGATTGCCGGTGTGGCAGGATGCGCAGGGAACATTTTCGTGTCCGCCTTTCAGTGGAAATCCGGTCTGTTCATGATCGAAAAGCGAAGGGCGCCACTTGTTTGTGTTGTGGCATTGCTGGCATTCCTGCGCCCTTGAACCGAACTGATCGGCGTGGGGATTTTCATGACAATCGCCGCAATGGACGGGGGTTTTCGCGAAATCGACGTGGAGCATGGTGCGCTCCAGATTCGGCGGACGGTGGCAGGCGGAGCACTCGACGGCGCGATGGGATCCAGTGAGGCGGAAGCTGGTGGTGTTGTGGTCGAACTTCGATAGCTCGCTCCATGCTTCAGTGGTGTGGCAGGCGAGACAGCCGAGTGGTTTGCCGGCGTGGTCCGGGGCGGCCATGCGCTTTGAAAACTGGCCGTGATGGATGACTTGATGACAGGAGGTGCAGGCGAGTGCATCGAAGTGGAAAGGGATTACCTTCGTACCCTGGAGGGGCTTGTGACATTGATCGCAGGGCACCGCAAGATGGCCTCCCGTGAGTGGAAAGCGGGTGGTCTGGTGCATGTCGAGCGTGTAGCTGGAGGTTTTGAAGGTCGCTTGCTGATGGCACCGCTCGCAGCGGTTGAGCCAGGGAGCCGCGGCGAACTGTCCCTGATGCACATCCTGATGGCAGTCTGTGCAGCGCGCGAAGTTGAGCTCGAATCGAGTGTCTTTGCCGGCAGGAGTGTGGCATCCGGAGCACGGGACGTTCTGATGGGGAAAGGCGAGGGGGAAGCGGGTTTTGGCGTGCTGCGCTGCGGTGAAGGTGGACGGGCTCCAACCCTGCACGGTGTGACAGCTTTCGCACTTGCCGGCATCGAGGCGGTGGGCGAACTGTCCGCTGTGGGGATCGGGCTTGTGGCAGTCTGCGCACTGGGAGTGAGGGAGGGGAGCTTTGAAGTCACCGGAGCGATGGCAGTCAAGGCAGGCGACATCGAGGTGCTTGCCGAGCAGGGGGAAACCTGTTTTTGAGTGGTCGAACTTGGAAGCGAAGTCAGATTTTTTCCAAGTGGAAGTGGAGTGGCATGTGTCGCAGGACTGTTTGAACTCACCGTTATGCGGATCGCGATGGCAATCGGCGCAGTACTGGAATTTGAGGCCTTCGTACCGCGGCTGTCCGTCGGGAGCGGTGTTGTGGCAATCCTTGCAGAGGACGTATCGATGTTGCCCGGTGAGGGGGAAGCGGGTGGTGGAGTGATCGAAGGTCTTGGGGTCGAAAGCGGCTGCCTTCCAGTCGGTGGTGGAATGGCAGCGTGCGCAGTTCTGGCCGAAGCGGCCCTGGTGCTTGTCCTCATGGCAGGTGCTGCAGGCGGGAGCCAGGCCCAACCATGTGCGGCTGAGGTCTTTGCTGGTGAGGAGGGAGCGGGCAGAGGCGGGGATGTGCTGCGCGGTATGGCACGCCCTGCAGGCCACCTGAGCATGGTGTCCATCGAGCGTAAAGCCTGTCTTTGAGTGGTCGAAGCCTTGTGGGGTAGGGTTCCAGTGGATCATCTGGAAGTCGAGGCCATTGTGGTCGGAATGGCATTTGACGCAGGCTGCGCCCTGCTCGCCGGAGCGGGGAAAGGTGGCATGCAATCCGTGATTCTGCTGGAGCTCGGCGGCAATCTCGCGATGGCAATCAAGGCAGCGGAACTGCGGCGTGTGGGTGGAGAGGGCGTGGCACCGGACGCAGTTTGTGTCTCCGTTGAGGCTCTGGTGAGCCCGGGCGAGTGGGCCGGGCGAGATCTGGGCGACGAGCAGGCTCGGCACTGCGAGTAGAAGCAGACTTACGAGACAGACGAGGAATTGCGATGCGCGAGAGGGCTGAATCGCGGAGAGGGAGCCGGAGCCTTTAGCCTGATTCGTCCTGCGGGCGGTGCCATCTTGCATCGATGAATTCCTTGCAAATCCTCATCCAGCTGGCGAAGATTCGAATCCGTTGCAGGAGACGAATCTCAACAACCGGGAGGGTGACTGGAACAGCATGCGATCAAGCGGAGGTGGAGCAACGAAGCAAATGGCACGGCTCGTTCTGGAGTTCCCTGAAGTCGAAATTCGGGAAGGCTTCCATCTATGTGACAAGAGTATGCCAGCCGGGGGCGGAAGGTGGCTACCCCTGCTGTGTCAAAGTCTGCGGCAGAAACGAGAATCTTTGCGCATGAGTCAACCCATGAAACCGAGATAGGGGCTAGAGCCGAAGTTGCCGAAGTTTGGAAAGACCTGACGAATCTGACTGTCGGAGAGTCCGAACCAGCGGGCGAGGGTTCCAGCGTACTGATCGACGGCGGTGGTAGGGATGAGTCGGCCTGCACCGAGGTCGTTGGCCTGATTGGAGCCGACGACAGGATACTGCCCATACATGTCGCCGCCCTGGACCATGCCGCCGACGACGAAGTGATGGCTGCCCCAGCCGTGATCCGTGCCGTCGCTATTGCTGGTGAGGGTTCTGCCGAAGTCGGATGCCGTAAAGGAAGTGACCTGGCTGCCCATGCCGAGGGAGGTCATGACGCCGTCGAAGTATTCGAGGGCCTGGCTGAGTTGCGTGAGCAGCCGCGCATGCTGCGGCGCCTGGTTGTCGTGAGTATCGAAGCTGCCGAGCTGCACGTAGAAGATCTGGCGGGTGACGCCGAGGCTGGATTTTCCAGCGATGATGCGGGCGACGGTCTGCAGGGATGCGGCGAGGGGATTGTTGGTGAGCTTGTTGGTGATGGGGTCGAGATACTGGGAGGGGTTGGGGATTCCGCCTGCGCCGGCCGGCAGCATGGAGGTTGCGAGGGCAGCCTGGGCCTGAGTGGAGCGAGTGATGACGGTTTCATACTCTTTAGCGAAGAGGTTGGTCTCGTCGGCGGTAAGGATGGAGGAGAGGGCATTGGTGCCGGCGGCGTTTCCAAAGAGGGGCTGGGCGAGGCCGGAGATGGGAATGGGGCCAGCGGGAGTGACGTTGAGCTGGAAGGAGGTTTGTCCTGAGAGGAAGAGCGCGATGCCTGCGGTGGAGATGCAGGTGAACATGGAGTTGGAGTTCATGTTCATGCTCTCGATGAGATCGGCGACGGCTCCGCCCCATCCGACGTGTTCCGCGCTGCCGCCATTGGAGGCGATGGCCTGCCACGCAGCGGTCTGATCGAAGTGGGAGAAGAGCGAAGCGGGCAGCGGCACGGAGCCAGCGTTGACCTGGGTTTTTGTGGCTGGGGCAATCAGGGTTCCGGTATTGGCCACAATGGCGGCGCGGCCCGCCATGAAGAGGTTCTGGAGGCCGGCGAGGGCAGGATTGAGAGCGAAGGTTCTTCCGGACTGGGGCGTCCTGAGCGTGATGGGGAGGAGTTCAGCGAGGGGATAGGCGAGACCCGGTGCGCCGGAGCGCGCCTGGGTAAAGGCGGAGAAGGAGTCCGGATCGGTGGCGATGACGGTGCCGTGTCCGTCGTTGCCGCCCTGAAGGAAGACGCAGACGAGGGCTTTGTAGTCCGACGCGGAGGCGGACTGAGCCATGGCTGCGAGGGAGTTGAGGCCGAGCAGCATGGGGCTGGCGTAGAAGCCGGCCATGGAGGCCATCGAAGCTGTCC
>JBBIVH010000015.1:5624-26555 GCA_037439805.1 Acidobacteriaceae bacterium
GTGCCGTAGGCAGAGAAGACATCAGGCCCGGAACTGGTGTTGCCGGCGATGGCGTTCTGCATGTAGTTGAGGTAGCCGACGACGGTGGAGACGTTGGTGATCTGCATCTCCGGCGCGACGAGGCCGGCTTTTTCGATGCTGGTGCCGGGGGGTACGAATCCCGGCGCAAACCAGTTGAATACGGTAGGAGAGCGCATCCACATCTGGCCGAGGCCGAAGATCTGGTCTTCGGTGCTGCCGAGGTAGTAGCCGCCGTTGCGGGACTGGGCTGTGAAGGCGCGCGCCCACTTGGTGTAACGAAGCAGGGGCTCGCGCACCTTTCCATATTGAGGATTGCTGAAATCACCGGCCGAGTCGCGCGCCTCCGGGTCCAGCAGGATGGCGGTAATGACGGCCTGCATGTCTCCGCGCACGCCCTGTCCGTTGTCTTTGAACACGGCGGCAACGCGGGCGATGTAGGCGGGACTTGGATTGCTGGTGACGAGATGCTGAATCATCTGCTTTGAGAAGAAGGCGGGCAGATTGGGGTGATTGAAGAGAGTATCGAGCGCGGTCTTGAGGTCGCCGGCCGGGTCTGGGGATGCGGAAGCGGGAATGGTGGAGCCGAGGAAGTCCTTTTCGAGGATGGAATGATGATCGGGATAACTCTGCATGGGCAGGATATCTTCGCCGAACCCAGTGCCGACGTACGCACAGCAGTTTGACCATCCCGCGCCGGTGGTGTCTCCCGGGATATTCCAACTGAAGCCGGTGAAGACTTTGGCGAGACCCATGACGTCGAGGTTGGAGTAGGTGGGGATGGGATTGCCGGTGGAGTCGAGCTTTTGCGAGCCGTCGTCATTGAGCTGATAGAGGCCGATGGTGAAGAGCTGCATGACTTCGCGCGCGTAGTTTTCATCGGGGTCGGTGTTGGCGCTGCCCTTGTCGTTGCCGAGGGTGGAGAGGAAGAGGCCCATCATGGGATTAAGGGTCACATCGTTTAGAAGCTGGCGGAAGTTTCCGAAGGCGTCTGCGCCGAGCATGTCGGAGTAGTTGGCTTCGCCGCGGGGCATGTTCTGGATTGCGAAGTCCGTACCCGAGATGACGAACATTTCGGAGAGAGCGTATTTGACGCGCTCGCGGAGCTGATCGCTACCGGAAAGACTCTGCTGCCAGAAGGCGTCCAGCACGTAGTTCTCTCCCTGATTGTTCTGCACGAAGAGAGCCGCGTTGCACTTGAGGTCTGAGGCGCTGCAGGGCGGATTGTTGACGATGAGAGCCTGCTCGACCACGGGTTCAATGGGTGTCTGCTGGGCGCTGAACTGCTCGTTGAGCCAGGCCTGGTAGCCGATGAGGGACAGGTGATGCACGTCGGAATCCGTGGCGCCGAAGGTGGCCTGGTCAAGGAAGCGCGAGGCGTCCTGCGGACTGACGAGGAGAGCGGGCGGCGTGCCTTGCACCTGGGCGATGAGATCGGACGAGGCGGCGGGACCGGGGCTGGGATTGAGCACCTGGAGGTCGAGGTCGCCGGGCTGCGTGAGGCTGAGGGTCGCGGTCAACTGTCCGCCGCTGTTAAAGGTGGTGGGGACCGGGGATCCGTTCTGAAGGACCTGCGCGCCGGAGATGAAGTCCAGACCCTGCACGACGACGGACGCCTGGCCGACGTTGAAGGACATCGGCGTGGCAGAGGTCAGGATCGGGATGGGGTTCAGGACGGAGATGTTCTGCGTGAGGGTGACAGATGGATTATCGACGCTGACCACGGTGAGCTGTACGACATTGCTGGGCGTGGGAACCACGGGGGGCGCGGTGTAGGTGATGGAGCCGTCGGGATTGGAGACAGCCGTTCCGATTTGCGCGTTACCGCCGGGAATGCCGTTGACGAGGAGATTGACGGCAGGATTGGTGGTGCCGGTGACCTGGAGGCCGATGTTGAGCTGGTTGCGCACGCGGACGTCGGTCCCCTGCTCGGGCTGGAGCTTGAGGATGACCTTGCCGGGGCCAACGACGACGGGGAAGGTGGCCGAGTTGGTGGAACCGGGATTGGGATTGCTGACCAGCAGCGGATAGGTTCCGGGATTGGGCGCGGCGATCGACGCGACCAGCTGCGTTCCCGAGACGAAGGTGGTTGCAATGGGCGCTCCGTTCCAGAGGATCTGGGCACCGTAGACGAACTGCGATCCGCTGACGGTGACGGTGGTCGTTCCTTCTGAGAAGCCGGAGGGCGTGAGCGTCGTCAAAATGGGGATTGGGTTCAGCACGCTCAGGGTCAGGGAACCATGAGGATAGCTGGGGTATTGAGAGGCAACGCTGGTAATGGTCACAGTGTTGGGGACGGGGACGATGGCGGGGGCGGTGTAAACGCCATTGCTATCGACCGTGCCGATCTCGGAGTTGCCCCAGGGGACGCCGTTGACATAAAAGGTTAGGGCGGCGCCGGTCGCTTTCTGGTTGTTGACGATCTGCAAGTGCTGATTCACCCGGATGGTGCTGCTGGCAGCGGAGATGGCGGCAAAGATGCCCGTATTGGTGACGGAAAAGCTGGAGCATCCGGGCATCAGCGCCAGAAGAGCGAGGAGCGATGCGGCAAGAGGAAGGCGGACGCTGAGGCGGCGAGTGTGCTGAAGTTCTGCGTACATGAACACTCCTGCATGGTTGCAACGAAATCCTGCGCATCCGTCTGATGGAGAATGCATTTTGCCCGGCGCGCGGAGCCGGTGATTTGCTATCGAAACGGGAACCTCAGTGGCAGCGGCACTGAGCGCCGGCACCAGGGGAAGAAGTTGCACCACGGCTCGTGAAAGAACCGGAGAACAAAATGGTCAATCGGGCCGACAGGCGAGCTCCCGCTCTGATCGCTGTGACAGGAACACTCTGCCGGCATTGATGACTGGACATCGTGAGAAGAACTGCTTTCATCAAACCATAGAAGCATTCCAGGAAATGTGAGTGCTCCGGGGGATAAGATTCCCAAAGTAACGTAACGGTTCTGAGGCGATTGCCACGGGGAAGAACCGCGGCGCTGTTCAAATTGCCTGCTGCCCGACCAGCGACGCACCAGTTTAAGGATGGGCAAAGCTCTGCCGGTTCCTGGCAGGGGCCTGAGCGCAGTGGCACAGTCTATGGCGCGCGGTTGAGATCGCAAAAAGATCCTGCGTATGGGAGCTGTCGGATTCAGAGACAGTTTTGCAGAAGTCTCCGGTGCGAGTGCCTCTTGTGATCTCTTTGCCCTGCAGCGCTGCAGGCGCGGAGCGGGGATCTTGCCTGTGCATCTGGGGGTGCGAGCAGGTACTTCCAAGAGGCGTTTTGGCGGAGAGCGAGGGATTCGAACCCCCGGTACCCTTTCAGGCACAACGGTTTTCAAGACCGCCGGTTTCAACCGCTCACCCAGCTCTCCGCGTGGGGTTGCACTAAGGCAAGTTTACCTTAAATCGTGCATTGTGCTTTCTGCAGCGCGCGGAAGCGAAGCACGATGCAATTGGGATCAACGGCATCGCGTGAAGGTTGGCCGGGCGGTACGTTACCAAGTAAGAGCGCGCAGGGCGCTGACGCCTGCGCCAAGCAGTGCGGTCTCGTCATCGGGTTCGAGGATCTCGAGCGAATAGCTGAGCAGGGGGCTCATCTTCACCATCGTCTCCAGAAGGCTGCGGAGGGTGGGGAGATCGAGGAAGCCGACGTTGTGGCCGGTGAAGTAGAAGCGGCCCGGACCGGCGAGATGGATGAACGACGCCGTGGCCGCGGCCAGGGCGCGATGCCACAGGTCGACGAACTCACGGCATCGTGTGTCGCCGCGCTGGGCGTTGGCGAAGACCTCTTCCGGTTCCATGTCGAGGAAGCGCATGCGCATGGCGCGGTATCCCATGATGCCCTCGAGGTGGCCGATGCCGCCGCAGCCGCAGAAGCGTTCCCTGGGGTCAAGAGAGACGGTGATATGCCCGCCTTCCCAGACGCCTTCCACGTAGGGCCAGCGGCCATAGCCGATGCCGTTGCCGATGGTCCAGACGCGGGTGAGTTTGTTGAGCTGCCCGCGGGTGGCTGCCACGCCGGCGGCGATGGCGTCGGCGTCGTTGGTGATATGCACGGGGGCGGTCATGCCTTTGCCGCTGAGCACGTGCGCCAGCTCCTCGGCCATGCGCATGCCCTTGAGCTGCGCGAGATTGGGAGAGTCTTCGACAACGCCGTGGCGGATGATGCCTGGCACGGCAACGCCGATGGCGTCGAGCTTGCCGGGCGAGTCTGCCGCGAGCTTCATGACCAGGTCGGCGATGGTCTCGACGAGTTCGCCGCCCGGGATGGAGACAAGAGCGTCGAGTTCTGACTCATCCTGCGGAAAGCGGAGCAACTGCCCGGTGAGCCGCTGATCTTCAAGCCTGCCGGCAACAATATGTTCGGTCATGACAACGCCAATTGCGATAGACATGGCAGACTCCTTCGACGTTATCCCGCCTGGTAGCGATGCAGGCGGCCGAGTCCGTTGAACGCGGCGACCTTGTAGCACTCGGCGAGCGTGGGGTAGTTGAAGACGGTGTCAATGAAATAGTCGATGGTGGCGTCGAGGGCCATGACGGCCTGGCCGATGTGCACCAGCTCGCTGGCGCCCTCGCCGATGATGTGCACGCCGAGTACCTTGCGCGTGTCGCGATGGAAGACGAGCTTGAGGCGTCCGGTTGTGTCGCCGCGAATCTGGCCGCGCGCCACCTCGCGATAGTAGGCCATGCCGACTTCGTAGGGGACATCCTCATCGGTCAACTGCTCTTCTGTCTTTCCAATAAAGCTGATCTCGGGAATGGTGTAGATGCCGTAGGGGTAGAAGCTGGGGTTCGATGTAGCGGCGTGGTCGTCGAATGCGCGCGCTGCGGCGATGCGTCCCTGCTCCATGGAGACGGAGGCGAGCGAGGGAAAACCAACGACATCGCCGACAGCGAAGATGTGTTCGACTTTGGTCTGGTAGTGCTCGTCCACGGCGATGCGCCCGCGATCGTCCGCCTCAAGGCCGGCCGCGGCGAGGTTGAGATCGTCCACATTGCCTTGTCTTCCCACGGCGTAGAGCAGGGCATCGCCCGAAACTTTCTTATTGCTCTTCAGGTTTGCGACTACGCCGCCGTCGGGCAACTCTTCCACGCTGTCTACCTCTTCGCCGAGGCGCATGGTGACGCGGCTGTCGCGCAGGTGATAACTGAGGGCCTCGATAATCTCCTGATCGGCGAACTCAAGCAGGCGGTTGCGCTTTTCGATGAGGGTAACGCGCACGCCGAGGATGGCGAACATGCAGGCGTACTCGACGCCGATGACGCCGCCACCGACGACGATGAGGGTGCGCGGCAGATCGGGGATGTCGAGAATCTGATCGCTGTTGACGATGGTGCGTCCGTTGAGCGGGACTTTGGGCGAAGATGCGGGACGGGTGCCCACGGCAAGGATGATGCGGTCGGCCTCAAGCGTCGCTTCGCCCTGCGGTCCACCGACGCGGATCTGATGGGGATCGACGAACTGGGCGATGCCATGCACGACATCGATGCCGTTGCGCGAAAGCTGCGCCTCGGTGACATCCACCTCGGTCTTGATGACGCCCTGAACGCGGAAGGCGAGATCGCTGATGGTGATCTTGTCTTTGACGCGGTAATTCATGCCGTAGACGGAGCGGTAGTTGTAGCCGGAGAGATGCAGGACGGCCTCGCGCATCGTTTTGGAAGGAATCGTGCCGGTGTTGATGCAGACTCCTCCGACGACCACCCGAGCCTCGACGACGACCACGCGCTTTTTCATCTTTGCGGCGGCGACGGCGGCGCGCTGCCCGGAGGGGCCCGAGCCGATCACGATCAGGTCATATCTTGCGGCGCTCATGCGGCGGACTCCCATTGAGTTGGTTGCAGAAAAGGTGGTGAGGCGTTGTACGGACGGGGAAGCGTCGCCTCTTCCTCGGAGGCTATCACAGCGAGATTGGCGGGGTGAGATGCGCGAAGGTGCGATGCGCGAAGACAAACAAAAGCCCCGGCCAGAGAGCATGGCCGGGGCAGGGTGCGGGCTGTGGTTCAGGCGGGAAAGGAACGAGGCGCGAACGCGAAGCCGCGCGAGGATGACCCGCGCATATCGAGGTCCTTGCGGTCGTCGGCTTCCAGGTGGAACTGGCGGATGATGCCGTCGAGTTCGCCGGCGAGCGAAGCGAGATTCCTCAGCGCCGCGACGGCTTCTTCTGCGCCGTGCGAGTTTTCCACGGCAAGCTGGGAGATGTATCCCGCGGACTCGGAGATCTCGCCGGAGGCCGCGGTCTGCTGGGTTGCGGCCGTGGCGATAAGCTGAATCTGGTGCTCGACCTGACGCGATGAATGGATGATGGCTTCGAGGCTTTTGTGGGCCCGCACCGTTTCGTTCATGCCCGTCTCGACCGCGGCATGACTCTCGTGCATCACGTCGAGGGTGCTGCGTGTCTCCTCCTGAATGCTGCGAATCGTGCCGGCGATTTCTTCGGTGGCTCCCTTGGTGCGTTCGGCCAGACGGCGAACCTCCCCGGCCACGACGGCGAAGCCGCGGCCGTGCTCTCCGGCGCGGGCGGCCTCGATGGCAGCATTGAGAGCGAGGAGGTTGGTCTGTTCACTGATCTCCTGAATGACGTTGACCACTTTCCCAATCTCCTCGGAACGAAGAGCGAGCGAGTTCATCTTGTCGGAGACGATGCCGGTTGCGTCTGCAATCTTGCTCATCGTTTCAGTCGCAGCCTTCATGATCGTGCCACCCTGGTCTGCCGTCTCGGCGGAGATGCGGCTGGCGTTGGCGGCGGTCTCTGCGTTGTGACTGATCTCTCCAATGGTTGCCGTCATCTCCTGCGCGGCGGCGGCAATCTGGTTGGTTTTGCTGGACTGCGTGTTGGCGTTGCCCGCCACCTGCACGGAGCGCGCGCTCATCTCCGCCGTCGCGGATGAAAGCGTTTCGGCCCCTTGAGCAACCGAGCGGAGGACGCTTCGCATGGAAGAGACGCTGGTGTTGAGGGCTGCGGTGAGGCGACCAATCTCATCGGTCCGTCGCGCATCCAGGCTGATGCTCAGGTCCTTCTGCGCAACGCGCTCGAGCGCAGCCGTAACCTCCCGCAGCGGTGGCGCAATCAGACCCGTCAGCAGAACTCCGATTCCCGAGCAGAAGACAATCAGGAAGAGCGTCACGCCCGCATTGATCCATGTTGCGCGGCTGCTGGCATCGGTGACAGACGTAGATTCCTCAATGCCGTGCTTTGCGTTCAGATTGAGATCGTCTGTGAGCGCCGCCAGCGCTTCGTTGAACTGGGAGAGCGTGGCCTGCGATGAGATCAGATCGAGCGCGTCTCCCGACTTGCCCGAGGTCATCATGCTATGAATCGTGTCGCTGGCGCGGAGATATTGATCAAAGGCGTTGACGAAGCGGTTATAGAGAGGCTGTTCGCCTGGATAGCTGATCGTCGGCTCATATAACCTGAGCGCCTGCTGATAGGCAGCTGCGGCATTCAGGCGCGCGGTATTATGACTGGCGATGCAATCCGGCGTCTGGCAGAGCAAGGCCTCCAGGTCCTCCCGGCGGACCGCATTTGCAGCAGCGCGCGCATCGGCGAGGGCCACGGATGCGGGGAAGGCGTTGGCGCTGACATCGACGCTCTTCTGCGCGATGCCGCGGAAGGTGATGAAGGTGTAGATGCCGAGCAGGACGAAGCAGGCGCAGACAATGCCAAACGACAGGTTGAATTTGCGTGAGATGGTGAGACTTTTGAGCCAGTTCATGCAGACATCCCTTCAGCAGCGCGATTCAAACTCTGTATCGGCGCGACAGCGGCGAACTTGAAATGGATGGGCCTTAGGCAGTCGATGCACTTGCCTGGGCTGGAGTAAATCGCTATGCTGGCGTGGTTCGCAAGGGACGCGATATCTCGCTGCTGAAGGTGCTTATGAATCGTGCCAGCGGTTTGGCGTTGTTGTTTGCCGGAGTTTTCGGCGCTGTGATTTGCGCGTATTGCCTCTCTGCGGAAGCGCAGCAGAAGGCCGATGGGGCACAGGCCGCGGCGCAGCCCAAGGCGCCGGCTTATCAGCCGACTGCGGAGGAGCTGGCGATTCAGGCGGCATCCGAGAAGGACCATCAGCGGATGATGGATCTGCTGGGGATCAAGACGCTTCGCCCCGGCGCGAACGGCAATCCGAAGGCGGCGAATGCGGCCAACTACGACGAGTCGAAGGCGGATATTTATGGGCCGTCGCCGGCTGCGCTTGTGATGGACAACGGAAAGCCGGTGAGCACGCCGACGCAGTGGTGGCATGAGCGCCGGCCGCAGATAGTGGAGCTTTTCGATCGCGAGATTCTGGGCCGCATGCCGGAACATCTGCCCAAGGTGACCTGGGAGGTGACCGGCGTGAAGCAGGAGATGAACGGCGAGGTTCCGGTGGTGACGAAGACGCTGGTGGGCCATGTCGACAACTCCGCCGATCCGAAGATCACGGTGAACATTGAGTTGACGGTGAGCACGCCTGCTCATGCCAAGGGCCCGGTGCCGGTGATGATGGAGCTGGCCTTCAGCAAGGCATTCATGGCGATGTTTGCCAAGCGGTTTCCGCAGTACGCTCCGCCTGCCAATCCGGGGCCGACATGGGAACAGCAGGTGCTGGCGCGCGGGTGGGGTTATGCGGAGTATGTTCCGACGAGCGTGCAGCCGGACAATGGCGCAGGGCTGACGGAGGGGATTATCGGGCTGGCGAACAAGGGGCAGCCGCGCACACCGGAGCAGTGGGGCGCGCTGCGCGCATGGGCGTGGGGCGCGAGCCGCGCGCTGGACTACTTTGAAACCGACAAGGACGTGGATGCGAAACAGGTGGGCATCGAAGGCCACTCGCGCTACGGCAAGGCGTCGCTGGTGGCGATGGCGTATGACCCTCGCTTCGCGATTGGCTACATCAGCTCATCGGGCGAGGCGGGCGCGAAGCTGTACCGTCACCACTTTGGCGAGCAGATTGGAAATGTGGCTGCGGCGAGCGAATACCACTGGATGGCGGGAAATTTTCTCAAGTATGACAGCACGCTGACGACCTCGGATCTGCCGGTGGATGCGAATGAACTGATTGCGCTGGTGGCGCCGCGACCGATTTTCATCTCAGGCGGCGCGACGGATGGAGACGGCTGGGCCGATGCGAAGGGGATGTTCCTGGCGGCAGTGGGCGCGGGTCCGGTGTACGAGATGCTTGGAAAGCGCGACCTCGGCACCACGGACTTTCCGCCGATGGAGACTCCGCTGACGGCAGGGGAGATTGCGTTTCGACAGCACTCAGGCGGCCACACGCCGGGGCCGAACTGGCCTACGTTTCTGGAGTTCGCGAGCCGCTATCTGCACGCCGGCGCGACCCATCCGGTGAAGCAACCCTAGGCCAGCTTTTTGGAATGGGAACTGACTTCTATCCCGAACCAACGGAAATTGCTGAAGACAGCGACAGGCGCGGGCACTGGAGTTGATTACTGCGGCTCTCCATCGATGAGGATTCGCGAACTTGTTCCGAAGCGGTGATAGTTGGCAAACGTCACCTCATTGATGCGCAGAATAGTGCGATCGCTCATGTCGCCACCGAGCCGTGTGCGCGCATCGGAGATCGCAAGGCTCGCAACTGGGCAGGTATAACTCTGGCCGCCGATGGTCACGATGCCGTAGTGCACGGAGACCTGCGCAGTTGTAATCGCCGCTTGGGGATCCATCTCGGCCTCAAGCGTAATCCGCTGGATGGTTCCCGCCGTTGGGTCCAGGAAGATCGCGCCGTGGTATCCGGGCGTTCCGTGGTATGCGTTCGCAAGGCGCTGATCTTTGCTGCCCTCATAGGATTTTGGATCTTCTGAGCCGCGCACGCAGCAATAGTCCACCTGGTAGTGGGAGGCAGACTGCGGTACCTGGTATGCAAAGACCGCCACCAGCCCCGTTGGACCTTGCTCCCAGTGGCTCCATTGAATCGAGCCTTTGGAGGTATCGCGCAAGATCGTCGCGAGCACTGGGCCGAACTCGCCACTGGAACTGAGTCCCGACGGTGCGGGGCCATCTTTCGAGCGCTTTCCGTTGGCACTCAGATCGCCAATCGAAATTTCGCGGCCGCCTCGGTAAGTGACCACTTGTTTGAATGTGCCCGCCGTGTGCAACGCAGCGTTCGGAGGCGCCCATCCGCTGTGCGTCACTACAAGAGGTGAATTGTCAAAACTGCTGGTCAGCCTTTCCGCCAGAAAGTCGGGAAGATGCTGAAACGTGGTCGCCACAAAATGAATGGCTCCATTCAGCATGGCCTGTTGCTCGGGAATCGTCGGCACAGCCTTTTGTGGAAGCTCTGCGGCTGGAGGATTGAGAAATGCCGAGGAGTCGGCCTGCATCTCGACGGCAATCTGGGTCAGCGGGCCCATCTGGAGAGTCTTTTTCAAATTGGCCACATTTGCCGAGGTGAGCCTCTCGGTCAATTCGATACCAGCGATCTTCTGTGCCGTGTCTGTGTCGGACTCATGCGCGGCCAACCGGGAGGCAAGCATCTCGTCAAAGGCCGCCACGGTCATCCTGGTCACGGCGAATCCAGGAGAGGACAGGAAAAGAACCGTCAGGAAGATCGCAAATTGTCGCATCTGCGCACCTCACGGAATTCCGCGTTCAATCGACCGATGGAGCTGAGATTTTCCGTGCAACGACTATAAGGCGCGCGTCAATCACGGCGCAATGTGATTCTGAGCTGTCTCGTTGGCGGCGAAGGGCCACGATTTCCATGCCGCCCGCTGCCGGCGGACGCACCGTTTGCGGGCGGCTGAATCCTTCCGTTAGTCGCTAGAACCGGAGCCTGAATCGGTTGAAGCGGGCAATTGCAGTTCGACGAGGCCAAAGCGCGTCTTGCCGCCCTTGCTGTCTTCAATGCCGGCGACGTGCTGATGATGTTTGGAGCCGGCTTTCAGTTCAAGTCCATTGCCAAGGTGGATGCCATTGTCTGAGGTGTTCACCTGGACGGTGCTCTGCTTTCCATTGTCTGCACAGGTGAGACCTTCTGAGGTTGCAATGGGCTTGCCGACGGGGGTGGAATCCTGGCAGGTGATGACGTCGCCATAACGTGCGAGCGCCTTCTTATAAAAGGCGATGACTTTATCCTGCGCGTCTGGCGTGGAGTAGCTGATGGCGCGAACGCGCAGCTGCCACTCGCCGAAACCCATGTGAATGTCTGCCGACTGATTGTTCTTGTCGTCGGTGACGATGGTGGCGCCGGGATAGACGGGCAGGCCCAGATCGGCAGCCGTGATGTGATTGGTGTTCACGTGCATGCCGCCGAAGGGCGTGTCGACCTGGACGGTCTTTTCCTGGCCACCCGAGTCTTTGTCCACGTGGATTCTGCAACCGGCAATCAGGATCGCGAGCGATCCAACAACCAAAGCCGCACTGGCTCTCCGCATCATGTCAATTTCTCCTGTTTTGGAGTACGCAGGGATAGGGGAACCGGTTCCCACAGTCTGGAGAGGACGGATTGCCGGCCGGTCTGCCGCGAGGCGCACGGCGGGGCCGCGCGACCCGCGATCAGTGGCTGGCGTGCCCGTCTTCCTTCGAACTGGTGGCGAAGAGAATGCAGGCGAAGAAGACAGCAACAATCACGGGTACGACGAGAAACGGGGAAGTGATGTCCATAACGAAAGCTCCGTGGCGTAAGGGTACCAAACCGGATGCGCACTTGAGAATGGTTCAGGTGCGGCATCCGGCTGGGGACCACGACTAGGGTTGCGGCGTGGCGGGAGGATAGTCCACGCGAATGGTGAGAATTTCATAGGGATGGACGGACACCCTGACGACGCTGCCGTTCGCATCCGGCGACACGACGAGCGGGCCGGCCTGCGGCGACTCCATGAGGTTGGTTACGGTTGCGGACCGTGCGCCGGGGGGGACATGGAACTCGGCGACGGAGTCCTTGCCTGCCCATTCATAGGCGCGGAAGATGAGTCCATCGGCGTCTTCGGCTTTCTTGACGGCGGTGAGCACCAGATTGTCCGGGGCGACGGAGGCGAAGGAGTGGCTGGCGGGCAGCACGCCGGGATGGACGGTCGCCAGGACCGCGGTGAGCGGGTAGTTGTATTCCCAGCCGTGGCGCACGGTCATGGCTTCCTTCCACGTTCCTGAGTGCGGATACAGCGCATAGTGGAAGTGGTGATGGCCGCGATCTGCCTGCGGGTCAGGCCAGGTGGGCGAGCGCAGCAACGAGAGACGAAGCAGATGGCCCACGGCATCGTAGCCGAACTTCGACTCGTTGAGGACGCTGAAGCCGTGCAGGCTGTCGCCGAGGTCTGCCCAGCGCTGCGCGGGGACCTCGAACTGCGCCTTCTCCCAACTGTTGTTGCGGGTGGTGGGCCGCTCGATCGTGCCGAAGGGAATCTCGTAGGTAGCGAACGGGCCCGCGACGGTGAGGGGGAATGCAGCTTTGAGCAGAACGTGCGTCTCGTGCCAGTCGATGTCGTTTTCCACATCGACCATGTTGACGCCCTGCGGAAGGCGCAGCGTCTGGACGAACTTTGAATTCTGCCAGTGCGAGGCGATGCGGATGCCAGGCGCGCCGTCCGTTGACCTGAGGACGGTGACCGAGTCAGAGTGCTCGATGGTCATGGGCGGAACGTCGAGCGTGCCGGGATCGATGTTCCAGGCGTCGTATTCCTTCGGCGTGTCCTTGAAGAACTGCAACTGATTGCCGCATGCGCCGTCCGTGAAGGCGTCGAACTCCGACCGCTTGATGAACAGGCTGGTGATGCAGCCGGTGTGCTTATCGACCACCACGCGCAGCGCCGCATTCTCCAGCACGGCGGTGTCGCCGTCTTCGTGAGCGAAGACGCCAACGGGCCGCTGCTGTTCGGCAGCCGTGCGGCGCGAGATGGAAACGACCTTGTAGCCGAGCGGGGGAACGTCTTCCACGTGGAGACGGACGAGAGCCACGCCGGTCTCGCGGTCGAGCGAAAGGGTTTCAACATTGACCGGCAGGTTGCGGCTGACATCGGTGGCGTGCAATCCATAGGGTCCAATGTCCGGCACCTGCAGTTGTACATCGACGTCGCCTGAGCGCGCCCATCCAAGCGGATTGAAGATGAGGACAGGCTGGCTGCCCGGCGCTTTGGCAGCGGCGGAGGTGTCCACGCGTTCACCCACGGTTTGCAGAGAATTTTGCGCGATGGCCTGCGTGGACATGCGAACGACGTCGTAATCTTTCTGCGCGTCTTTGTAGATGACGCCGATGCCGGAGCCGGCGGCGAGGTCGTGGAATTGGTTGAAGAGGACCTTCTTCCAGTCTTCGGTCAGTTCGTCGGCTGGATACGTGTTGCCATCGAGCCAGGCGAGAGAGGCCCACTTCTCCGCGTTCAGCGTCTCCTCGGAACTTTCGCGCATGCCGCGCTTGTGATTGGCCTGTGTGGTCATCACGCCGCGGTGGTATTCGAAGTAGAGCTCACTCTTCCAGGTAGGGATCGAGACGAGACCGGTGGCGGCGGGCGGCGCCGAGTAGCCCTTGGCGATGGACTGGTAGTTCCACTCCGGACTTGCGGGGGCAATCTGCTTTTCAATCGACGAGAAGTAGTACTGCGCCGTGCCGAACTCGAACTTCGGTGTCACGTGTCCCGGCTCGGCCCAGTGCGTGCCTTCGTCGAGGACGACGCGCGTGGGCCCGCCGCCATGATCGCCGGTGCCGTAGAGGTCCATCATGTCTGTCATGCCGGTGGCGCGCTGGCGGGCTTCGGCAAGGTCGCGCGCGAGGCGCACCGGATTGAGGTTGTTATTCGCATAGTCATGCGGGAAGTAAGTGAGCACCCTGGAGCCGTCCGGCGACTCCCACCAGAAGAGCTTGAAGGGAAGCTGATTGGTGTCGTTCCACGTCATCTTCTGGGTGACGAAATAATCGATGCCGCTCTTCTTGTAGATCTGCGGAAGCTGCCATGTGTAGCCGAAGGAGTCCGGGTTCCAGCCGATGCGGACATCCACGCCATAGGCCTGCTTGTACCAGCGCTTACCCACAAGAATCTGGCGCACGAGCGATTCGCCGTCGGGCATGTTCAGGTCGGGCTCGACCCACATGCCGCCGACAATCTCCCAGCGGCCCTCCTTGATGCGCTGCGCAATCTCGGCGTTCATGTCGGGATATTTCTGCGCCATCCACTCGTTGTAGGCCGCGGCGGACTGCGTGTAGGTGTACTGCGGGTACTCATACATGAGCTGGAGCGCGGTGCCGAAGGTGCGCTTGACGGCATCGACGGTTTCGGTCCAGGGCCACAGCCAGGCGGCGTCAATGTGGGAGTTGCCGGTGAGGTGGTAGGTGGCCTGGGAAAGCAACGGCTTGAGGGCGTCGAGCTTTTGCGCGGCGTCGTTGAGGCTGGCGTCGAAGGCGGTCTGCGACTGCGCCAGCGCCTGGGGATTGGCGGCGTTGGCTTCGTTGAGCGCAGAGACTTTGACGGTCTGGATCGCGCCGTTGAGGATGTCCATCTTGCCGGTGTCGCCGGGTGCGAGTGACGGCACCAACTGCGCAGCGGAGAGAAATTCTTCGCGCAGGTCTTTCGGGCTGGGCCTGCCGGCCGGGAAATCAATCCGCAGAGTCGCTCCCTGAAAGGTCTTTACATCGACGGTGTGGAGAAGCTTGACAGCGACCGTTGCGCTCTCGCCGGGGCGCGCGCCGTCAAAGAGAACGACCGGCTCCAGATCATCGCCCATCGCGACGCGACGGCCGTTGGAGTAGAGAATCATGGGCATGGGGCCATTTGCGTAGCAATGAAACTGGAACCAGATGCGCGCACCGGTCAGATCGTATCCATGCAGGCTGTCGGGGACGCGAAAGGTCTGGCGGAACCACAGGCTCTCTTTGGGCGCCTTGCCATGTTCGATGGTCTGCCAGCCGCCCTCATCCAGATGGACTGCTTCGCCGTGAGCCAGGTCCCCGGAGTGCATCTTCCAGACACCGTCAGGCAGCTCATCGAGAGCAGCCAGACGATCCAGGACGGCGCGCGATTCAGGCGGCAGACCGGCGGCAAGCTTTTCCGCTTCCGACGGGCTTTGAGCGCGCAGTTGCGGATGAAGGAGAAGAATCGCTGCGGCGAGAAGCGCCGCGAAAGGAGTGAAGCGCGAACGGATGAGCAAACGAGGAAACATGCTGTAGACTCCCGCAAGCATCTTAAGGGATGGAACCGCGAAACGCGCGATGACGACGGTCATGCGCAAGCCGGGCGCTGGGATGGACTCAGACCCAGCCTGCGTCGATGATGTAGCTCTGGTTGGTGATGGCGGCGGAGTCGTCGGCGGCGAGGAAGAGAACCAGCCGCGCCACGTCCTCGGGCAGGACGTCTCGCTTGAGGGCCTGGCTGGCGAGGATTTCGGCCTTGTACTCCGGGGTGTAGACGAGCTGCTGCTGCTTTTCCGTGGCGATGGCGCCGGGCAGGACGGCGTTGACGCGGATGCCGGCGGGACCGAGTTCGTGGGCCAGAGTACGGGTGAGTCCTACGATGGCGGCCTTTGCCGTTGCGTAGAGCGGGACGCCGGTGGAGGGAATCATCCAGGAGATCGAACTCATGTTGATAATGGAGCCGCGGCCCGCGGCGCGCATGGCGGGCAGCACGGCCTGAATCATGAAGAACTGCGGGCGCAGATTGACGGCGATGGAGCGATCCCAGTAGTCGGGCGTGACCTGCTCGACGGTGTGGCGCTGATCGTTGGCGGCGTTGTTGACGAGGACATCGACTGTACCGAGAGCTTCAATGGCCTGCTGCGCCGCCTGTTGCAGGTCGGGCAGGTCGGTGAGATCGCAGTGGAGATAGACGGGCGCTGGGCATCCTTCATCCGCCAGCGATGCGGCGAGAGCCTGGGCGGGGGCGTCCTGCACGTCGAAGAAGACGACCCGCGCACCCTGCCGGGCGAAGTGCTCGACGATGGCAGCTCCGATGCCGGTGGCGCCGCCGGTGACAACGACAGCGCGATTGCGAAGACTGGGGTAGGTGGCAAACTGCGTGGGCGCAGGCACTTGCTCTGCCTCCGAGGCGAAATGGTGCTGAAGGGAATTCCGAGTCGAGGCCAGTATAGGCTCTGGAGCGTCGGCGCGTCGGATGGTGGCGGTTCAGGGCAGAAAGGCTGGGGTTTGCCGTAATCCCGCAGCTTGGTACAGCGTCTTTTATGCAAAGAGCATACTGAGATGGAAGCGGATTTTGTGGCAAATCTTCCCCCGGAGTTTCCTCGACTGCGCTTTGGCCATTAGACTCGTAGGGGCAAAAGTTTGAGGACGCCGGCTACCGCCAGCCGGTCGCAGGCATTCGACGCGCAGACCCTCCGGTTGCGCGGCAGCAAGAGTGGAAGAGCGAAGGAAGACGCCACAGAATCAGGCCGCAAGCCTCTCCGGCGTCTTGTCCGTGGAGGACTGTCCTGAACGCGTTCGAATGAGCCGATGCGGCATTGTTCGAGCGCGAAGGGGCAAGCGTGAGGCAAGAGAAGGAAAGGCACAGAGGGGGATTTATGACCGCACCTGCACGTTATCCCGGCATCCGGGTTACCGCCAACGGGAACCAACTGGTTTCTTACCATACGGAGACGCGCATCGCCGAAGCAGGCGTGTTCTATCCGATTACTCCCTCGACCGAAGGCGGCGAGCTTTTCCAACAGGCGTATGCAGAAGGCCATCTGAATGTCTTTGGCCAGAACACGCTGGCGATTGAAACCGAAGGCGAGCATGCGGCCCAGGGCGGCGCCATTGCGCACTCGGTGTGCGGCAAGCGCGTGGTGAACTTCACCTCGGGCCAGGGTGTGGTCTACGGCGTGGAGCAGGACTACCATGCGCCGGGCAAGGGCTCGACGATGATTCTGGAGGTGGGCGCGCGCGCGCTGACCAAGCACGCGCTGAACGTTCACTGCGGCCACGACGATATTTATGGCGCTCTCGACACGGGCTGGATCATGGTCTTCGGCAAGGACGCGCAGCAGGCAGCCGACCAGGCGCTGATTCTGCGCCGCGTGACGGAGTTGAGCCTGACGCCGGGCATGAACATTATGGACGGCTTTTTGACGAGCCACCTGGAGCGGACTTTCTACAAGCATGAGTCCGAGCTGATTCGCGAATATCTCGGTTCGCCTGAGGACGTCATCGATTGCCCCACGGAGGCGCAACGCGTGCTGTTTGGGCCGACGCGGCGGCGCGTGCCGAAGATGATCGACCTGACCAACCCGATGCTGCTGGGGCCGGTGCAGAACCAGGAACACTACATGCAGGGCGTGATCGCGCGGCGCAACAACTTTGCCGAGCCCATCCTGCATTTCCTCGAAGCAGCGTATGAGAAGTTTGCCGAGCTGACGGGCCGGCGCTATGGGCTCATCAGCCAGCACAAGACGGATGACGCCGATACGGTCTTTGTGTCGCTTGGTTCGGCAGCGGAGAACATTGAGGCGGCGGTGGATTATCTGCGCCAGACGCGCGGCGTGAAGGTGGGCTCGATTCACCTCAACGTGATTCGTCCGTTCCCGGAGGCGGCTGTTGTAGCGGCGCTGAAGGGCAAGAAGAACGTCATTCTTGTGGAGCGCACGGACGAGCCGCTGGCCGGCGATAACCCGATGGGCCGCGACATTCGCACGGCGCTGTCGAAGGCCGTGCAGTATGAGGGTCATCCAGCGGCGGAGGGTCTGCCTGCGATCTCACCGAGCGAACTGCCGAAGATTTACAGCGGCAGCTACGGCCTTGGCTCGCGGGACTTTCGCCCGGAGCACATCATCGGCGCGTATGAGTATGCGACCGCGGGCCGCAAGCGCAAGGACGGCAAGACGGCTGCGGAAGGCGCGAATTTCTTCGTGCTCGGAGTCGATCATCCTTACAGCGTGATCGCCGACGAAACGCCGTCGCTGCTGCCTGCGGGCGCGGTGGCGGTTCGCTTCCATTCGATCGGCGGCTGGGGCGCGATTACGACGGGCAAGAACCTGGGCGCGATTCTCGGCGATCTGAACGACCTGATCTACGAGCGCGACAAGGTGGTGGACGAGCTTGGCAACCCCAAGGAAGTGATTCACGTCAGCGCCAATCCGAAGTACGGCTCGGAAAAGAAGGGCGCGCCGACGAGCTACTTCATGGTTGCGGCCAAGGAGCGCATTCGCGTGAACTGCGATCTGCGGCATGTGACGACGGTGCTCTGCTGCGATCCGAAGGCGTTTACGCACACGAACCCGCTGGACGGAATGCAGGAGGGCGGCAGCCTCGTATGGGAGTCCGACGAGGAAGGCGAGCAGGCGTGGGAGCGGTTGCCGCTCTGGGCGCGCCAGCAGATCATCGATAAGAAGATTCGCGTCTTCACGCTGCCCGGCTTTGACATCGCCCGCAAGGCGACGGACCGTGCCGATCTGCAACTGCGCATGCAGGGCAATGCGTTCCTCGGCGCATTCTTTGCGGTCAGCACACTGCTCGGTGAGTTCGGCATTACGCAGGAGCAGTATCGCGAGGTTGTGCACAAGCAGTATGTGAAGAAGTTCGGCAAGTTCGGCGATGCGGTGGTGCAGTCGAACATGGAAGTGATGCTGCAGGGCTTTGAGCGCGTGAAGGAGATCAAGATTGGCGAGCTGAGCGCCGCGGATCGCTCCACGCTGCGCGGCGCGGCGTTGATGCCGATTCTTGAACTGGCTACTGCGGGCGGATCGTGCGGCATAGGCTGCCGGTCCACAGCGCATCCCACTGGCCAGGCTTCGCGGCCGCCGGTTTCGAGCATCGCGACGTTTGACGCTGAGTACCGCGCGAGCTACGGCTACAATCAGCCGGCTTCGCCGCTGATTGCGATGGGCGTGATTGCCGCCGCGACGGGCGATACGGCGTCAAAGTATGTGGCGCGTCGCGAGACGCCGCTCTACATTCCCGAGAACTGCACGCAGTGCATGGAGTGCATCTCGGTGTGCCCGGATACGGCGCTGCCGAACTGCTCGCAGGACCTGACCACGCTGCTCTCGACGGCCATTCAGTATTACGTGGCGGATGCTGGCGACCGCGCGAAGATGCTGCAGGCGCTACCGGAGATCGAGAAGCGCACGCGCGAGCGCATGCTGGCCGATATCAAGACCGGCACGCCGCTGCCAAAGATTCTGCGCGAGGTGACGGAGCAGGTCGATGGCTTCTCCGCCGCGGCCAAGGCGCAGTTCTTCCACATTCTTGAAAAAGTGCCGATGGCGTATCAGAAGGTCAACGCGATCTTCTCGTCGCCCGAGCGCAAGACGCCCGGAGCCGGCGGCATTTTCTCGATCTTTGTGAGCGACCTGTGCAAGGGCTGCGCGGCTTGCGTCACGGCGTGCGGCGATCATCAGGCGCTGAGGATGGTGCAGGAGACCGAAGACATCAACGCCGAGCACGAGACGGGCACGCACTTCCTTGATCTGCTGCCTGACACCACGCAGAAGTATCTCGGCTTCTATAACAACGCGAACCCGAGCGACTCGAAGACCGCGACGCTGCGCAACATGCTGATGGTGCGGACGAACTATGACGCGCTGGTAGCGGGTGACGGAGCGTGCGCGGGCTGCGGCGAGAAGAGCGTGCTGCGCTCGATTGCGGCGGTGACCGAGGCGTACATGCGCCCTGTCTACCACGCGAAGAGCGACCGCCTTGTTGCGAAGGCCGGCGAACTGGAAAAGAAGGGCGCGGCGCGGCTTGCGGCACTCAAGGAGAAGAATCCGGCAGAGTATGCGCTACTGAGACAGGGCATCGCGCACCTGATTCTGGGCCTTGGCGGCGAGGACAACAAGGACACGAAGGCGCGCATTGCTGCTTACGAAGCGAAGAACGGAGCAATGACCGATGCGCAGTTGGTGGAGGCGCTTGCCGCGGTGCTGCTGACCGAGGCGTTCAACCACAAGAACCTGCAGCCGGTGGATGGCCGGCTGGCCAACGGCATGAGCGTGATGGCGATGGCCGCGCACACGGGCTGCAACACCGTGTACGGCTCGACCTCGCCGAACAATCCGCATCCCTATCCATGGATGAACTCGCTCTTCCAGGACGGCGTGACCGTGGGCTGGCTGATGGGCGAGAACTTCATCGTGGATCACGCGCGGCGGTCGGTGCTGCCAGAGCGTCTGACGGACGTGATTCTCACCCGCGACGCGAATGGCATCAACGAGGAGGAGTACTACCACTTCACGCACTTCACGGATGCGCTGATGACCGATCAGGAGATTGTCGAGCTGCCCAAGGTGTGGGTGGTTGGCGGCGACGGCGGCATCGGCGATATCGGCTACCAGAACACATCGAAGGTGATGCTGCAGAACCGGCCGAATGTGAAGGTACTGATGCTGGACACGCAGGTCTACTCGAACACGGGCGGACAGAACTCGGATTCGACACCGATGCTTGGCGGCAACGATATGAACGTCTTCGGCGCTGCGACGCAGGGCAAGAACACCGAGAAGAAGACGGTGGCTGAGACCTTCCTCGCCGGACATGGATCGCCGTTTGTGGCGCAGGTTTCGATGGCTAACGCGCCCAAGCTCTACCGGGCGATTCTCGATGGCATCGAGTACCGCGGCACGATGTTCCTGCAGGCCTTCACGACCTGCCAGCCGGAGCACGGCGTGCCCGACGACATGGCTCTGCACCAGGCGCAGCGCGTGCGCGACTCGCGCGGCGCGCCGGAGTTCGTCTTCGATCCGCGCAAGGGCGAGAGCTACAACGAGGCGCTCGACATCAAGGGCAACCCGTCGCTCGATCTCGACTGGTACGAGACGAAGATCAAGTCGACCGGCGAGACGATGCGCTACACCGTGGCGCACTGGTGCACGACGGAGGCGCGCTTCCGCAACCACCTGAAGAAGGTCAAGCCGGAAGCGGCGGAGAAGCTGATTTCGCTCGACAACATGCTGGTGCGCATCACGCAGCAGGATGTTGTCTATCGCCACTACCTGAACCCCTCGCACCGCGCGTACATTCCGGACTTTGGCGTGTACATCAAGTACGAGGAGAACGGCAAGGTGGAGTATCG
>JBBIVH010000016.1:0-26549 GCA_037439805.1 Acidobacteriaceae bacterium
ACTTCCAGTGGGCGGCGATGCCCTCCTCGGCGATGCGGTGCATCTCCTCGGTGCGAATCTGCACTTCAAACTGGTGGCCGCCTTCGCCAATCACCGTGGTGTGAAGCGATTGATACCGGTTAGCGCGGGGAATGGCGATGAAGTCCTTGATGCGGCCGGGCACGGGACGCCAGAGCGCGTGAATGAGGCCAAAGACCGCGTAACAGGAGGCGATATCCTGCGTAATCACGCGCACGGCGAGCAGATCGTAGACCTGATCCACAGCCGATTTAGTGCGCTGCAGCTTCTGAAAGATGGAGTAAAGGCGCTTGATGCGCCACTCGACGCGCGCCTCGATGTTGTTCTCGCGCAACTGCTCGACGAGCGTATCTTCGACGCTGTGCAGAAACTGCTCCCCTTCAGCGCGACGGGCCTCAATGGCGGCTGCAACCTGCTCGTAACTCACCGGGTCGGTGTAGCGGAAGGCCAGGTCTTCCAGCTCGCCGCGCACCTTGCCCATGCCGAGCCGGTGGGCCAGCGGCGCATAAATGTCGAGGGTTTCCCGCGCAATCGCTTCCTGCCGCTCCGGGTTGAGGTGTTCGAGGGTGCGCATGTTGTGCAGCCGGTCCGCGAGCTTGATCAGAACGACGCGCACGTCGCTGACCATCGCGAGGAGCATCTTGCGTACGTTCTCAGCCTGCCGGTCCTCGCGATTCGCAAACTGAATCTTGTCGATCTTGGTCACGCCTTCCACAATGTGCGCGACCTGCTCGCCAAATGCGGCCTGGATCTCTTCGCGCGTCGCGGGGGTGTCCTCGACGGCATCGTGCAGCAGGCCCGCGGCGATGGCCGTCGAATCCATCTTGAGCTCGGCCAGAACCTCGGCTACTTCCAGCGGATGAATGATGTAAGGCTCGCCCGAGGCGCGCATCTGGCCCTGATGCTGCTGCACGCAGAAGTCCCATGCCTTGCGGATGAGGTGGACGTCCTCGGTGGGGCGATTGGCCTGGACCTGGTGGAGAAGCGCGTCAAAACGCGTTGCGATGGAGGGCTCGCTGTGCGCCGGCGACAGAGCGGCAGCTCCGCTCTCGCGGAGCGGAGAAGGAGGCAGAGATCCTGCCTTCGGGACGGTCTGCCGGACAGTCGCCATACCGTATTATAGCCGCGCTGTCGTGTTGAAGACTCAGCCTGCGGAACTGACCGCCTTGAGCCGCAATCAGGGCGACAGCTTCCCAATCCGCATATGGCCAGTGGGCGGACGTGGAATTCGCTGACAGGTCGTACGGCTCTTCCAGAGTGCCGGCACGGGGACCGATTCTTGGTAGGATGAACCAGGCATACCAATGGCCAAGCCACGCAAAGACTCACAACCACCACGATCCGCTTCCGCTTCACGCGGAGGTGAGGCGCTATCCGCTCAACGGAACCCCGGGCCAAAGAGGCGGGGCAAAGCGAGCGAAGGCGACCGTAGGGATACGTCCGATCGTCGGAGTTCCGCCGGAGCTTCACGAGCAGCGGGAAACGAGCATCCTCCTTTCGGCGCGGTCGTGAAGCGCAGGGCCGCGGATCGGCTGCGCGCGGGCCATCTGTGGGTGTACGCGGGCGATGTCGAGTCCGTGCACACCGGTGGAGCAGAGGCTCCATCTCTGCTGCCAGTGGCGGATGAGAGAGGTCTTCTGGTTGGAACAGCCCTGTACAGCCCGACCTCGGAGATCGCCCTGCGCATCGTCTCGCGCGACGGCCTCGATGAGGCTGGCTGGCTGGCGCTGCTCGGCAGCAGGCTGCGCGCGGCGATCGCACGACGCGCGACGCTGCTCGACGAGTCAACAAATGCGTGCCGGCTCTGCTTCAGCGAAGCCGACGAACTGCCCGGGCTCATAGCGGACAAGTATGGCGATCTCGTCATCCTGCAGCTACTCGTGAAAGGGCTCGACAGCGCCGCGGTACGCGAGGTGTGTGTGCGCGTTCTGCGGGAGGAACTGAATCCAGCATCGATTCTCGAGCGGCCTGATCCGCGCATCCGCGAGTTGGAAGGGCTCTCCGCGCCGGGTCTGGCTCCGCTCTGGGCATCCGAACCCGCCCATCCCGTCACCAGCACGGTATTTCACCTGAACGGGCTTTCTTTTCACTATGACGCGCATGCCGGCCAGAAGACGGGAGCCTTCCTCGACCAGCGCGCCAACTACGCAGCCGCGCGGGAGTGGGCGCAGCGGCTCGGCGCGACCGGCCGCGCGCTCGATGTGTGCTGCTATCAGGGCGGCTTCGCGCTGCATCTGGCAGCGGTTTGTCGTCGCGTGACGGGCGTCGATGCTTCGCGGGCTTCGCTGGAGGTGGCGGAGCGGAACCTCGCCGGGAACCGGAACCTTCTTTCGGCTGAGGTGGATTGGGTGCAGGCCGATGCCTTCGAGCTGCTGCGCGGCTGGTCCGATGCGGGAGAAAGGTTCGACGCGATCGTGCTTGATCCGCCCGCGTTCGCCAAGACGCGGCGTGCCGTGGAGGGCGCTCTGCGCGGCTACAAGGAATTGAATCTGCGCGCGCTGCGCATGATCCGGCCGGGCGGTCTGCTCGTCACCTGCTCCTGCAGTCATCACGTGGGCGCAGAGGAGCTGCAGGCTGCCGTGGCCTCTGCCGCAGCGGATGCGGGCCGGCGCGTGCGCCTTCTGGAGCGTCGCGGCGCCTCGCTTGATCATCCGGTCGTCCTGAACCTGCCGGAGACCGAGTACCTGAAGTGCCTCATCCTCGAAGTGGATTAAGCGTGGGCTGCGGCGCTGTGCGTCGCCCATCGCGGAAAGATCCGCTCACGCCAACCGGATGCGGGAGCCTGCAAAGGAGTCGGTTGCGTACTCACGGGCGGCGTGGCGGTGGAACGCATCTGAGCCAGCGCCTGCTTGACCTGCGCCCGCAGATCATCGACCTCAAAGATGCAGCTTCTCAAATACGCTGAGACGGTGAGACCTGCCTCCGCAGCGCGTGCCCGCAACTCGCCGCATTCTGACTCGTCCAGCCGGATGGTCACCGACGACGCCATGCGAATCGCGCGCCGCGACCTGCGATGAGATGCCTGCGCTTTCTGCGCTTGAGCCAACTGCTGCGCCGGAGGTAAGCCCTCAGCCTCTGGAAGCGGCTGAACAGCAGCGTGCGAGGCAGGGCTGCGATGGCGCGCCGCCGTGCGCAGTGCCTGCTCGTAGCTCAGTGAAACCACATCATCGCGCAGCAGGTTCTCAGAGTCCTGCGCATCCTGCACAGGAAGACGCGAGGTCAGCGCGGTGAGCAGGGTTGAGAAGCTGGCTTCCGCGGGCGTGCTCGAAACATCGGCGGTGGTCTGCATGCCATCGAGCTTACCCAAGAATGCGTCGGCCATGAGGGCCAGTTGAAAGAAAGTGTGGGTCCCTCTTCCTGAATGCGGAAAAGTTTGAGCGCGTTCCCGAAGTGAAGCTCCAAGGAATCGCGGAAGTGATGTGCATCCTACGCAGCGCAAAGGCCAGCGCTTGTCCTAGCGAGCCTTGGCTGGACCCGTCTCAATCCAGAGAAACGCAAGCTGGTCGGCATCGTCCTTTATGCGCTGGGCAAGACTCACGCCCGCTGAATGGCCTCCGCTCGCGCTTGAATGCAGCAGGATGGGCCTGCCGCTCGAAGATGCCGCTTGCATCAGCGCCGCCATCTTGCGCGCATGCAGAGGATCGACGCGCGTGTCGCTGTCGCCTGTAAAGAACAGCACCGCTGGGTACGCTTTGCCAGCCTTTACGTTCTGATACGGAGAGTATTGGAGCAGATACGGAAACTGCGTGGCATTGCCGGAAGAGCCGTACTCGGTCGTCCAGTGCGGCCCTTGCAGGAAGCGCTGATAGCGCAGCATGTCAAGCAGTGGATAGGCGCAGACGATTGCGGAAAACAGCTCCGGGCGCTGCGTCATCGATGCGCCCATCAGCAGCCCGCCGTTCGATGCGCCGGTGATGGCGAAGCGATTGGATGCGGTGTATTTCTGCGCGATCAGGTACTGTGCTGCCGCATACCAGTCGTCGAAGACGTTCTGCTTCTTCTCGAACATGGCCTGATGGTGCCAGCGCTCGCCGTATTCGCCGCCGCCGCGCAGATTGGGCAGCGCGAACCAACCGCCCTGCTCCAGCCACCATGCCCATGCGGGGTTCCAGACGGGAGTCATGCTCACGTTGAAGCCGCCGTAGCCGGTCATCAGCAGCCGCGCGGTTCCGTCCTGTTGCAATCCTTTCTTGCCCGCGATGAACATCGGAATGCGGGTTCCGTCTTTGGATGTGTAGAAGACCTGCCGGACTTCGTACTGCGCCGCATCGAAAGTTGTCTTCGGTTGCGCAAAGACTTCCCGGCGCCCCGTCAATGCATCGATGCGGTAGACGGTGGGCGGCTGGACGAGGGACTGAAAGCTGAAGAAGCCGTAGCGGTCGATGGACCGGCCGCGCACGGCAGAGGCGGATCCGATGCCGTCGAAGGCGAGCGCACCCGAGGATCGACCGATGAGCGTGTACACATCGGTCTTGGGCCGTGCATCTTTGAGCCGCGACACATAGATCTTGTCGCCAATGACGGAAAAGTCCTGAATGGCTTCAGGAGCCTCGGGGACAATCGTGGTCCATGCCTCTGGCGCGACACCCGGATCGGCGCGCAGGATGCGCCCATTCGGGGCGTTGTAGTCCGTCTTGAGGTACCATGCGCCTTTGGCCCGGATGGCCGAGAAGCGCGCATCGAGCGACCACACCAGCACGTCAAACGGAGCGTCTGGCTTTGTCAGATCCCGGAAGACAATGTCCACCCTTCGCGCAGGAACTCCGCGATGAATCGTGACGACAAGGTAGCGCTCATCGTCGGTAATCGAGGACTGGAAGAGATCGATGGGGCCGAGAGGTTCGCCGCGAAACTCATGGCCGAAGAGAAGCTGGTCGCGCGAGACGCGGCTGCCGAGCACGTGCAGGTACAGCAGCGATCCCTGCGGATTGCTGCGTGTGTAGTAGATGCCCGTGCCGTCCGGTGTGAAGTCGACGGAGTTGTAAAGGCCCGCCGGCAGCGTATCCTCCAGCGTCTTGCCCGTCCTGAGGTTGAAGACGTGAATCTCGGTTTCATCCGCGCCGCCGCGCCGCATGCCGTAGGCGATCAGGTTGCCGTCCTGGGAAACATTCTCGAGTACGAGCGAAGTGTTCGGGTCGCGGCTCAGCCCGGCAGGATCGAGCAGGCGCTCATCCTTGCCCGTCCACCCACGGCGGAGATCGATGGAAAACTGGTCCTCACCCGCCGCGCGCTTCAGAAAGTAAAGGCTGCTGCCGCGCTGCACAGGCAGAGACCACGCATCGATGCTCTCCAGTGCGTGCAGTTCGTCCTCAATCTGCAGGCGTATTGGAGCCTGGCGAAAATAGCGCGACGTGTACTCATTTTCGGCGTCGATGAAGGCGCGCGTCTCGGGACTCTTTGCGTCTTCAAGCCAGCGATAGCTGTCGGCGATGCGGGTGCCGAAGTAGCTGTCGTAGACCGGGTCGGACTGGACAGCCGGCGGCGAGGGCAGAGTGATGCCGCTGCGTCCATGGACAGCCTGAGCGCTGGCTACCGTCGAGAGCAGCGCAAGCAGACCGACGCGAACCAGCTTCATCATGGAATTCCCCTGCGCGAGGTTGGCTGCGAGAAATTGCCGACCCATTGCAAGGCCAGCATACAGGCCAAAGGACTTCCTGTGGGTTTGAAGTGAGCTTTTCATGTACGCAGGAAGTCTGGCCGGCGGAAAGCCCGTTAGAATCGGACCAGTGACCCAATCCCCTCCAACCGACGCTGCCCGCGCCGCAATGCCGCGGTCGCGGTGGGCGAGGGCTTTGCAGATGCTGAGCCCTTCTCACGCCCACTCTGCCTTCAGTGCAACGGTTGTGCTGATGACGTCCACCTTTCTGTCCAAAATCATCGGCCTGGTCCGGGTCAAGTACATCATGTGGCTCTTTGGCAGCGGAGTATCCGCGGATGCGCTGAACGCGGCATTCGTGCTACCCGACATGATCTCGTACTTCCTCGTCGGAGGCGCTGCTTCCATCACCTTTGTTACGATCCTCACCCGTTATCGTGAGACGGGTCGCGAAGCCGAGGGAGAGCGTTCTCTCTCGGTGATTCTCACCACAATGTACCTTGTGCTGGGGGGAGCGATTCTTCTGGCTGAGTTGCTGGCGCCGCTGTATGTGGCCAAGATGTTCCCTGGCTACGACGCGCAGAAGGCAGCGCTCTGCGTGCAGCTTACGCGCATTCTGCTTCCGGCTCAGCTCTGCTTCTTTGCCGGCGGAGTCTTCGGCGCGGTGCTGCTGGTGCGCAAACAGTTCACCGTGCAGGCCATCGCGCCGCTGATCTACAACCTGGGAACCATCTTCGGCGGCGTATTTCTGGTTAAGCAATTCGGAGTGTCTTCCCTAGCGATAGGGACGGTTGCAGGCGCGTTTCTCGGGCCGTTCTTCCTGAACTGGTATTTCGCCCGGCGCAACGGAACCCGCTACCGTCCTATTCTCGACTGGCACGACGAGGGGCTGCGCGAGTGGGTGCGTCTTTCGCTGCCGCTCATGGCCGGCGTCTCACTGGTGACTGCGGACAACTGGATCATCGCGCACTATGCGTCGCGCATTGGCGGGGCGGTCTCGCTGTTCAACTACGCAAAGCAGTTTTTCACCACGCCGATGGCGGTGCTGGCGCAGGCCGCGGGCGCGGCTTCCATGCCGTTCTTCGCGAGCCTTTGGGCGCGGGAAAGCCACTTCGAGTTCGCCACAGAAGTAGCCGACTCCGTCTCGCGGGTGGCCTGCTTTGGCCTACTCACCGCATCGGGCATGATCGTCCTCGGCGAGCCGATGATCGATCTGGTTTTTACTGGAGGGCGATTTGCCGGGGCAGACGCGCACCTCTGTGCGATGTACTTTGCGGTCTTTTCCGTCTCTATGTTTCTCTGGTCGGCGCAGGCGATTTACGCGCGCGCCTTCTACGCAGCGGGCAACACCTTTGTGCCGATGGCGGCCAGCACCATCGTGACGGTCGTTTCACTGCCCGTCTACGCGGCGCTGTTCTCTTCGCTGGGCGCCATGGGGCTTGCGGTCGCGTCGGATCTCGGCATCGCGCTGCAGACGCTTACCATTGCGGCGCTACTGCATCAGCGGCGCATGGTGTCGCTGGCCAGCCTGGACTTCAGCGAGCTGGGCCGGTGCCTGGTGGCGTCTATTGCTGCAGGAGGGGCGGTGTGGGGTGTCTTTGACTGGCTGGGAGGCTGGCTGGCGCAGTCGTTCGGGGGCAGCCTGCCCTTGCATGGCAGGGCGGCTGATCTCTTTATCGTGCTCGCGGGCTCTGCCCTTTGGATCGCCGCGACGGATGCCGTCCTGCGGCAGATCGGTTCGGCTCTGCCGCGCGTGGCGCGAAAGCGGCTGGGGCTGGCATAGCCAGTACGCCGAGCCAATCCAGGGCGAAAAGACAGAAGCCCCCGCACGCGGCGGGAGCTTCCTGTGGTCCAGACCGTGCCGGGTGCGGCTCAGGCCGGCTTCGGTGCTTCCGCCGCGGGCGTGGCAGCCGCAGCAGGAGCCGCAGCCTTCGCGTCGGGCTTCTTGATGTCGATACCGCCCTTGAAGAAAGCGCCGTCTTCGATGCTGATGCGCGCAGCGGCGACATCGCCCGTCAACGCGCCTTCCGCGCGGATGTCCACGCGATCGGTTGCATTCACATTGCCGCGCACTTTGCCCAGCACCACAATCTCACGGGCATTGATGCTCGCGTTCACCTGTCCGTTTCGGCCCACGGTGACGCGGTTGCCGGGCAGGTTCACGCTGCCCTCCACCTTGCCATCGATGAAGAGCGACTCAGAACCGGTGATCTCGCCTTTGATGAAGAGGCCCTTGCCGATGCTGGCCTGCTCGCCGGCCGGCGCGGCGGGGCGTGCGGGTTCAAAGGTGGGCGCGGGAGCCGCGGGGCGCGGAGGCTCCGGGGTTGCGGGTGTCGTTGCAGGGCCAGTCTGGGTCGGTTTCCACATAGCGCTCAAAAGAGTTCCTTTTCTGTCCAGGTTGGACTGGGTTGCCAAGGCAGGGGCCAATACCAACGGGCCCGAAGACAGTTTTCTGCGGGCTGCCGCGTAGTCCGATTGCGATTCCCGCATCGGTGTGCACTACGATCCTATTGCAGCGCAGCGGATATGGGAACGTTACTGCGGTTATTTTAATGCGTCGGCGCGGGCCGCGCTTTGCAGGGGAGTTGCGCGCCGCCCACGCGATACTCTAGTACGGATGCACACCGCGTACATCGCCATGGGTTCGAATCTCGCCAGCCATGCGGGCGGGCCGGCGGAGACCCTTGCGGCCGCTGCTGAACGGCTCACTTCGCTGGGGCGCATCGCTGCCCAGTCGTCGCTCTATCTGACCGAGCCGGTCGGCTTCACGGCGCAACCGCAGTTTGTGAATGCCGTGGCGGCGCTGGAAACAGGGCTTTCGCCGCACACGTTGCTTCTGCGCCTGCTGGCCGTCGAGCGGGATTTTGGCCGCGATCGCGCCCACGGAGTCGCCAACGGACCGCGAACCCTCGATCTCGACATCCTCATGGTCGGGGATTTCGTACTCCACGAGGCCGACCTCGACCTGCCGCATCCGCGCATGGCGGAGCGCGCGTTTGTCCTTGTTCCCCTACATGAGATTACGCCCAACCTGATCGAGCCGCGTTCCAGGCAATCCATCGCTGCGCTGCTGCGATCTCTGCAGGCTGCCGATCCAGCGTCGATTCAGCAGGTAGCGTTGATTGCGAACCCCGCTTGGGATGGGGCCCGATAGAATCGTCTGGATGAGTTCTGGCTTTCAAGTCCTGCAAACCTCGGAGTCGGGCGGACGCCGCGCGCAGTTGAACCTGCCGCACCGCACCGTGGAGACGCCGGTCTTTATGCCCGTCGGCACCGCCGGCACAGTCAAGGCGGTCCCGCAGGACGTGCTGGAATCGGTGGGTGCCGAGATCATTCTCGGCAATACCTATCACCTCTACCTGCGCCCCGGCCACGAGGCAATTCACCGCATGGGCGGCCTGCACCGCTTCATCGCCTGGCCGGGAGCCATGCTCACGGACTCGGGCGGCTTTCAGGTCTACAGCCTCGCGCAACTGCGCAAGGTGACGGATGAGGGCGTCCGCTTTCGCTCGCATCTGGACGGCAGCAGCCACTTCTTCACGCCCGAGCACTCGATGGATGTGCAGATTGCGCTCGGCGCGGACATCGCCATGGCGTTCGACGAGTGTACGGAGTACCCAGCCGAACGCGACCGCGCCCGGGAAAGCCTGCGGCTCACGATGGCGTGGGCGCGGCGCTCGCTCGATCACTTTCGCGCGCATCAGCACGAGGTCCCGTGGCAGGCCGAGTTTCCTGACCGGCGTCAGAGTCTTTTCGGCATCGTACAGGGCGGCATGTATATGGACCTGCGCCGCGAAAGCGCGGAACAGCTCGTGGAGATGGACTTCGATGGATACGCCATCGGCGGCCTCAGCGTGGGCGAGCCGCGACCCCTCACGCTCGAGGTGATTGCCGAGATTCTGCCGCTGCTCCCCAAAGACAAGCCCCGCTACGTGATGGGCGTCGGCTACCCGGATGAGATCGAGCAGTACGCCCGGCTGGGCGTGGACATGATGGACTGCGTGCTGCCCACGCGCGCCGCGCGGCATGGCCTCTTGTTCACCAGCGAGGGCCGGGTCAACATCAAGAACCGGCAGTATGCAGAGGACATGAATCCTCCGGACCCCGCCTGCGGATGCATGGTGTGTCGCCGCTATTCGCGCGCCTATCTGCGCCACCTCATGCAGGCCGGCGAGCCGCTTGCGGCTACGCTGAACTCAGTCCACAACCTCGCCTACTATCTCGGCATCATGCAGCGAGTGCGAGAGACGCTCGGCAAGGATGCTGCAGCAACTGGATCGAATGCCGCTGTTCCCGCTTAAAAAGCAGTTCCGAGCAGTTGCCGCAGCGACTGTACATACTCGCCCAGCGCTGTGCGCCCCGATTCAGTCATGCGATAGACCGTTTGAGGCTTGCGTTGCACAAACTGCTTCTGCATCGTGACGTAGCCCGCTTCTTCCAGCTTCAGAAGCTGCGCGCCGAGGTTGCCGTCTGTCGAGCCGGTCCTGGAACGAAGCCAGGTGAACTCGGCTTCTTCCACACCCGCAAGCAGCGACAGGAGCGCCAGACGCAGTTTGCCGTGGATCACCGGATTGAGTTCTGGCAAGTCAGGCATGGCTCGCACCGCGAATCTTCCGAGCCCTGGCTTCGCACACCATGCCGTAGACGCCAAAGAGAATCTGGCAGAGGAAGATGGCCGCGACAAACAGAGGCATGACAAGATTCTCTGCGACAAAGCAGACTGCGACCGCTGCTGCCAACCACATCAATCCACTGCCGATTTGAGCCTTCCAGCGGAGAAGGAGTCCCGATGCAAGATTCGCGACACCGAGCATCGTGGCCACAATCGCAATCGTGACACGCACGTCCGAGATGTTCCCGCTCCATCCAAGTGAGACCAGCAGGACAAACAGGGCGACGCCCATGGCAATCCAGATCGAGCGGATCGCATGGCCCACCGTTGTCATCGGCTGATTGCGCGTCTGGCGGCTTGCGATCAGGCCGGAGACGATCGCCGCAGCAATCATCGTCACAGGCCACGCCACCGCAGGGCCTCCGTGCGCTGCCCACAGAATGGCTATGTAGTAGGCAATACCCCATAGGACGAAGATCCATCCCCAGCTTTCGGTGGTGCGCCGCCCCTGGGTAATCATCGTCTCAATCAGTGCAAGCCGCTCGTGCAGTTCCTTCTCATCCTGACCTTGCATAGTGAACCTCATCCTTGTACCCAAATGGAGCTAATTCTCACGCGTACTCCCAGCGGCGCGCAATTCGGCGCGCTACCGCAAAAAGTACAATGCCGATGGCCAGCAGCACAGACACCTGCTGCCATAGCGCGGTCACCGGCAGATCGCGCCAGAACACCTTTTCGAATCCGTCGATGGCCCATGCGTTGATGGTCCACAAGCCGGCCTTCTGCATCGCCTCCGGCATCAGGAAGCGCGGAAACATGCTGCCGCCGATGGCCGACATGATGAGAATCAGCAGAGTCGAGAGCGCCCCAAGTTGCGCGCGGGTGCGACAGATGGCGGCCAGCAGCATACCGAAGGCTGCCACGGCAAACGCGGTAGAAAGACCCATGACCACAAAGCCTGGGATATGGCTGAACAAGTCGATCTTGAAGACAGCCCAAGCCCACAGAAACATCACCGTCAACTGCGTAAAGGCAAGCAGAATGTTGAACAGCAGTTTGCCGGTCAGCAGTCCGTTCATGTTGATGCGCGAACTGAGCACGCGATCGAGAGCGCCACTCTCCGCCTCGTCCAGCAGTGCTCCAGCCGAGCCGCTGGCAGTGAACAGCAGAAACATCACACCGATGGCTGCGGCCTCGAACGACAGGCTGGGATTGTTCTTGTTCTCTCCCACCACCGCGCGCGTCTTGAAGTTAATTATGCCGCCGCCCAGTCCGCCAGCTGCGCCTCCGCCCGCATCCTGCCGCTCCTCAATCTGCCGCAACTGGTCCAGATCGGCGTTCATGTTTCTGCGCTGTTCCGGCGTGAAGGCGCCAAGATATTTTTCTGACGCCTTCATGCCCTGCTCGGCCATCGTCCCCGGCATGGCCGTCATCGCCGCCTTCTGCAACTGCCCACCGACCATCTGCGGAGCAATCGTGTCGCTGGCGTCGTTTAAGAGCTCAATCGCTGTGCCGCTCGAATCGGGGCCAAAAGAGAGGGGATGTTCGCCGAATCCGTGCGGAACAATCAGCGCTACCGACACGTCGCCCGCCTTAACCGCGGCCTCCGCACTCTCCGCCGTATAGTCGGAGGGGGTTGGCTGGCTCTTTGTCGGCTTCGGCCTGGTGCTCACGGTCAACGAGCCGTCGATCTGAAGGGCCTTCACCAGTTGCCGTGAGGCGCGGCTCTGGTCCTGGTCCACCACAATAATCCTGATCTTCGGCACGGTGTCGTGCTGGCTGCCAAAGACTGCGGCAAAGATGGAGAAAAATGCGATGGGTACAACGAAACTAAGCACCAGCGCAACCCGGTCCCGGCGCAGGGCAAGCAATGCGGTACGAACAATGGGAATCATCAATCGCGTAACTCCCTTCCGGTGAGGTGCAGGAAAACAGACTCAAGGTTGGGCCGGCGCAGCGACAGATCGACCAGCCCCAGGCCCGCCGAGGCCGCGGCTTCAAGCAATGCCGCAATCTCACTGGGATGTTCCACTGTGAATTCCGCGGTGGACTTTGTCATCTTCCCGCCGCGCTCCGCCACCCACGCGACGACCTTGCCCTCCGGCCCTTCAAGCCGCGCCACCACCTGGCTGCGCGAGGCAAACGAGTTGCGCACCAGCGCTTCCTTGGTGTCCAGCGCAATGATGCGCCCGTGATCCACAATGGCGATGCGGTCGCAAAGCCGCTCCGCCTCTTCCATGTAATGCGTGGTGTAAATGATGGTCATTCCCTGCGCGCGCAGGGCCTCAATCATCTCATAGATGCGATTGCGCGACTGCGGGTCAACTCCCACCGTCGGCTCGTCCAGCAACATCAGGCGCGGCTCGTGGATCAGCCCGGCCGCCATGTTCAGGCGGCGCTTCATCCCTCCGGAGAGGTTCCGGGTCAGCTCCCCGGCGCGGTCATCGAGCGCCGCCCAGGCAAGGCAGCGCGCAACCGCCTGCTCAAGTTTCTTGCCGGTCAAGCCGTGATATCGCCCGAAGGAGTGCAGATTTTCCTTCACGCTCAGCCGAGGATAGAGGGCCAGGTCCTGCGGCACCCACCCCAATGCCGCGCGAGCCGCCTGCGAGCCAGCCTCCGCTCCGAACACCGAAACCCGTCCGGCATCGGGAATCACGCGGCCCACAATGGCGCGGATCAGCGTGCTTTTGCCGGCACCGTTCGGCCCGAGCAAACCCACGCATTCTCCGTTGTTCAGAGAGAGCGAGATGCCGTCAACGGCTGTGACGGCGCCAAAGTGCTTGACCAGCGCCTCAACTTCGAGCGGTAACGTTGAGAGCGCGGAAGGAACTGCAGCGGACGAATCGGCATTCACGCAATCACCCTGGTGTCACAGCCCGACACCGCATTGGCAGGGGAGAGACTTCTGCCTTGGACGGTGGCCCCGCGGTCATCCTGGACCATCATGAAGAGTACTCTAGTTTATAGAGTATGAAGTGTCAACAGATTTTAAGATTGTCTTTAGCTTTTCTTTGGAGCTTTCCTGAGATGGGATGGGAGTTGACCGCTTCGCGCAGGCAATGGCGAGCCTTCCGATCGCTTTCCCCAGACGCAGCTCACGGCATTCTTCAACTCTATCGACGCGTGTTCGAGGGCCCCGTCCCAATTCCCAGGGGTGCTCTGTCGAAACAGCCTTGCTGTCGGATACCAGGGTGTCGTCTCGATGGTCTGCATCCAGCGCCAGTCGCTGAGGTGCGGCAACAGAATCCAGACCGGCCTGCCCATTGCTCCGGCCAGGTGTGCGATGGAGGTGTCTGTGGTGACCACCAGGTCGAGGCTGGCGACTCGGGCTGCAGTGTCAGCCAGGTCGTGATCTCCGCTCGACGCATCGCAGACCCGCACATCGGCCGGCAGATGCTCAAGTTCCTTTGCAGGCTCACCCTTTTGCAGGGAAACCCACTGCACCCCCGGCAGCCGCAGCAGCGGCAACAGCGTCGCCAGCCGCATCGAGCGCTGAGCGTCGGCCTTGTAGCGCGGATTGCCTGCCCAGTTCACGCCCACGCGCAGCCCGCTGCGCGCCTGCGGCAAAACCACGTCCGCGCCGTGCTCGTTCTGAGTCGATTCAGGCCCGAGATAGGCGCCCGTCCAGGGAACCGTCTCCACGGTCGTGCCAAAGACGGCAGGAAGACTCATCAACGGGCATTCGAGATCGAAGGGCGGCGGCTCCTCGCCGAGACGCGCAAGCTCCACGAGGCCCGCGCGGACAGGTGCGAGCGAGCGCATCAGCCGCTCCAGCGGCGCGTGAACCTGCAGAATGACTCTGGCGCCGCGGGCCACGGCGAAGGGAACATAGCGACAGAATTGAATGGCATCGCCTAAGCCCTGCTCGGCATAGAGCAGCAGTCGTTTGTCCTCAACCGGCTCGCCCTGCCAGCGCGGACAGCGAAAGTGAAGCGGCGCGGGGTGAACCTCGCGAAATCGCCAGCGAGCCTCATAGCCAGCCCAGCCGCGCTTCCAATCGCCCAGGCGAAGGCGGGTGAGCGCAAGATTGTAGGCGGCCCCCGCGCTCTTCGGATCGAGGTCTACCGCGCGCTCATGGGCGGCAAGCGCCTGCTGCATCCGTCCCAGATCCAGCAGACTGTTGCCAAGGTTCGAGGCGGCCGCCTTGCTGCCCAGTCTCTCCGCTCGCTGAAAGCATCGGGCGGCCTCGGCGAAGCGGCGCTCGCAGTGCAGCAGGATACCCTCCATGTTCACAACCTCAGGGTGACTGGGACCACGCGCCGCGGCCCACCGGAGCCACGCACGTGCGCCAGCAAAATCCTTGAGCGCGACGCGAAGCTGACACCACGCGACCAGGGTCTCTACGCGCTCCGGCTGCAGGCGCAAAGCCTGGAGCAGTCGCCGCTCCGCCTCGGAGGTTCGGCCCCGGTCCTTCTCGAGCAGCGCCAGATTCAACCATGTCACGGGCGCTTCCGGCCGCAGTTGCGCGGCTCGCGCCAGCGCGGCTTCCGCGTGGAGCGTCCGGCCCTGTTCCCGCAGCAGGCAGCCCAGGTTCATCCATGCCGCGGCAAAATTGGGCCGCAGCATCAGGGCGCGGCGGTAGTGCGCTTCAGCCTTTTGCGCCTGGCTCATCCGGGTCAGTACGAATGCCATCGCAAAGGCAGCGTCCGCCGATTGCGGATTGAGCGAGAGAGCCCTGCTGTAACGGTCCAGAGCCTCCTCATCGCGGCCGGCGCAGGCCAGCGCGTGGCCCGCGCCCAGATGCGCCGCGCTCAGCTCAGGCTGCGTCTGCAGCGCCTTCTCAAAGTGCTCCAATGCCTCCTCGGGAGCGTTAAGGGCCATGCACAGCTCGCCGAGACCAATGCGGGCAAGGCATTCCTCGGGGTTCAACCGGAGAGCCTGCCGAAAGGACGCCTCGGACTCGCTCAGGCGGCATGCGGCCTTGAGCGACTGCCCAAGAGTGACCCACGCAGCCGTCATTTGGGGGGCTTCCATCACCGCTGCGCGGGCCATAGAAAGCGCCGGTTCGAGTTGGCTGCTCGCCAGCGCAATGAGGCTCATCCCGATCAGCGCCTCGGGCTGCCGCGGATTCCGCGCGAGGACTTTTTTGTAGTGCAGCGCAACGGCGAGAAGGCTGTTCGTCCAGCAATGCGGAGCCGGGAGTGCGGATTGTGACGATGCTGCCATGTTCGAGTATCCCGCGCTGCCGGGCTGCGTGCCCGAAATCGCGCCTCACTCATCAACGTATGTCCCAGTCGCGCCAGTCTCAATGCAAAAGATTCATGCGTCGGCGCGCATGTGCCTCGATTTTCCCGTTGTTGCAACGATGGCTATCTTGGGAAATTCTGCGCGCGGCGATTACACTGTTTTGGAACCAGCGCCTTGGCTTCGGTCGCATGTGAATTCAGCGCATCCGCACAGCAGAGATGTCTCAGTCTGCATCTAATGAGGGAAGACGGGCTGCACTGAAATCGGGCCCCGCCTGTGTTGGAAGAGAAAGGAAAGTGGCACGGTGGAAGTTCAGGGCGATCGGCCTGAGGTCAGCATCCGTTCAATCGTATTTGCAACCGATTTTTCAACCTGCTCGGACAACGCCGGCGCCTATGCGCGGCTGCTGGCTGAGTCCTTCTCGGTCTCGCTGCTGGTCACGCATGCCTTCCTGCTGACGCAGGCCGCTATGGAAGTGGAGCAATTGAAGGCAAGGCCCAGCAAGCAGCGGGAAGATCTGCGGGCCAGGCTGCAGCAGGCGGCTCAAGCCCTGAGCAGCGAGAGACTGCAGGCGCAGCCCGTTCTGCTGGATGGGCATCCGAATGAGGCGATTCCCGCGCTTGCGGAGAAGCACGCTCCCGCCCTTCTCGTGCTCGGAACGCACGGAGCAGGCCGCGTGGAGCACGAGCTGATGGGTTCGATCGCGGAAAAGATTCTGCGTTCCACGCGCTGGCCCTGCCTGACCGTCGGCCCTCACACTCCGGCGCCAAAAGCCGGCGCGCAGCCGTTTGCGCGCATTCTCTATGCCACCGATCTGAATCCTTCCACAACGCGGGCGGCGCTGTATGCACTGGCGCTGGCGGAGCAGTCCGGCGGTTCGGTCGATGTCCTCAATGTGATTCCGGAGATTGCGCTGGAGGATCCGGAAGGATGGGAAGAGTTGCGCAGGCAGCATCAGGAGGAACTGCACAAACTGATTCCCGAACAGGCGCGTGACTTCTGCAGCCCGAATACCTATGTGGAGCCGGGCACAGCCTATGAGCGGATCATGCACCATTTGGAGCAGGATGCGATCGATCTGCTGGTGCTCGGCATCCGCAAAACACCGTTCCTGAGCCTCGAAATGCGGACCTCCGGCGCATTCCGGTTGATCGCGAATGCAACCTGCCCTGTCCTCACCGTGATGGGTTGATCCGCTACCGGCCGAGCTGCTTTACAAAGAAATCCGCCATCATGTGGTTGGCTTCGAGCGCCTCCGGCATGGTGGAGCTATACCAGAAGGCGTGCGGCAGGCCGTCGAACACAATCAGCCGCGCATCGACACCCGCCTCGAGAAACGCGCGGTGCAGGTTGGCCGTGCCGCTCAGCAGCATGTCCCTCTCGCTGGTCACAAACAGCGTCGGCGGCAGCCCGTGCAGGTCGGCATAAACGGGCGACAGAACCGGATCCTTCGGGTCGGTGCTGCCTGTGTAATAGGGATCGTGCGCGCCGGGAGCCGGCGGGTCGAGATGCCCTGCCAGTCCGCGCAGCGAAAAGAGAGCCTGCGAGTCGCCCGTGCGGGCAAAGTCTCCCATCCCGCTGAAGATGCCCAGAGCCGCGGGCATCGGCAGGCCGAGCAGCTTGAGCCGCACCGCCACCTCGCCGGTGAGAATCGCGCCGGCGGAGGTCCCGTAGATCACGATGTGGTCCGGCTTGTACGTCTTCAGCAGCTCTTTGTAAACCGCGATGGAGTCATCGACCGCGGCAGGAAAGGGATGCTCCGGCGCGAGCCGGTAGAGTACCGCGACCACCTTGATCTTGCTGTATCCGGCGATGGGAATGGATTCGGTGTAGGAGCCGGAATCTGAGTTGAAGCCGCCGCCATGAATGTTCAGGAGGACCTTGTTCCGGTTCGCCTCTGGCATGCCTTCCGGGGTTACAACGCGGACCGGCACGCCAGCCATCGTCGTGTTCACCAATTCATTCGGGCAGATACGGCTCCACTCCGCGGCGGCGCGCACGGCCCAGTCATCTGTCGATTTGCGCCGTACTTCGAGCGACTGCGGAGGACCCTGGTCCGGCTCGGCGCGGCGAAGGGACTTCTGCGCCTCCGCGCTCAGCGTCTGCGGCACGGGAACAATGCGCGTGATGTGGGCCGTTCCCTCGGCGTCGATGTAGCTGGTGTCGCGCGTGGCCGCATCGGCTGCGGTGGTGGGCTGCGGCGCAGGGGCCTGCTGCGCGCCCAGAGCAGCGCCGGCAGCAAACAGGAACGGCAAGAAACGATTGACTCTCACGCGCATGCGGGTCTCCTGTGAAATTGGGATTTACTGGGAACGACGATGCTGGATCCGGTCGGTTCCAGTGGTCGCCTATCGCTCAGGCGATGCGGCGGCGGGGCGTTCGCCGAGGCCCGTCTGTGCGGAGATCTCTTCCACCGTGCTGCGGACTTGGTGAATTGCAGACTGCACCTGATCCACGTAGCCGGGCAGTTGCTTCCAGAGCGAACGCACCAGGTCCTGCTGCTCCAGCATGGCCAGCGACGTGCCGGCCGCGGCTGCGGCCATGGCGGCGCGGCGCTTGCCGGCGAGCATCAGCAGTCCCGCGGCGATCAGGGAGCCTCCGGCCGCAAGCGCAATCCAGTCCAGCTCGTCATGGCGGGCGCTCGCGGAACTCAAGCGGCTGCCTTGGTGCGATGTATGTGAAACGGGCGACAAACTCATCCATCCTCCTCGTGGCGTTGCTCCCCGGTGACGTTCTGAAGCGTCTGTCTTCCGGCTCAGTCCAGATCGAAGTCGCGCAGCGGCTTGCCGTCCGGAGCATCCTTCGCCTTGCGCAGCGCCTCAGCAAACTTCTTTTCAAGCAGATCGGACTTATTCTTCTCCGCGTCCACGGACTGACGGAAGATCGACTCCTTGCGTTCTTCCTGCTCGCGCATGGCGCGGGCCGCCATCTCCAGGTCCTCGAAGGTTCGCTTCCGGGGCGCTGCTGTATGGCTCACGACCTGGCCCGTCGCCGCATCGACCTTCAGCATCGCCCCGCAGTCCGGGCAGAGAACCTCAAACGTATCTTGCTTCTGCTTCGCCATCACAAGAGCATTGTAGGCGCAGCGGGGCAGGGCGTGCACTGTGCCGCGGAACCGGTAGGATCTTCCGTTCTGGGACCCTGCCCAAAAACGGAAGATGAACACGATGTCATCGGCGCTCGATGATGGCGCAAACTGAAAGGCCGATAGGATGGGTAAGGTTCAAGGAGGACCTGTACACCATGTTGACACCCATCTCATCCGCAACAGCCGTGCCGCCCCAGGCATCGGTTCCCCAGGCGGCCTCGCACGCCGCTCCCGCGGCTGCAAGCCGCGTCAACGCCCAGGATACGGCAACCATCAGTCCCGCCGGGCAGAAGGCCGCACAGTCGGTCGGCGACGTGGACCACGACGGAGACAGCCACTAGACTGTTCGAGAACTCTTCCGGCTGGCTTACGCAGAAAAGCCCCGCTCAGTTTTGCGCGGGGCCTTTCTTTCCTGCATCGAGATTTGCGCAGCTTCTGCGTGCCTACGGATGCGATGCGGATGCGATCTTCGCTTCCGCTTCGGAGATGACGCGCAGGGCTTCGTCGTACGCCTCTTCGCTTTCTCCGGCCTGCTTCCACAAATCGAGTCCATGGTCGAGCTGTTTCTGCGCGCGGGGCACGTCAATCTCATCGGGCCGCAGCGCGTCCGAGGCGAGGATGGTGACGCGATCCGGCAGCACCTCCACAAAGCCCCAGTTCACGTTGTAGCGCTCGTTGCCTTCCGGCGTGCCGTGCAGCGTCACGTCTCCGGCGCCAAGTTCGGCCAGCAGCGGCGCGTGCCCGTACAGGACTTCCATATTGCCGGCCTTGGACGGCAGTTCGACCGACTGCGCCGTGTGCTCGAACAAGGTGCGCTCGGGCGTAACCAGGCGCACGCGGAGATGGTTGGTATCCTGTGCCATTACACGCTCGCCTTCAGCTTCTCAGCCGTCTCCAGCACTTCCTCGATGGCGCCCTTCATGTAGAAGGCCTGCTCGGGAATGTCGTCGTACTTGCCCGCAATAATCTCCTTGAAGCTGCGGACGGTATCGGCCACCTTCACATACGCGCCAGGGATGCCCGTGAACTGCTCGGCCACATGGAACGGTTGCGAGAGGAACTTCTGCACCTTGCGGGCGCGCGCCACGGTGAGCTTGTCATCTTCAGAGAGTTCGTCGATGCCAAGAATGGCAATGATGTCCTGCAGGTCCTTGTACCGCTGCAGGATGCGCTTGACCCCCTGCGCCACGTCGTAGTGCTCCTGCCCGACGACGCGCGCCGTGAGGATGCGCGAAGTGGAGGCGAGCGGATCGACGGCAGGGTAGATGCCGAGTTCCGAGAGCGGACGGCTCAACACGGTAGTCGCATCCAGATGGGCGAATGTTGTCGCCGGTGCGGGATCGGTCAGGTCGTCGGCGGGCACGTAAACGGCCTGCACCGAGGTGACGGACCCCTTGCTGGTCGAGGTGATGCGCTCCTGCAGTTCGCCCATCTCCGTGGCGAGGTTAGGCTGGTAGCCCACGGCCGAGGGCATGCGGCCCAGCAGTGTGGAGACCTCGGAACCTGCCTGCGTGAAGCGGAAGATGTTGTCCACGAAGAGCAGCGTGTCGGCGCCCTCTTCGTCGCGGAAGTGCTCGGCGACAGTGAGGCCGGTGAGCGCCACGCGCAGACGCGCGCCGGGCGGCTCGGTCATCTGGCCGTAGACCAGGGCGCACTTGGACTCCTGCCACTTGCCGGGCTTGATGACGCCGGACTCGGTCATTTCGAGCCACAGGTCGTTGCCCTCGCGGGTGCGCTCGCCCACGCCGGCAAAGACCGAGTAGCCGCCGTGATTCTTGGCGACGTTGTTGATGAGCTCCATGATGACGACGGTCTTGCCGACGCCGGCGCCGCCGAAGAGGCCGATCTTGCCACCCTTGAGAAAGGGCTGGATCAGGTCGATGACCTTGATGCCCGTCTCGAACATCTCTTCGCGCGTGGACTGCTCGTCGAACAGCGGAGCAGGCCGATGAATGGGCTTGCGCTCTTTCTCGCCGACAGGCCCGAGCTCGTCGACCGGTTCGCCGATGACGTTGATCACGCGGCCCAGCGTCTCCTTGCCGACGGGGATGCGAATCGGGCCGCCGAGGTCGATGGCCTTCATGCCGCGCACCATGCCGTCCGTCGCTTCCATGGCGACCGTGCGAACGCGCCCTTCGCCGAGATGCTGCTGCACCTCAAGGATGACGCTGATGGGCGAAGGCACTTTGAAGCCCTCGCTGGTGACGCGCAGCGCCTGGTAAATGGGCGGCATCTTCGCTTCTTCAAACTGCACGTCCACGGCCGGGCCGGAGACCTGAATCACTTTGCCACTGTTTTCTGCCATAGTTCTCTCGCTTCTCAGAGCGCCGCGGCGCCCGAAACAATCTCAATAATCTCTTTGGTGATGGCGGCCTGGCGCACGCGGTTCATGTGCAGCGTGAGCGAGTCGATCATGTCCGAGGCGTTGTTGGTGGCCGAGTCCATCGCCGTCATTCGGGCGGCGTGCTCGGCGGCGACCGACTCGGTCATCGCGTGATACAGCATCGAGGAGACATACTGCGGAACCAGCCCCGCGAACAGCTCCTCGGAGGGCTGCTCGTAGATGTAGTCCACCTGCGCAGTGCCGAACTTACGCGCTTCTTCGTCGGCTTCGGTGGTGTCGGCGGGCTCAAGTTCAATGCCTGCGCTGACAGCGGCCTCCGCGGCGCGCTCGCGCTCTTCCTTGCTCGGCTCCACCACTCCTGCAATCTGCTGCCTGCCGACTTCAATCAGCGGCAGCAGGCGCTCGACCACAAGACGCTGCTGAATGACCGACTTGAATTCGTTGTAGATGATGTACGCCGCGTCAATCTCTTCATGCATGTAGCGCGCAATGATGCTCTGCGCCATCTCGAAGACGCGGTCTGCTTCCAGCTTCAGAAGCATCCCTGGATGGTCGCCCGTGACCTCAACAGGAGCTTTGCGATTGCGGACGCGGGTGACATGCCCGTTTTCGTCCGTTTGCTCGTAGTAGACCGCTGCGGGGTACCGGCGGCGCATCTGGTCACGCCCCTTGCGGCCCACGGCTTCCACGTCAATCTCTTTATCCGGATTTCCAGCGATGAACTGATACGCCGTCTTGAGGATGTTGGCGTTGAATGCGCCTGCGAACCCCTTGTCGCCGGAGATGACGATCAGCAAAATGCGCTTTTCAGGCCGCGTGGTGAAGAGCGGATGGCGCAGGTTCCCCGTGGCGTCGTCGAACAGATCGATGCGCCGCGTCAGCGACTCGAGCACGCTGGCAATCATGCGCGCATACGGCCGGGCCGCCAGCGCGCGCTCCTGCGCGCGGCGCAGCTTGGCCGCCGAGACCATCTTCATGGCCTTGGTGATCTGCCGCGTATTTCTCACGCTGCGGATGCGGCGTCTTAGATCAAGGACATTTGCCATCTCTTACCTGTCTGCCTTTGCTCTTCTACCCGGTATTTCAATTGCTCGCGAGAGCTTTCCGGCCCGGCGCTGCGCCTATGCCGTAACCGCTGCTTTCTCGGCGACAAAGCCTGCCTTGTACTCCTTGAGGGCCGCGTGCATGCGGTTGCGCAGGTCGTCGTCGAGAGATTTCTTCTTCGTCAGGTCATCCATCAACGCCGACTGCGCGGTGCCAAAGTACTTGTGCAGCCCATCCTCGAAGGCCCGGATATCCGAGACCTGCAGGTCATCGAGATAGCCCTGCGTGCCCGCGAAGAGCACCACAGCCTGCTGCTGCCATGTGAGCGGCTGGAACTGCGGCTGCTTGAGCAGTTCCGTCAGGCGCTGGCCGCGGTTGAGCTGCTTCTGCGTCAGCGGATCGAGGTCCGAACCGAATTGAGCGAAGGCCGCCAGCTCGCGATACTGCGCCAGGTCCAGCTTCAGCGTGGAACCCACCTGCTTGACTGCCTTGATGGCCGCCGAAAAGCCGACGCGCGACACTGAGAGGCCGACGTTCACGGCAGGACGCACGCCGGAGTTGAACAGGTCGGTTTCGAGGAAGATCTGACCGTCGGTAATGGAAATGACGTTGGTCGGAATGTATGCCGAGACGTCGCCGGCCTGCGTCTCAATGACGGGCAGCGCCGTCAGCGAGCCGCCGCCCTTCTTGTCGCTCATCTTGGACGAGCGCTCCAGCAGGCGCGAGTGGAGGTAGAAGACATCGCCCGGATACGCTTCGCGGCCCGGCGGACGGCGCAGCAGCAGCGAAATTTCGCGGTAGGCCATGGCGTGCTTCGAGAGATCGTCGTACATCACCAGCGCATGTTTGCCGTTGTCACGGAAGAACTCGCCGATGGCGGTTGCCGCGTAGGGCGCAAGGTAGAGCATTGGCGCTGGCTCTGAGGCCGACGCCGCGACGATGATGGTGTGGCCCATCGCTCCGGCTTCGGTGAGCGTCTGTACCACCTGCGCAATGGACGACCGCTTCTGGCCGATGGCGCAGTAGATGCAGATCAGGTCGTTCTTGGCGTTGTTGATGATCGTGTCGAGCAGGACGGCGGTCTTGCCGGTCTGGCGGTCGCCGATGATCAGCTCGCGCTGGCCGCGGCCAATCGGAATCATGGCGTCGATGGCCTTGAGTCCGGTCGCCATCGGCTCGCGCACAGGCTGGCGGTCGATGATGCCAGGAGCAAGCCGTTCAACGGGCAGGGATGCGGTCGTTGCGATCGGCCCCTTGTCGTCGATGGGCGTCCCGAGCGCATTCACCACGCGGCCAATCATCGCGTCGCCGACCGGCACGGAGAGAATCTTGCCGGTGCGCTTCACTTCGTCGCCTTCGCGAATCTCGGTGTAGTCGCCGAGTACAACGGCGCCTACCTGGTCCTCTTCAAGGCTCAGTGCCAGACCGGCAATGCCGTGCGGGAAGCTCAGAAGCTCGCCCGCCATGACCTTGTCGAGGCCGTGGAGGCGTGCAATGCCATCGCCGAGCGAGGTGATGGTCCCGACCTCATCCACCTGGACCTTCGCATCGTAGTTCGCGATCTGCTCGCGAAGAAGCTGTGTGATTTCGTCTGCCTTAATCTGAGCCATCTTTGCTCTTCCTGTCCTTGGATCCTGTTCCAAAACTTGTCGAATTGGTGCGCACCTCAGTCCGCAACCAGTAATTCCCTCAACTTCTGAAAGCGGCCGCGCACGCTGCCGTCATACACCGTGGAACCGATGCGCACCACCGCGCCGCCGAGGATAGTCCGGTCCAGCCGGAAGCTGGCCTCGACCTTGCCGCCGGCCAGATTGCCGGCTCCCGCCAGCAGCGCATCCTTTTCCGCGGCGTTCAGTTCGCGCGCCGTTACAATCTCAGCCTGCTGCACGCCCATCCGTGCCTGCAGCGCCTGCCGGTATGCCGCAATGACTTCCTTGACACCGTCGATGCGGTCGTTGTCGATCAGCACCGCCAGCAGGTTTCTGACTTCCTTCTGGAGCCCCAGCTTCTCATTCAGCTTGTCGAGAAAGGCGATCTTCTGCTGGGCTGCCACGGCAGGGTTGGTCAGAAAGGTCTGCAACTCTGCGCTGCCATCCCAGGTCGCGGCGAAATCCGCGAGCTGGCGGTTCACAGCCGCTGGGTCCAGCTTCGCCGAGGTCACAACATCCAGAAACGCCTGCGCGTACCGCGCTACATAGGCTGCCATCTAGTTCTGTCCCCTTTTGGCGGCATCGCGCACAAACTCATCAATGAGCGCATGATCGGCCTCTGGCGTCAGCACCAACTGGCGGCTCGCGTGTTCCAGTGCAAGATCGGCGGCAAAAGTCCGCAATCCGCGTCGCGCCTGTGCGGCTACTGCGCTGATCTCCTGCTCGGCAGCGGCGACAATGCGTGCGCTCTCTTCACCGATGCTGGCCTTGATGCGGGCCTCGTCTCCCTTGCTCTCTTCCTCGGCCTGCGCGCGAATCTGGGCAATCTCTTCGTCCAGCCGCGCCATTTCGGCTTCCACAGCAGCCAGCCGGGTCCGCGCTTCATCGGTCATCTTCCGCGCCGAAAGCAGGTTCTCGTCGAGCGTCTGCCGCCGGTTCCGTAGGATGCGGGGCAAAATGCGCACAAGCGGAATGCCAATCGCGAGCGCAAGAAGAACAAAGTTGAAGGCCTCAAACAGGCGCGCTGTCGATTCGAGCGGCATGTGCGCCATCCGCGCAATCGTCTGCACGATGGGCGCGTGGCGATAGACGTTCATATCGTCCTGCTCGGAGGCGGCCGGCTTCTGGCCTTCCGCGGCACCCTGCGCAGCGGGGCCGGCAGTCTGAGCGGCGGGCTGGCTCGCCGCCGCCGAGGGCGCAGGCGAAGCCGTTGCCTGGGCGCGGCTCGCAATGGGGCCGGCGGCGCAGAGCGCGAGCGCCAGCAATGCCGTATGGAATGTTCTTGCGGTGCGATGCAAAGAGATGGGGGACATCATCGGCCTCCCCCGGCAACTGCGGGCAGTACGGCCCGCACAATCTGGCTCGCTAGGTCCGAGACCGCGGCCTGCACGCTCTGGCGCGCATGCTCGGCATCGGAATCCACCTGCGCCTTGGCGTCCGAGACTCGCGCGCCGGCTGCTTTGCGCGCGGCTTCCACTGCGGCATCGCGCTCCGCCGTCCACTTGCGAATTCGCTCCTCTCGCGCCTTGAAAATCTCGGCGCGCGCCTGGCGCAGCTTCGCCGCATACTCGGCTGCCTTCGCTTCGGCGCGGGCAATCGCCTGATGCGCCTCTTCGACAGCGCCGTCCGTTCTGGCGCGGCGGTCCTTAAGGACCGCGGTCAGAGGTTGCTGAATCAGAAACTGATAGGCCAGCACCAGGACGATAAATAGCAGGGCGGTGGGCACAGCGCCAAGAAACAAGGCGCCAACTTGTTGCATCAACTCTTGCATTCGGTTACCGGGTCTTCAGGCGGTATGGTTGATCGACTTCCTGTGGAGGTAGAACACTTTTTTGTATCAGGCGGAAACACGCAAGTCAACGCGATTCAAACTGTTCCCACAGTCCTCTGTGACTGCGGTCACGGTTGGGGAAAATCGCTTAAAAAAGCTCTTGATTTCCGCTCCAATGGGCCTAAACTAAAGATACCACCTAGACCCGGTTCAGGGTCCAGCGGGCGGCAGGCTTCAGGAAGTCTCTCCACTCCTCAGGCATGTCGCCCGCCTCTTATTTTCAGCCCATTTTTCCAGAGACGGCCCGGGCTTTTCGCCGCGCAGTCCGACGTATGCTGAAAGCATCGGTCCCGCCGACGCCAGCATCCATGAGCGACTTTGCCCAATCCGTCAAGCAGCAGGCCGACATCGTCAAGGTGATCGAGGGCTACATCCGGCTGCGCAAGGCGGGAGCGACAAACTTTACGGGCCTTTGCCCTTTCCACAAGGAAAAGTCGCCCTCCTTCAGCGTCCATGCAGTCCGGCAGTTCTATCACTGCTTCGGGTGCGGCGTATCGGGAGATGTGTTCAGCTTTGTCGGCAAGATGGAGAACGTTACCTTTCCTGAGGCGGTGCGGATTGTCGCGCAGAAGTGCGGCATTCCGCTGCCGAAGCGCGAGTTCTCCTCCCCCGAGGAGGCCGCAGAGGCGCGTCTGCGCGTGAAGCTGCTGGAGCTGCACGAAACCGCTGCGGCCTGGTTTGAAGAGCAGTTGCAGGGGCCGGAGGGCGCTCTGGCGCGGGAATACCTGGCCGGGCGCGGCCTCGACCCCAAAGGGATTCGGGAGTTTCGCATCGGCTACGCGCCGGATAGCTTCAAGGCGCTTCGGGATCGTCTGAGCGGGTTGGCCGACGAACCCACGCTGCGGGCGAGCGGACTGTTCAGCGCGAAGGAGCAGGGCGACGGGACGCAGGGGCCGCTCTATGATCGCTTCCGCAAGCGTGTCCTGTTCCCCATCCGCAATGAAAGTGGCCGCGTGATTGCCTTCACCGCGCGCACGCTGGAGACCGGCGACAAGGCCGGAGCAAAATACATCAACTCGCCGGAGACGCCGCTCTATACAAAGGGCCAGGTGCTCTTCAACCTCGACAAGGCGAAGACAGCGATCCGGCAAGCCGAGTTTGCCTTGCTCGTCGAGGGCCAGATGGACTGCATCTCCGTCTTTCTGCGTGGGATCCAAAACGTCATCGCGACCAGCGGCAC
>JBBIVH010000017.1:0-5668 GCA_037439805.1 Acidobacteriaceae bacterium
GCCTCGGCATGGCCGGTGACCGATGCGCTCACGCGCCCCGAACTGGGATATGTCCGGAAGCCCTTTCACGTCTTCGCGCTGGAAGATTTCACCGCGAGCCAGATTGATCGCGCCGTAACGGAGCGCAGCCGGTTTTCGATGGCCCTCGTCTTCTCCACGAAGTACGACCCGCCCTCCCCGCTCTTCACGCTCGGAGCGCGAAGCCGCGAGTTGGATCAGCGCTACTTTGGGCTGCATGAAGACCTATCGCCCGAGGCGATCGCCGCACGATTGGGCGGGAGGGTCATATGGAAACGCTCCGATCAGGGCATGTGGGTGGCCCTGATTCGCACAAAAGTACCGCAGCAGGCCTCGGCGGCGCTTCCCTGGCTCTGATGCTGGCGTGGGCAAGCATGCCCTTTGTCCACCGCCTATAATCAGCCTTGTTGTGATTCTTTTCATGTCAAGCCGCTTTCGATCTGCGCGCGCGCGCCTGCTCTGCGCCGTGGTTGCCTTGATTTTCTGCCTCGTTGGATCACTTTCTGCGCATGCGCAGCTAGCCTCGCAGACCGAGAGCGCTGCTGGAAGTGCCGACCGCACGCGCATCCTTCTTGTGCTGCCTTTTGATAACCGCACCGGCCAGCCGAGTGTGGACTGGATTCGGGAAGGCGCCGCCTCGCTCTTGAGCAGCCGCTTTGCATCGGCCGGTTTCTCGCCGATGAGCCGTACCGATCGCATGTATGCCCTTGATCATCTTGGCCTGCCGGAAGGCTTCCAGCCCTCGCGCGCCAGCGCCCTCAAGCTGGCGCAGACGCTCGACGCCGACGCCATCATTGTTGGCAGCTACATCATGGACGGCAATAGCCTGGTCGCTGAGGCGCGCATTGTGGATGTGCCGCAGCTGCGCATCGGTCCGCCGGTCACCGCGCGGGGTGAGATGCATAGCCTGATTGACATCTTCGACGGACTGGCATGGCAACTGACGCGACAGATGGACCCGCACTTCAGCGTGAGCGAAGACACCTTCATCGCAGCGGGCAAGGGGATTCGCCTCGACGCATTTGAGCAGTACATTCGCGGCATCACCGAGGCGGACCAGGCCGAGCGCCTGCGCCATCTCAGGCAGGCAGTCGCGCTTAGCCCGGACTTTGCCCCTGCATGGATGGCCCTCGGGCGCGAAGATTACAACGGCCAGCAATATGAGGACGCCGCATCGGCATTCGCTCATATCAGCGGCAGCAGTCCCGATGCGCTCGAGGCCGCCTTTTATCGGGGCCTTTCGCTGCTCTTCTCGGGCAGATACCCACAGGCGCAGGAAGCATTCGGCGCCGTCGCGCGTGAGCTGCCGCTCGCCGAGGTGCTCAACAACGAAGGCGTCGCAATCAGTCGCGACGGCAAGGATGGAAGCGGGCTCTTTCGCCAGGCGATCGCCGCCGATCTGGCGAATCCCGATTATCACTTCAACCTGGGCGTGAGCCTTATGCGCCACGCAGCCTCTGCCGAGGCCATCGCCGAAATGACGCAATACCTGAAGCTGCGTCCCAATGACACCGAAGCGCAAGACCTGCTGAAGGCGTGGAAGCAGCCGCCCGCCGCTGCGGCAGCAGCAAGCGCAAGTCCGAACCAGGAGCATCCGGACCCGCTCGAACGGATCGAGCGCCAATTTGACGAGACGGCCTTTCGGCAGGCAGCGGGAATGATGGATCAGATGGAGGCCGCGCGCATGGCTGCGCTTTCGCCGCATGACCGGGCCGTCAAACTGGCTGCGCAGGCGCAGGGTTTTCTTGACCGTGGGCTTATTCTTGAGGCGGAACGGCTTTACCAGTCCGCCGAGGAGTCGGACGGCTCGCTGGTTGCGGCGCATCTGGGCTTGGCACGTGTCCATCAGAGCGCGGGCGACCTGGCTTCTGCGCGAAAAGAGGCCGCTCTGGCGTTGCAGATTGAACCGGCGAACCCGGCTGCACAGGACCTGAGCCGCCAACTTGCAGCGCCGCCTGCGCCAAGGCAATAGTGTCTTACGGAGGGGCATGCCATGCTTCACCAGAGAATGCATCGATGGTCGCACTGGCTTTTCACTGGCCTGCTGGGTTGTTGCATTGTTCTGGCGGCCGTCCCTCTGCTGTTCGCCGAGCAGCCCGTCGTCGAAAAGCTCGTTCTTGATGACACGATCCAGCCTGTCAGTCAGGGCACGCTGGAGCGGGCCATCCAGGCCGCCAACAACACCGGCGCGGCCGCACTGCTGATCGAACTCAATACCCCCGGCGGCATGCTGGAGTCCACGCGGGCCATGGTAGGGGCGATTCTCGGCTCGCATGTCCCGGTCATCGTGTATGTGGCGCCCGCAGGCGCGCGCGCAGGCTCTGCCGGATTCTTCCTCCTCGAATCGGCGGATGTTGCGGCCATGGCTCCGGGCACCAATGCAGGAGCGGCTCATCCTGTGCTCGAATTCGGCAAGCCGGATGAGACCATGAACCAGAAGATTCTCAACGATGCAGAGGCATTCCTGCGATCCTTCGTGACGCGCAGAAGCCGCAATGCCGACGCAGCGCAGGCCGCCGTGCAGTCCTCACACGCGTACACCGCAGAAGAGGCGCTCAGCGAGCATCTGATCGACCTCATCGCTCCGAATGAAGCACAGCTCTTCAGTACTCTGGATGGACGCCAAATCACTCGCATCGACGGCAGCAAAATCACGCTCCATCTTGCCGGGGCGCGAGTCGAGCAGATCAAGCCAACCCTGCGCGAGACTTTGCTCGGGTGGCTTGTCGATCCCAACATCGCATTGCTTTTGCTCGTCGCCGGAGCTCTGCTCATCTACCTCGAATTCAATACGCCGGGTACCATCGTGCCTGGGTCTCTGGGCACGCTGATGGTCCTGCTTGCCATCTTCGGGCTCAACCTACTTCCCATTCGCTACACTGCGGTGCTGCTGCTGGTGGCTGCGTTGGTGCTGATGGTGCTTGAGGCGAAGTTTGGCGGCCATGGCGCGCTCGCTATCGCGGGCGTTGTCTGCCTCGCATTCGGCACGCTCACGCTGGTGGCGGCGCCGGTGCCGGAGATGGGCGTGAGCCCCCTTGTTGCCATCGCCGTCAGCGTGGCCTTCGGAGGCATCACCGTGCTTCTGGTGCGGCTGGCCGTGCGCGCGCGTCGCATGAAGGCGCGGCTTGGCGCGGATGCCCTGGTCGGAAAGCTGGCGTCCGCGATGGAGCCCCTCGCGCCCGAGGGGCATGTCCTTGTCGAGGGTGAAATCTGGCGCGCCGTTGCATCGCAGCCCATTGCGGCGGGTGCGCGTCTTCGCGTTGTGGCGCATCGGGATTATCTGTTGCAGGTGGAGCCGTTGGATGCCTCCGGCCCAACCCAATCAACAGCGTAATCGCAATCTGCGGGAGTACAATCCGAGCTGAGTCAGGAGAGCCGTATGTCCGAGTTGCCCATTCCGTTTCTGGTGATTGTCGTCATCGTAGTTCTCTATCTCTTTAACTCCATCAAGATTCTTCGCGACTATGAGCGCGCAGTGATCTTCCGCCTTGGCCGCGCGCTGCCCACACCCAAAGGACCGGGCATCATCCTCGTCTTCCGCCCCATCGACCAGATGATTCGCATCTCGCTCCGTCAGGAGGTGCTGGAGGTGCCGCCGCAAGACGTCATCACCCGCGACAACGTCACGATTAAAGTCAATGCGGTGGTCACGCTCTATGTAGTGGATCCGAACGCTGCGGCGATCAAGGTGTCGAACTACGTCTACCAGACCTCGCAGTTCGCCCAGACCACGCTGCGCTCTGTGCTGGGAGAGGTGGAGCTAGACGAGCTTCTGAGCCACCGTGACAAGCTCAACCTCCGCATCCAGAGCATCATTGACCAGCGTACCGAGCCATTCGGCGTCAAGGTCACCTCTGTTGAAGTCAAGCAGGTGGACCTGCCGGAGCAGATGTTGCGCGCCATGGCGAAGCAAGCCGAAGCAGAGCGCGAAAAGCGATCCAAGATTATCCATGCCGAGGGCGAGTTCAACGCCGCGCAAAAGCTGGTGGACGCCGCCGCATTGCTGGCCACGCAGCCCATCACACTGCAACTGCGCTATCTGCAAACACTCACCGAGATTGGTGTCGAGAAGAACACGACGATCATCTTTCCGCTCCCGGTGGAACTGCTCACGCTGCTCAATAAGGCGAGCGGAGGCGGAGCGAACCCCGCAGGCGAGCAACATGACGCTCGCTAATACGCAGCCTGCTCGGCACGAGGCGCCAAAAAGCGCGCTGGTCATCCGGGCCGCATAACGGAAGCAGCCGGAATTTCAAGTGAGGATATTGGATGCGACGCGGACTCGGCGAGTTCGAGGAAGACGAACAACCGGAAGAGCGGGAGATCACTCTGAGCGCAGGCCCGCTCACACTCGTTGGCTGCGGCGTTCTCGCCTTGTGTGCGCTGTGCTTCTGGATTGGACTCTCGATCGGTCGTCACAGTTCCGCGTCCCCGTCAGTGCATCCAGCGCAAGCGCCGGCTGCAGACAACGAGGCCGCGCAAGGCGCTTCGCCCAACGCCCTTTCCAAGCCTCTCGCGGCAGGCCTCGCACCGGCAACGCAGCAGATGCCCGCTCAGCCTGCCCCGACTCAGTCATTCGGCGCAGCGGAGCCCGCTGCGCAAAATGCGCTCACCTCCTATGCTCCGGCTAGCGCGGGCACGGCGCAACCGGTACAGCCCCAGGTCAAACCGGCGCTTCCTGGTTCCGCTGTAGTACCGAGCAGCCAACCCGCGCAGTCAACTTCCGTGCAGCCCCAGCCTGCACTTCCGCCCACAAGCATGGTGCAGATCGCCGCGCTCTCTCATGTTGAAGATGCGCGTGTGCTGATGATTGCACTGCACCAGCATGGATACAACGCAACCGCGACGCGGGAGCCGGCCGACGGCATGATTCATGTGCGCATTGGCCCATTCGCGACGCGCGCTCAGGCAGACGCGATGAGCCAGAAGCTGGAAGGCGACGGCTACAACGCGCAAGTGCAGCCGTAATGCTGCGGGCTTCTCAGTTGCGCATCCACTCCGGCAGACCCGAAGCGATGGCGCTTCGTACAGCTTTCATCAACTCATCGCGTGAAGCAAGGTTGCGTGGGTATATCGGCGGATGAAAAGTGATGTGGGCTGTTCCCGGCCGGATGGCCATGCTGCCCTTGGCCATCATCGTTTCGGTTCCGTGGATGGAGACCGGAATGCACGGTGCCCCTGTCTCTATGGCTAGATAAAACGGTCCTTTTTTGAATGGAAGCATACGCCCGTCTCGTGACCGCGTGCCTTCCACAAACGTCGTGATGTGCAGGCCCTTGGCCAGCACGCGTTGCGCAGCACGCACGCTTTCAATCGCGGCATCCACCCGTCCGTCGCGATCAACCGGAACAAATTCGCCCAGGCTCATGCCGAGGCCGAGAATGGGAACCTTCATCAGGGAACGTTTGAGAAAAACAGATGTGCGTCCCGGAATGCGCGGAATCAGAGCCGGCGGATCGAGATTGGAGACATGATTCGCCATGAAGATGCATGCTGTGCTGGCGGGTACATGCTCCAGCCCATGCACGACCACGCGGATGCGCCCTGCACTGAAGCTCGTCCGCACAATCTTTTGCGCAGCGTTATAGAGGGGCGTGGCATTTCCCGTGATCATCGCCCATGGAATGAAGATGAGCGCCGCGGGCAGACT
>JBBIVH010000017.1:5768-13045 GCA_037439805.1 Acidobacteriaceae bacterium
GCTCCAGTACCTTGCGGCGCAGCGTATTCGACCGCGGCTCCAGCACAGCCCAGAGTCGAGCGAGGGGATACACCGAGCGCAGCGCCCGCAGGGTCTCGCGAATTGCCGTGGGGTGATGCGCGAAGTCGTCAACGATGGTGATGCCGTTCACCACCGCGCGCACTTCCAGCCTGCGCTTCACGCTCTTGAAACTGGCGATCGCTTTTTGGATTGCAGGTGCGCTCAGTCCCTGGCCTGCGGCCAGCGCCGCGGCGGCGGTTGCATTCAGCGCGTTGTGCTCGCCTGCCATCTGCATTTCCATCCGGCCCCACAAAGCGCCGCGATTCCATATCTCCCAACGCGTCAGGCCTTCTGCATAGCGCAGATCACGAATCTGCCAGTCCGCCTTATCGCTGAAGCCATACCGCTCGACGCGGCAGAATGCCTTCTGCACGCACTCGGAGACGTTTGCACTGCCATCGAATGCGACGATGCGCCCGCGCCGCGGCACCAGATTCACGAGCCGCTTGAAGGCGGTCTTTACCGCGTCGAGATCCGCGTAGATGTCCGCATGATCGAATTCGACGTGGGTCAGGATGAGCGCATCGGGAAAGTAGTGCAGGAACTTCGGCCCCTTGTCAAAAAATGCCGTGTCGTATTCGTCGCCTTCGAGGATGAATGTGCGCGTCGGCCGTAACTGAAAGCTCGAGCCAAAATTCTCCGCGACGCCGCCGATCAGAAACGAAGGCTCCAGTGCCGGATTCTCATGTGCTGCGAACTGATAGATCCACGCCAGCATGCTCGTGGTCGTGGTTTTGCCATGCGTGCCCGCCACGACAAGTGATTCCCGTCCAGCGAGAAATTCTTCGCGCAACAGCGCCGCCATGGATGTGAAGGGAATGCGCTCATCAAGGATGCGCTCCACCTCGGAATTGCCGCGCGAGAGCGCATTGCCAATCACAACCAGATCTGGACGTGGCTCAAGATTCGCTTCCGCATAGGGTTCACGCACAGCAATGCCAAGGCCAGCGAGGAGGTCGCTCATAGGCGGGTATGCGGCCTTGTCCGAGCCCGTGACGCGATGCCCCTGCAGTTGCAGTAGTCCGGCGAGTGAAGCCATCGCCGTTCCGCAAACTCCGCTGAGATGAATGTGGCGGCTCATGCCTGCACCGCCGGTTCAAGAAGTTGCAATTCGGCAGCAGCCTGCGCGTGTAGTTCGGCTTCCACGCCGAAAGTCAGCGTCACATTCTGCCGAGAGACGTGGCCGCTTCGCAGGCCAATCGCAACCGGAATCTTCAGTCCGTCGAGAGCATGCAGGATTGCATCTTCCAGCAGCCTGCCGTCCGCGCCGGGAGAAGTACACTCGAGCATCTCGCCGAAGACGATCCCGCGAACGCCTTGCAGCTTGCCGGCTTCTCGCAGTTGCCACAGCATGCGATCCAACTGATACGGCTTCACTCCGGTGTCTTCGAGAAAGAGCAGCTTGTCTTCCGTGTGAGGCTCCCACGGAGTGCCGAGAAGGGAAGTAAGAATGCTGAGACAGCCTCCATACAGCGTGCCGTGTGCCACTCCGGGTCGCAGCGTGCGCAGACCTTCCTCTGGCCCAACGCGATAGAGCGCGCCGGCCAGAGCCGCTCTGAAGCTGCTGAGGTGTACACCGTCTTCCAGATAAAAATCAGCCGCAACCATCGGTCCGTGAAAGGCCGGCAGCCCAAGGCGATCCAGCAGTAGAAGCTGGATGCCAGTAAGGTCACTGTAGGCGAAGAACGGTTTGGGATTGCGGCGAATGACCTCGATGTCGAGCATGTTCAGCAAATAGTTCGAGCCATATCCGCCTCGCACGGCAGCGACCATATGCACATCGCGATCCGCGAATGCGGCGTGCAGATCGTCCAGCCTTTGCGATGCGCTGCCGGCAAAATAGAGCGGGCCGCGCGTCTGGGTATGTATCGCGGCGTTGGGCCGATATCCCATCGAGCGCAGGCGTTCGATTCCCCGCGTCATGCGTTCGTCACGCGCAAACGATGCCGGAGAGACCGCGCAGATGCGGCCATCGGTCGGCACCGCGGGAATGGCGAGTCGTTGCACCGCGTCGCCCATCTCTACCATGCCTCGCCCTGTGCAATCAATTCCGCCGGCCCGGTCAGCAGCAGTTCGTGTCCCTCGCCGGCCCACTCAACCTTCTGCGGTCCACCGGGTGCGATGACCGTGAGCGGCGATGCACATCCATGAAAGGCGATAGCTGCTGCAGCCGAGGCAGAGCTGCCAGTGCCCGACGAAGTCGTAGGCCCCACGCCGCGTTCGAAGATGCGAATCTCGATCTCATGCGGTGCGCGAATGCGGACAAACTCGACGTTCGTCTGCTGCGGAAACTCCGCGTGCGTACAAATGGCAGCTCCGGTTTCTTGCCACGTCTTGCCGGCAACCTGGAACTCGTCCTCATCTGCGACGATGACGAAGTGCGGATTCCCAGTTGAAACTTGGATCCCCGCTATGACGCTGCCATCCGGCATCTTCACGGATTTCCGTAACGCCATCGGCACACCCATACCGGTCGTCACGTCGACTGCGTATCCGGGCGTCCGGCGGACGGCGTTGACGCGGCAGATGCGCAGACCTGCATCGGTTTCAATCTGCAGCGCATCTCCAGCCTGCGCATTGAGAGCAGAAGCCATCCAGGCCGCCACGCATCGTGTGCCGTTTCCGCTGATCTCTGCAATCGAGCCATCCGCATTGTGCAGCCGGATGCGGCCCGAGTGATTGCCGGTCCACGCAAAAAACTCAATTCCATCCGCACCAACGCCGGTGTTGCGCGCGCAAAGGCGCTGCGTCAGGGCTGGCCAGTCGTGCCCTCGCGCGGACTCTTCGGTCACAATCAGAAAATCGTTGCCGCAGGCGTGTGCCTTGGTAAAAGGAGTCAATCTTCCTCCGGATCATGGAAGTTCAAAAGCTGCTCAATCGCCGGCTCAGCCGCAAGCTGCCGGAAGAGTCTCGCGTGCTGTTTGCGCGTAGCAGAAAGAGCAAAGCTCACGCGCTGCAGTTCGCCAATTGCGTCGCGGTCTACATTGGCCAACCTCTCGCCGGCCTTATCCATCGCGACCAGAATCGACTGCATCATCGCCGTCTCGTCGCGGCCCCGTGCTTCGTAAATCAGAGAGAAAAGTTTGATGCTGGCCCGCCGCTCGAGAAAGCCGACCACCTGCAGCGCAGCAATCACGATGGCCGTCGCCACCGCTGCCGCGGGCAGCAAGCCCGCTCCGCAGGCCATGCCAATGGATGCCACCACAAAGACGCTGGCCGCGCTGGTCAGTCCGCTGATGCGGTTCCGGTTATGCAGGATGAGGCCTGCCCCCAGAAATCCGATGCCCTGCACGATATTGGAAGCGACGCGTCCCTTATCAGGATTGCTTCCTCCGGCCAGCACCGCCGAAAGCAGCGTGAAAAACGCGCAGCCCATCGAGATGAGCATGTTGGTGCGCACCCCGGCGGCCTTGCGCTTGAATTCGCGTTCCAGACCGATGAGTCCACCCAGCAGGCAGGCAGCGAGCAAACGGCTCAACACGCCGTGCACCACAATCACCTGATCGAACCAGTTGAAGTCGAAGGGTTGCGCAAACTGTGCGAAGCTTGGATTCATCCGGCGTCCTTGCCCGATGCTACCACCACAATCGCGCTTTGCTGAGATCGCGCCGGTGTCGAAATGTAGACCGTTGCTGAGGGCTGTCCGTGGGCGTGGAAACGGCCTACTGCTTCCAGTCCTTCAGGGTGTGCCTTCACTGCCTGGTCCACTTCATCGCCGTCAAACGCCACAACGATGGCGGCGTGTTGTGCCGGAGCAGCGAGCGCTGCTGTGTAAAACTGCTTGTCGCTCTCATTAATCGTCTGGTGCAGCGGGATTCCAGTGCAGGTCACGAGCTGCGGGTACACGGAGGTTTCCATCAGGATGATACCGCCGGGCCGCGTGGTCAGAAGCGTGCGCAGCAGCGGTGGAATCTGATTGAGCAAAGGCTGGCGCGCTTCAACATTCCGCAAGCCTTCCTGATAAGTAAGCGGATGCTCACGCAGCAGAAGGCCTTCATTCAGGATCACGATTGCCATCAGGGCCCATCCCGTATAAGCCATCCAGCGCGGGTTGAACTCCCGGACCGCACTCAGCGCAAAGTGAGCAGCAAAGCTCAGGCCTAACGCGAACCCCGGCAGCATCTCCATGCCATAGCGGGTGTTGTACCAGGAGTGCGGCCACAACGGCGGAATAAAAATCGGCACCGATCCATAGGCGACGGAGTACGCGTAGAACGGAACCGGAAGCCACAGAAGAAGCATCCACGAAGCCCCGCGCCGTCGCGCAATATTCCACATCCAAAGCGTCGTCAGCAGGCAAAGCACAAGCAGGGCCGTACCCCATGCGGTCGCGGCAGCATCCATCTCCGCGCTCTTCAGAAAGTAGTGCAGCGAGACCCAAGGATCGTGCCAGCCCGGATGCGGCGGTCCGCCCGGCGTGGCGGTTCGTATCTCAATCGCCCTTGCAGAGTAGGGGCCGCGTTGGAAGTCGAGCCAGTCTCCGTAGACCAGCGCGTTGTAAACAAACCATACGATGGGAGACGCAACGACGCCCGCGCTCGACCACAAGAAGGTGCGCAAGGCAAGAGGCCGATGGCGCAGCAGAATCACGCCAATGGCTGTCCACGCCAGCAGCGTAAGAGCCCACCCGTCGTAGCGCGTATAGACCGCCGCTACCAGCAGGCCCGCAAGCGGCCAGAGAAGTCCAGCCGCGCGCTCTGCGTCTTTGTTCAACCGCGCACGCCACTCCACCAGCACCACTACGATCCAAACAAATTCGCAGAGAAACAGCGGCTCAGTCATGGCGGTTGTCTGCAGATACAACAGATTCGGATTCAGCGCGAAGAATGCAAGCCCCAGCGTCGCGCCCCATGGCTTTACCCAATAGCGAGCGAGGCGATAGAGTCCCACACAGCTCGCGATGTAAGCCGCCATTGATGGAATCGCTCCGGCGACTCCATCGGCCCACCAGCGATAGACAGCAACGAAGGGAAGCAGAAGCAGGTGCGGCAGCGGCAGCCATACGGAGCCAAGCTGGGTCAGCCCCGGTCGATGCGAGTCGATGACTCGCCGCGCAATGTGGAGGTGAGCCACTGCATCGCCGTAGTTCAGCAGCGCGTGATTCTGCCAGCTCCAGGCAAAGGCCGCAAGCGACAACGCAGTGCAAGCGCCCAGCACGGTCAGCAGCTCGCTGCCGGTACAGCCGTCCTGGGGACTCGCGTCAGTCAAGGTGCGTCAACTCGCGGAACAGGTTGAAGCGCTCGTCAATCTCTTGCCGCGAGAGCTGCTGCAGGCGCTCTGTTCCAAAGCGCTCTACGGTAAAGGAACCCATGGTGCTCCCGTAAAACATCGCTCGGCGAAACGTTGCCGGAGTGAGTTCCGGCCGTGATGCAAGATAACCGAAGAAGCCTCCTGCAAAGCTGTCTCCCGCGCCGGTCGGGTCCACTACGTGCTCCAGCGGCAGTGCGGGGACGCGAAATGTCTTCGCGCCGAGAACGCCTTTGGTCGCCCGATGAAATGCGGTCGCGCCGTATTCGCCGTGCTTCACCACCAGCATGCGCGGTCCCATGTCCAGAACCGCGCGCGCCGCCTGCACCAGATTGCTGTTCTGCGCCAGCATACGCGTCTCCGTATCGTTAATGAGCAGGATGTCCAGCCCCTTCAATACTTCAAGCAGAGCCGGCTTGTGGTCCTTGATCCAGTAATTCATCGTGTCGCCGGCGACGAGCTTCACCTGCGGCATCGCCTCGCGCACGCGCCGCTGCAGCACCGGATCGATGTTGGCAAGAAAGAGAAACTCGGAGTCGCGATAGGAGTCTGGAATCTTCGGCTCAAAGGCGCCAAAGACGTTGAGCTCGGTGGCATGGGTCTTCGCCTCGTTCAGATTCTCCAGGTAGGAGCCCTCCCAGAAGAAGCTCTTCCCCGCGGCGCGCTCGATGCCCCGCATGTCAATTCCGCGCGCGTTGAAGACCTGCTCTTCCTTGTCTCCAAAATCCCCGCCCACCACGGCGATGACGCGCACATCGGTGAAGTAGCTTGCCGCCAGCGAGAAGTACGTCGCCGCGCCGCCAAGGCAGCGATCGCGCCTGCCCGCCGGCGTCTCAATCGAGTCAAACGCAACACTGCCGACCACTGTGATTGCCATATCGTTCCTTTGATGGATAGAAGTAGAAGCGATTCGTCGCCCTTTACCAGTTGTGATACTTGCCGAAGAGCGGTTTGAGCTTTTCCCTGGTTGCAGAGGGAATCGCGTCTTCCTGCGTCAGCACAGCAAACTTTGCCGCCGATGCGCACGCACACGCGCGCTCTTTGGGCATGGCCGCCACGGCGGCCTTCACGACCCTGGCCGCGTTGTCCGCATTCTTGTGCAGCACCGCCACGATCTCTTCAATCGTCACCGCATCGTGGCCCTCGCGCCAGCAGTCATAGTCCGTCACCATCGCCACGGTCGCATAGCAAATCTCCGCTTCGCGCGCCAGCTTGGCCTCCTGCAGGTTGGTCATGCCAATCACATCCGCGCCCCAGCTGCGATACAAATTGGACTCGGCCTTGGTTGAAAACTGCGGGCCTTCCATGCAGACGTACGTGCCTCCCAGCTTGCCCACGACACCAGCTTGCGCGCACGCTGCAGCCGCGGTTTTGGCTACGGTGGAGCAGACGGGATCGCCAAACGCCACGTGCCCCACGATTCCATCGCCAAAGAAGGTAGAGACGCGATGAAAGGTTCGATCGATGAACTGGTCCGGCACCACAAAGTCCGTTGGCTTGTGCTCTTCCTTAAGCGAACCGACAGCTGAGACGGACAGAATCCGCTCCACTCCGAGCATCTTGAATGCGTAGATGTTCGCGCGAAAGTTCAGCTCGGAGGGAAGAATCCGGTGCCCGCGTCCGTGTCTGGCCAGAAAGGCAACCTTGCGCCCTTCCAGTTCACCCAGAACAAACGGATCCGAGGGGTCCCCGAATGGAGTGCTGATGCGCTCTTCGCGGACGTTGGTGAAGCCCGGCATGGTGTAGAGTCCGCTTCCGCCAATAATGCCAATCTCTGCCTGAGACAATGCTTTCTCCTCGCTTGTAGTCGCGGATGCGACACGCCGACTTAGCGCCGCAAACACTCCAGTATAAAGGGCGGCCCAGACGCCAGTGTTGCTCGTCTGCGTCTATACCTTGGGGATGACGAGAAGTGTGATGGACTGCGCTGGAAATGTCGTTGACAAGGTACTGGTCGTGCTTCCGGATGC
>JBBIVH010000017.1:13145-25686 GCA_037439805.1 Acidobacteriaceae bacterium
CCCCAGAGGGTTGCAAGGTCCAATCCTTCGCGGCCAAAGATACCGAGGATGTCTGCCTGCGCCAGTGCGCCGTTGATCGACTCCTGCCCGCCCCAGTTGTATTCGGTGATTGCGAGCTTTGTGCCCGGATAGTCTGCGTTGACCCACTTGTGCATCATGGGAATGACTTCGGGCGCCTGCAGTGGCACCGAGCAGTTGGGCGTGTAGTTGGAATCGGTCAGATAGTTGGGCTGCGGATAGTTTGAGTCGGTGTATGTCGGGTCCCAGAAGACTCGTGTGGAGTTGAGCCGTGCCAGCTGCGCCGTCGTATCGCCCGCGAGCGCAAATCCAAGGTTGTCCGCCGCAAAGTAGGTGTGCAAATCAAGATAATCGAGCAACCGCGTGTTATTTTTTGTTTGATATGCGGAAAACTGCTGCAGGTAATACTCGATGAATGGAACTCCTCCATGCGCGTTCCGGTCCACGGGATTGTCCCACGGCTGATAGCACGGTCCTGAACTCCAGCCGGACTCTACATCCTTCTTTGAGTAGAAATAATCCCACCAGTAATCCATCACCGGCCCGCTTACCTCTGCGCTGGGGTCCGCCGTCTTGATGGCTGCTGCTGTGGCGATCCCATTGTTCGTCACCTCGTCATAGGTAAATGGATTGGGATGCACATCGCGGTGCACTGCGTCCCACCAGCTTGGTTCATTGTCCAGGTCGTAGATTGCTACCCCGCCGTTGGCCGCGGTGCCGAACTTGCCAACCAGGTAACTGACCCAGTTGCCAGCCCATGTGGCTGTGACGGCAACGCTTGTCGTGGTCGGATCAATGCCGGTAATGTCGCAACCCTGCGCGCTCGTACAACCGTTCACTCCTTGCGGGTAAACGCCATTTCCGCAGCTGCGGTTCGCATCCACTTTCTGCTGGTTTGGATATGCCGAAAGTGGATAGCTACAAGAGGTTCCGTCCTTTGCCACCCATCCATTCACCGGAACCGTGCCGAGCGTCTTCGCTCCAATTGCAGCGTCGCTCGTGGCCTGGGCGTTGAATGCGCTCGTCGCTTCTGCGCCAGTCGCTCCTACCTGGTTTTCAAAGTACCAGTCGCTTGCCGAATTGGTCACATCGAGAAGGTAGTTGTAGCGCGAAGTTCCATCGCCTCCCCATCGATCGACTGTGATCCGTGCTGCCTTCGCGACGGACGGTGCGAGCGTGTATGCGTTCATGCCATAGATGTACGGACTGATGGCATGAGTTGGACTACCGGCATCCACGCTCAGAGACGGCCCAGTTGCGGCAGACGGCGTATTCAGAGCGACAGTCACAGTGCCCGATACCGTTGGATCCTGCACGCTTGTCGCAGTCACTGTTACCGTCGCTGGCGCCGGATAGGGCGTCTTGTAGAGGCCACTGGAGTCAATATCGCCAGGACTGAGCGAACTGCCTGCAGGCGCGCTCACCGTCCACGTCACCGCGCTGGAGAAGGTCCCATTTCCCGTGACAGACGCGCCAAACTGCAGCGTCGTGCCTATAACTGCCGCTGCGGGATTCGGCGTCACTGTGACAGAAGTGATGACTGGCACAACATAATTTGCAGTCACGGCGGTGTTCTCATTGACTATCACGGTACAGGCTGCGCCGCTGGTGGAGGCGCAGGCCGACCAGGATGCGAACTTGTTGCCGCCTGCTGTGGCAGATGCATTCAGTGTGACTGAGGTGCCGGCATTGTAGGTTCGGGTAAAACTGGTGGCGCCGTTGGTGGTCCCAGTGTTATCTCCTGGACTCACTGAGATTGAAACGCCGGTTGAGGGATTCGACGAGTTCACAGTCAGCGAGTAAGTTGCCGGAGGCGGTGGAATCGAACTGCCCCCTCCCCCGCACGCGGCCGCAAAGAGGCATGCCCAGAGTAAAATTGTTGCGGTTGCAAAGCTCGCGGCGGCACGGCTGATTGCGCCAGAAGGCATTCTGGGTCTCCGGAAGTTCAGTCGCTGCAATTTGGAAAATAAGAGCACGCAGATTGCATGCGTGTGGAACCCGTTCATCTTACGCAACCGGATCATGCACGCGTCAAGCAGGCTCGCTTATTGCCTTTTCAGCCTCTTGCAGGGTCCCCGCTTCGCGCACCGCCCATCCGGCGATCAGCAGACTCGGCGCGGCGGTCGCATCGAGCGAGCCAAGCTGGCCCAGTGTGGTGTACCGGACCTGCTCATCCGGCTGAGCGGCGCGCGATACCACGGCGCAGGGCAAATCCGCAGGAAGTCCGCCCTGCGTCCATTCGAGCGCCAGCAGGCCAAGGTCGCGGCCCGGCATATAGACCACGCGGGTTGCGTCCTCAATCTCCGGCAGGGGCGCATGATTGTGGGACTGAGTATGGTGCCCGGTCGAAAAGATAACGCTGGATGCCGTCGTCCGGCTCGTCAGCGAGCAGCCAACGGACGCCGCCGCCGCAAAGGCAGCCGTGATACCCGGAACAATCTCGAACGGGATCTCCGCTGCACGCAACGCCTCCATCTCTTCTGCGGCTCGGCCAAACAGCAGCGGATCGCCGCTCTTGAGCCGCACCACGCTCCGGCCCGCTTCGGCATTGTGCACCATCAATTCATGAATCTGCTCTTGCGTAATGCTCTTCAGTCCGCAGCGCTTGCCTACGTTGACAATCTCCGCCTCGGGCGAAGCCAGATCGAGAATCGCCCGCGGCACCAGATCGTCGTGGAGCACCACATGAGCGCGCTGGATTCTGCGTGTGGCCTTCACCGTCAGCAACTCAGGGTCGCCGGGACCCGCACCGACAAGAGAGACCATGCCCTTCGCGTCCGCATGCGGCGCCTGCAGCGGCGCAACTGCAAGTCGGCGCGCCGTGCAAGCTGGAGAATTGCAAATCTCCCTCTGCGCAAGCTCGTGGAGCAGCATTTTGCGCGCTTCACCGTGTGGATGCGTCGTCAACACTTCGCGTCGCAGCGAGCCCAACTCGCGCAACCACGGGCCCAGATCCTGCGGAAGCTGCTCGTCAATCTCGCGGCGCAAACGCTGTGCAAGAGCCGGACTCTCCCCAGCCGTTGAAATCGCAATCTGCAGGTCGCCGCGTCGCACTACAGACCCAAAGTAGAAATCGCAGTTTGGAATATCATCCACGCTGTTGCATGGGATATTCCGCTCCAGCGCCGCGCGATAGACCAAAGCGTTGATCTCCGCTCGATCCGTCGCAGCGATGACAAGAAAGTTGCCGTCGAGATCCTCCGGACTGAACTCTTTTGCCGTCCATTCCAGCTTGCCTTCAGCGGCCAGCCCCTGCACCTCAGGCCGCGCCTCCGGAGCCACCACACGCAGCTTCACGCCTGTCCTGAGCAGGCTGCCGATCTTCTCCAGCGCAACGTGGCCCGCGCCCACCAGCAGCGCCGGGCGGCCTTCCAGTCTCAAAAAGATCGGCAATAGTTGCAAGCTTCCTCCTTACTCCGCTACAGCCAGCGGCACACGGCCCGCGGGCGGCAGATCGCGCTCTACCGCGGCTAGTTCTTCTCCGGCCAGATAGGCGCGCAGCTCATCGTTCGAGTGGCGCTGGAACCACGCGCGAAGATTCTCTTCACGCTCTCGGCTCGCCAGATACTGGCGCAGAAGCCGCTCAATCGACTCCGGCACCTGCGGCGCTGGGCACCTGTATCCTACCGGCCGCGAAACCGCTGCGTGCCTACCGACAGCTCCGCCCACGCAGAAGTAGAACGCATCGACCATCTTGCCGTCGTGCTTGATCTTCTTGCCTTCCATGCCAATGTCCGCGATCCAGTGCTGGCCGCATCCATTCGAGCAGCCGGTCACATGCAGGCGCAGCAGCTCATCGAACTCCGGCAGCCGGTCCTCCAACTCCTCTACCAGCCAGCGCGTAAAGCCCTTGGTCTCCGTGATGGCCAGCTTGCAGAACTCCGTGCCCGTGCAGGCCACCGCTCCGCGCCAGAAGACCGAGCCCTCGACATGCAGCCCAATCTTGCCCAGTTCGCGCACCAGCTCAGGCGTCTTCTCGGTAGGAATGTCAATGAAGATCAGATTCTGCGAAGCGGTGGCGCGCAACTGCCCGCTGCCGTACCGTTCTGCCAATTCTGCAGCGGCCGCAAGCTGATCGCCCGTCATGCGGCCGCGTAGCACGGACGCGCCCACGTAGCTCAGCCCAGTCTGTTTCTGTGGATGAACCCCCACATGGTCGCGCAAGGTCTCGTCCGGAATCTGCTCGGGCGCCCCTGGCAGCAGCTTGAAGTCAAGCCGCGACTGCAACTCGGCAAGAAACGTCTCCGGCGTCCAGCCTTCTTTCAGGAACAGGTACTTCATCCGCGCGCGATCGCGGCTCTCGCGCAGGCCCTGCTGGTCGCGGAAGATCTCGGCGATGGTGCGAACCACGCGCAGCGCCTGGTCCGGCAGGATGAACGCATCGATTCGAAGGGCAAGATGCGGCTCCTTCGAGAGCCCGCCACCCACGCGCAGCGAATAGCCAACTTGGTCGTTCTGCACCGCCGGCGTCAGCGCCACATCATTGATCTCCGGATAATTGCACCACGTGGGGCAGCCGCCGATGGAAATCTTGAACTTTCGCGGCAGATTCACAAACTCCGGATTCGCCGTCAGCAGATGAGCCACCTCCACCGCCAGCGCAGAGGAGTCAATGATCTCGTCGGCAGCGATGCCGCTCAGCGGACATCCAGTCACGTTGCGCACTACGTCGCCACAGGCGCCCTTCGGCGAAAGCCCGATTGCGCTGAGGGCGTCCACCACTTCAGGCAGCGACTCGATCGTGAGCCAGTGCAACTGGATGTTCTGCCGCACGGTGATGTCGGCGAGGTTCCGGGCATGTTTCCGCGTGAGCTCTGCGATGACGCGAAGCTGCTGCGACGTGAGGATGCCGTTGGGAATGCCCACCCGCATCATGAAGTAGTCCGTCGTCACCCCTTCGCCGCCCTTGCCTCCGGTCGCGCCCACGCCGTCTCCCTGCGTGTATACGCCCCACCACTTGAAGTAGAGCGACGCCCATTCCGGAACCACGCTGGTACGGCCCTCGCGCGCAAAGGCTCGCACCTCGTCGAAGGCCTCCCACGGATTCTTGGCAAGCTTCAGCCGCTCCGTGCGCTGGGCTTTTGTCTCTTTCACAACGACAGATTCGCTCATGATTCCTCTTTACCGTGACGGGTCCAAAGACCGTATAAGTTTGCGGGGAAATAAAAATCCCGCGGCAGATGGGTCTGCGACGCGGGCACTCAGAAACCTTGAAGTTGGTACAAACTTTTAGACTCAGGTCACCTGTGTGCGCGTAGCGGCGTACAAGGGCGACAACAAGTCGAAGTCTGCATGTCAAAATCTTCGCAGGGCGAGCCCTGAATTGCAACATAAAAATTTGAGCGCACAGCGAACATCTCAGCGTTGAAGTTCCACGGAGCAGCCTTCATCCCCTTTCAATCCAATCAACTAATCGCAAGACTCATGGCCCATGGTGTCCAGGCCCGCGGCGCAGGGGACCTGCCTTGCCTGTGCCCTCGGTCACTGAGACGGTGCAGCGATTCGCGTCACCATAATGCGGGTGCGCTGCATGCGGTGGCCTGTTCGCACGCGGGCCAGGAACCGCCGTGTGACCTCGCAGAGATGCCTCCTGCAGACAGCGGACTCCACGGGAGGTGCGTGATGGGCACCATCTCTACCTTGCGCCGGCCGGCTCGGTCCTCCTCAATGAGCAGCGTCAGATTCCAACCCCAGGCATCCGCATCGGCGTTCGAGCCGCCCGCAGTTGCATCCGCGTCTGCGGCCCCGTCCACTGCGGTCGCGGACCTGGAGCAGGACTTCATCACAGAGGCTCGCTTCTATAAGAAACTTCCAGAAGGCAAAGTGCGGTGTCTGCTATGTCCACGCGAGTGTACCCTTCGCGAAGGTGTGCGTGGCTATTGCGGTGTCCGCGAAAACCGCCACGGCAGCCTGTTCACGCTCGTCTATGGAAGGGTCTGCGCCGCCCACATCGATCCAGTCGAGAAGAAGCCCTTTTTCCACTACATGCCGGGTTCGCTTGCGTTCTCGGTCGCAACAGCCGGCTGCAACGTGAACTGCAAATTCTGCCAGAACTGGGAGCTCTCTCAGGCCAGCCCTGAAGATGCTCCCGGCGAATCCATGCCGCCCGCACGCGTCGTTGAACTGGCCCGGCAATACAACTGCCCAACCATCGCCTTCACGTATACAGAGCCGATCGTTTGCAGCGAATTCGTGATGGACACTGCGGACCGCGCCCACGAGCAAGGCTTGCGTACCATTGAAGTCTCCAACGGATATATCCACAAGGACGCGCTGGAATCGGTCTACGGCCGCATGGACGCCGTCAAGATTGATCTCAAGGCCTTCTCCGATTCTTATTACCGCAAGGTCGTAGTTGGCGAACTCAAGCCCGTACTCGAAACCCTGGTTGCGCTGGTCAAGCTTGGCAAGTGGACAGAGATCGTCTATCTGCTTGTTCCCGCACGAAACGACGGCGACGAAGAACTCACCGCGCTCGCGCGATGGATCAAAGCCCATCTCGGCGTCAATGTGCCGCTCCATTTCTCGCAATTCCATCCCGACTACAAGATGCTGGATCTCCCCACAACCTCCGTTACATCACTGGAGCGGGCCCGCCGCATCGCTCAGGCAGAAGGGCTTCAGTATGTCTATATCGGCAATGTCCCAGAGCATCCTGCGGAAAGCACCTACTGCCCGCATTGCAGTCGCTTGCTTGTCCATCGCAGTGGCTACAACATTCGCCAGATGCTGATATGCGACGGCGCCTGCCCCTACTGCAGGCTGGCCATTCCCGGCGTCTGGAACACCTGAACATGCTGGGGCGCTGCCGCACCGGCATCGGCGGCGGCGAGAAAGGAGCCGGAAGATGCCTGCATCAAGATTCGGCCTCGGGCGTCATGCGGCACTGGCGCAAGACCACACAGCCATTGCGCCCCACGTGCACACTCCCGCCGTTGCCGGCAGTTTCTATCCGTCGGACCCTGCCCGCCTTCGAGGGATGATCGAGGTGATGCTGGCGGAAGTTGATTCCCGCCCGCATCAGGGAGATGTACTCGCACTCGTCGCTCCCCATGCAGGCTATATCTACTCCGGCTCTGTCGCGGCTTCTGCTTACGCAGCAGTGCAAGGCCGCAACGTCTCGCGTGTCGTGGTCATTGCGCCGTCTCACTTCGAAGCGTTCAACTTCACATCGGTCTACGACGGAGATGCCTATGAAACGCCGCTCGGCTCCATCCCCGTCGATAAGGAATTCGCGCTTCGCCTCACGGAATCCGACGCCGTCTCCCGCTTCTCGCATCGCGGTCATGATCCGTCGGAGCAGGGAAGCGAGCATGCGATTGAAGTCCAGCTTCCGTGGCTGCAGCACGTTCTCGGCGCGTTTCGTCTTGTGCCCGTCGTGATGGGCAATCAATCCTACGAGGCCAGCCGCGGCCTCGGCAGTGCTCTCGCAACACTGATCACGGCTGAGCACGAATCTGCATCGCAACGCGGCGACACGCTCATCGCCGCAAGCTCCGACCTCTCGCACTATTTCACCGCGGAAAGCGCCGAAGCCATGGATCGCAGGACACTCCACGCCCTTGAGTCGTGGGACTACTTCACCATGGCGCAGAACTTTGCATCACAGCGGTGGGAAGCGTGCGGCGGCGGGCCCATCCTTGCCGCCATGATTGCATCGGAACACCTCGGGGCCAACATCGCTCAGGTTCTCAAGTACGCTCACTCCGGTCACGTCACGGGAGATCAGTCGCGTGTCGTTGGTTACAGCGCAGTCGCATTTGTACGGAGCGGAGATGCTGCGCCGGTTCACCAGGCATTCCAGTTGAGCCGCGAGGAAAAGGACGAGCTGCTCTCCATCGCTCGCCGTTCGGTCGAGGTCACCGTGCGCGGAGAGCGTAGCTTCAAGCCGGAGAAGCCGGCCTCGGACGCCTTGCGTCATGAACGCGGAGCCTTTGTCACGTTGCGGTCCAACGGGAATTTGCGCGGCTGCATCGGTTACACATCTGCCGCCGCGCCGCTTTACCTCACCGTGTGGGAGACTGCCGCCCTCGCAGCAACACATGATCCTCGCTTCCATCCGATCGCAGAAGAGGAGTTGCCTGACCTGCAGTATGAAATATCGGTGCTCTCTCCGCTGCGCCGCATCCAGAATGTGCGCGAGATTCACATAGGCCACGATGGAGTGGTGATTCGCAACGGCAATCGTGAGGGCCTGCTCCTTCCTCAGGTTGCAACGGAACACGGCTGGGATTGCTTTCGCTTCCTTGAGCAGACCTGCATCAAAGCCGGCTTGCCCCACGATTCCTGGACGAGCGAAGAAACCGACATCTTCGCGTTTAGCGCAATCGTCTTCAGCGCAGACGAGAGCGCGCCGCAGGTCGCGGAAGAGACAAGTGATCGTCCCCTGTGACCTTCGGCGCGCCTGGACTCTGATTCGCGAGAGAGGCGGCTTCTTCCGCCTCCCCGCCAGGATGAGTTACATGCCGTTTTCGCTGTTCTGCGCTGGATGCACCACGCGATAGCTCGCGCCGCCGTGCGACCACACCAGCAGCAGAATGTCCTTGCCTTCAGGCAGGGCGTGCACCTCATTCGCAAAGCTGTCGGCGCTTTCCACTGGCTTGCGGTCCACCTCCAGAATCACATCCCCCGGCGCCAGTCCTGCATCGTCCGCGGGGCTGGCCGGCTTCACCTTTTCAATCGCTGCCCCATGCACGTGCTCGGGAATGTTCAACTGCTGACGTATATCCGGCGTCAGGTCCGCAACCGCGAGTCCCAGCCGTGCGCGATGATCCGTGGCCGGGCCCGCGTTGTCCGCGAGTTCCGTCTTCGCGTGGTACTCGCCTACCTGCACATTCACCGTCTCCGGCTTGCCGTTCCGCAGGATGCCAAGTTGGATCGCGTTGCCGGGCGCAATCTGCGAAACGGCCACCTGCAGCGCGCTGCCGTTCACCATCTGCTTGCCGTTCAGCGAACGCAACACGTCGCCGGTCTTCAGGCCGGCGCGGCTTGCGGGCGAGTCGGGCGTTACCTGGCTGACGATAGCGCCGCTCGCATCCGGAAGATTGAAGAAGCTGGCGTTGTCCGGCGTCACATCGTTCATGCTGATGCCCAGATAGCCATGGTGCACCGCGCCAGTCTTGATTATTTGTTCGGCCGAGGCGCGCGCAATCTCAGATGGGATCGCGAAGCCAGCGCCGGCAAACGAGCCGCTGTTGGTGATGATGAACGTGTTGATGCCAATCACCTCTCCATGCGCATCCACCAGTGGGCCGCCGGAGTTGCCGGGATTGATCGCAGCATCGGTCTGGATGAAGTCCCCCGGCTTCCGCGGATCGTCCGTGTACGGATTGGGCCGATTCAGCGCGCTGATGATGCCCCGCGTCACAGAGAACTGGAAGTAGCCGAACGGGCTGCCAAAGGCCAGAACGCTCTGCCCGGGGCGCAGCGCGTTGGAGTCGCCCCACGGAATGCTCGGCAGATCCTTCGCATCGATCTTGATCACTGCCAGATCATTCAGCTTGTCCACTCCGATCAGCCGCGCAGGAAAGACACGCCGGTCATGCATCGACACACGGATCTGCGTCGCGTCGTTCACCACGTGATCGTTGGTCACAATGTAGCCATCGGGTGATACGATGACGCCGCTGCCCACCCCGTGCTCCACCTGCGGCTGCTGCGGCATGCCCTGGCCCTGAGACGGCGAGCCAAAGCCGAAGAAGTACTGCTGCAGACCCGGTGGAATCTGACCCTGAGCCGGCATCCCGTCGTCGCCCGGCCCATTCGGGTTCACCTTTGCGGTGACGGAGACACTCACCACCGCCGGCGTCACCCGCGAGGCCACCGCTTCCACAGCGTCATCGAGCGCAACCAGCGACGAAACCCGGCTGTCGTCCAGCGGCGCTGCAGCCGCGCTGCTCGCAGCCTCCGCCGTTCGATGGCCTGCAAAGAATGTCAGGCAGAGCAGTGCCGCCGCTGCCGTTCCTGCGGGAACAGCAATTCGCCGGGCAGGTGTCACTAATGAATTAGTTGATACAGTCATATCGACCCCTCCATTGGGTGCGGTTGAAATGGTTAAAGTTGGAGCGTGAGCCAGCCGTCATGCACAGCAGGCTGTGCTGCTGGCGTGGCAACCTTGGGAACAATGCGGAAGATCAGCCGCGTCACAGTGAAGTGCTCGAATGCGGGCGAAGCAGCGGCGTCGCTTTGTGGATCAGTCGCGTCATAGTCCGCCCAGACATGCGGCGCGGGTTCCACAATCTCCACCTGCTCCCACGCAGCAACCACCACGAACTGCGCCTGACCCGCCAGGTTCGACCCCGCTCCTGCAGCAGACGGCATCACTGCGCGCGTGGCCACAGCACGTGGCTCCTGCATGGCATGTGTCGCGCGGGTCTGCATCGCCATCGCCTCGGGCGCACGCATCGTCGCTACGGCGGAGGAAGCGTGCGTGCGGTGGGTCCTCGCGGACGAGAGCGTCGGCGTGCGCAGAGTTGCGTTCAGCATCAAAGGCTGTTGAGTCGCTACGGGCTTCCATTCCGCCATCGGGCTGGACGTCCGCACTGCGTCAAACGCGACCAACTGCGGACAGCGCGCCAATTCCGCGGAGCCTACCATGAGGCTGCAGAACACCACGGCCAGAAAGCCGCCCGTTGCGACAGGACTCATCTTCTGACCGCGCGCGAGGATGCGGTGGACGCGATCCGCCAGCTCCGGCCGCCGCTGCCATGCGCCCAGCGTCAGAGCCTCGGTCCGGCGCTGCAGCCCCCGTTCTGCAAGGCTTGTCAGGCAGGCGGCGTAGGCGCGCGGTGCGCGCGTCCGCTTCACAACGCCCTCATCGCAGGCCATCTCGCGCTCCCGGCACAAGCGGTGCTCGATCCACCACAGCCCCGGATTCAGCGGAAACAGAACCAGGCCAATCTTCTGCAGAAGGTTCGTCCAGTCGTCGCCGCGCCGCAGATGCTCGGCCTCGTGCAAGACCACCTGTTCCAGTTCGCCTGGGGTCAGCCGCTCCAGCAGCCACGCAGGCAGAAGAATCCGCGGCGCGAAAAATCCAATCACTCCCGGCCGGTCCAGTTCCGTGCTCGCGCAGATCTGCACCTTTCGCGCATTGTGCAGTTCAGCCTCCGTTCCATCCACGGCAAGCGGCAGGTCGATCGGGACGGCGTTCTTCCACATCCTGCGCAACCGAACGACATGAACGCCAAGGTCCACGGCGCGCAGCAGGGAAGCGGCCACCCACACCAGCGCAATGCCTGCGCTCCATACGGGCGCAAGCTCCAACCATGGCCGGTGCGCAGTGAGTGCCGTCGTCGCAACCGCTTCCTGTGTCACAACGGCGTGCCCAAACAATGGCATCAGGGGCAGAGCAGCAACCGCGGCGAATCCTGCTGCCCATGCGGCAAACCGCTGCGCAGCCGAGGTGCGGCGAACCAGCTTCAGAGTCGCGGTCAAAGCCGTCGCGAGGGCCAATCCCTGCCACGCTGCCGTCACCGCCACAGGCGCTGCAGCGTGCCCAAGCGCCGTTGCCACAGCCGCTGCGCTCATCGAGGCACCTCGTTGCTCGCACGATCCTCTGCGTCAGGCTCCGCACTCTCAATCGCTTGTTTCAGCCGCTGCAGTTCTTCCTGCGAAATCTCCTCGTCGCCCAGGAGCGACAACAGCAACTGCTCACGCGAGTTGCCAAAGAATCGGCCCAGCACATGGCGAATTTCCGAACGGCTCGCCTCCGCTTCGGCGACGCAGGGCTTGTAGACAAACGCGCGGCCCTCCTGCCGGTGCTCAACGTAGCCTTTCTGCTCCAGAATCCGGATCGTCGTCAGCACGGAGTTGTAGGCCAGTTCCTCACCCGCTGGCATCGCAACCACCAGGTCGTTAACGGAGGACTCACCACGCCGCCACAGAATCTTCATCAGCCTCAGCTCGGCCTCGGTCAGTGTGTTGGATTTTTTGGGCGGCATGCAAATCCTCTGATTCCAAAACGTTTCTTTGAGCCATATCCGGCCATGCAACCTTATAGACCCACAACTAAAGGATTAGTTAGCCTTGGCAAGAAAAATTTCTAGCCGGATCCGGATATGGGTACGGATGGACTCGAAGCCAGCAGCACCTCAGGCGTGGTGCAAAGCGCGCGGCCGTCGCGCAGGCTGCAGCAGTCCCATTGTCAGGATGCCCGCCGGAATGAGGTAGGCAAGGGAACCCAGCACCCACATCACGGCTGCGCCCAGCACCTGGTCCGGCAGCGGCTGAATCTGGAAGGGATTCGGATGCTCTACATAGTAGGCATACACTGGCCGGTTGCAGAACGCGAGAAATGCCGACAGACCCGTGTTCACAAAATCTGCCGTGAGCAGATAGAGCAGCATCCCCCAGCGATAGCGCTGGCGCGCCGAAGGCCAAGGCTGGATGATGCACCACCAGAAGAGCATCGCTCCAGCCAGAAAGCAGAGGTGCTCGATGTCGTGAACCGTCTCGTTTTCAAGAGCGGCGTCGTAGGCGCCGGGCACATGCCATGCCAGCAGCGTTACATTCATCGCCAGCCACG
>JBBIVH010000018.1:0-25625 GCA_037439805.1 Acidobacteriaceae bacterium
AGCCGCCCCGCCGCGCCTTCAGCTACGATGGTTGCCATGCGAGTCCTCTCCGCCGCTGAGATGCAGCTTTGCGACCGCGTCACCTCCGAGCGCTACGGTGTCCCATCGCTCAAACTCATGCGCACCGCCGCCGCAGCCGTCGCCACCTTCGCGCGTCGGCAGTTTCCGCACGCGCGCCGCATCACCGTCCTCGGCGGCCGTGGCAACAACGGCGGCGATGGCCTCATGGCCGCGCGCATGTTGGCCTCCGCAGGCCTTGACGTCACCACACTTCTCCTCGGCCCGCCCGAGAAGATGACGCCCGACGCCGCCGAAGCCTGGCGCGAGCTCGCCAGCCCCGCGCACGGCCTTATCCACATCGTTACCACCGCCGCCGAACTCCAGCAGCACAACGCCGCCCTCGCCGCCGACCTCATCCTCGACGCCGTCGTCGGCACCGGCTTCCAGCCGCCTCTGCGCGGCCTCGCCCTCGCCGCGCTTGAGTGGGTCCGCGCCAGCGCCGCACCTATCCTCGCCGTCGATCTGCCTTCCGGCTGGCCCGCCGACGAAACCGCCGACGCCATCGCCGCTCCCGTCTTTCCCGCCGACGCCGTCCTCACCTTCACCGCGCCCAAGCCCGCGCACGTCTTCGGACAGCTCACACGCCGCTGGCATCAGCCCATCGTCGTCGCACCCATCGGCTCACCGCCCGAGGCCATCACGTCGTCGCTCAACCTCACCTGGGCCGGCGCATCCCTCGCACTCGCGCAGCAGCCCCGCCCCGCCGCCGCCAACAAAGGCCACTTCGGCCACGTCCTCGTCGTCGGCGGATCGCTCGGAAAATCCGGCGCGCCCGCCATGGCCGCCCTCGCCGCGCTGCGCACTGGCGCTGGCCTCGTCACCGCCGCCGTCCCCGCGCCCATCCTGCCCAGCGTCGCCGCCGTCGCGCCCGAGCTCATGACCTGGCCTCTCACCGCCACAGAAGCCGGCTCCGTCTCGGCAGAAGCCGCCCGCCCCAAGCAAATTGAAACCCTCACCGCAGGCAAATCCGTCCTCGTCCTCGGTCCCGGCCTCGGCCAATCGCCCGACGCCATCAAGTTCGTCACCGGCCTTCTCTCTGCCACCAAAATGCCCGCCGTCCTCGATGCCGACGCGCTCAACATCCTCGCCCGCAAGCCCGTCCTTCTCACCAAGCTCGCGCTCGGCCGCACGCTTGTCCTCACGCCGCACCCCGGTGAAATGGCCCGCCTCGCCGGCCTCACCACCGCCGAAGTCCAGTCCAACCGCCTCACCCTCGCACGCGACTTCGCGAAGCGCCACGGCGTCACGGTTGTGCTCAAAGGCTCGCGCACGCTCATCGCGCATCCCGACGGCCGCGTCGCCGTCAGCACCACCGGCAATCCCGGCATGGCCAAAGGCGGAAGCGGCGACGTCCTCGCCGGCATCATCGCCTCTCTCCTCGCGCAGCACCCCGAGGAGCCTGCCCGCGCCGTCGAAGCCGCCGTCCATCTCCACGGCCTCGCCGCCGATCTCGCCGTGCGCAAGGCCGACGAGCACACGCTCCTCGCTACCGATTCCTTCCGCACCCTCGCACGCGCATTTCAATTTCCCCTGCACGACAGAAACGGTTATGTTTGGTTACAGGGGCTTCCGCCGGAATCGCTCCCAGACGCTTCGCCGCACGAGGACGAGAAATGAGCAACGCAGCTCCTGCGACCCAGAGTCGCATCCACCAGTTCCGGACAGCCAGCGGTGAGGAGACGATCGAACTCGGTCGCAAGCTGGCCCGTCTGCTCGCGCCCCCTCAATTACTCATCCTGCGCGGCGATCTCGGCACCGGCAAAACCACCCTCGTCAAAGGCATCGCGCTCGCCCTCGATGCAGCCGATCCCGACGAAGTCACCAGTCCCACCTTCACTCTCATTCACGAGTACGACGGCTCTCTCGACGGCAACCCCGTCAAGTTGTTTCATCTCGACGTCTACCGCCTGGAAGGCGAGCGCCAGTTAGAGTCGCTCGGCCTCGACGACCTTCTCACGCCGGATGCGCTCGTGCTCGTTGAGTGGGGCGAAAAGTTCAAGAGCATCCGCAAAAAAGCCTCCGGTGAAATCGTCATCGCATCCGACGGCGGCGACGCGCGCCGCATCACTGTCACTCTCAAGGAATAGCCGCTATCCGCCAGCCTATGCAGCGCATCCCGCTCTCTGAAGTTCATTCCACCCTCGCCGCCATTCTCATCCGCCTCGGCTTTGCTGAGGCGCGCGCGCAGCACTGTGCGCGGCTCTTTGCTGAGACCACTTGCGACGGCGTTTACTCCCACGGCGTGGCGCGCTTCCCGCGCTTCGTCGCCATGATTCACAACGGTAATGTCCACGTGGATGCATCGCCCACTCTCGCTGCGCGCTTCGGCGCCGTCGAGCGCTGGCAGGGCAACCGTGGCCCCGGCAATCTGAACGCATGGACCTCGATGGACCGCGCCATCGCCTTGGCTGGCGAGCACGGCATCGGCTTCGTCACGCTCGCCGACACCAACCACTGGATGCGCGGCGGCACCTATGGCTGGCAGGCCGCTGACGCAGGCATGATTGGCATCTGCTGGACGAACACCCTGCCCAACGTGCCCGCGTGGGGCGGCGTTGAGCCTTGCCTCGGCAACAATCCTCTGGTCATCGCTGTGCCCCGCGCGGCTGGTCACGTCGTATTGGATATGGCCATGTCGCAGTTCTCTTACGGCGCTCTTGAGAGTTACAGCAGGCGAGGGCAAATGCTTCCAGTCGATGGCGGCTTCAACGCAGCAGGCGAGCTCACGCGCGACCCCGCGGCCATCCTCGCCTCCAACCGCGCCCTTCCCATCGGCTATTGGAAAGGCGCTGGCCTCTCCACTGTCCTCGATATGATCGCCGCGATGACCTCGCTTGGCATTGCGACCCATCAGCTCGGCAGTGACCCTCTGCAGGAAGCCGGAACCTCCCAGGTCTTTTTCGCCATTCACCCCGCTTCGCTTGGGCCTGCAGGTCAATCCGAGCACATCGTCGATGAGATTGTCGCTTCGCTCCATCGCTCCCCGGCTGCGCAGCCAGAAGCGCCAATCCGCTATCCTGGAGAGAGAACCCTGCAGATCCGAGCAGAGAATCTCGCCCTCGGCATTCCCGTGGATCCAGAACTGTGGCAGCAAGTCCTCGCTCTCTAATTTCCTATTTCCGCATCATGCGCTTTCCTTCAACGCCCTACGTCTCGTTGCGCATTCGGGCAAAGCAAGCCCGCGGCCGGGCAGGCCCTCCCTGACTTGCTGAGGGAGGGTCCGCTCGGTTCGCAGGTCTTTCTATATCTATAGTTGTAATGCTGCTCTATGGTCTAACTTGACCGGCATTCACTGCGTCGCCGGTAGTCAAGCTTATGTTGCCGACGCAATTGTGGATGCAACGAGCCTCCACTCTCCGCCGCTGTAGAAGAGCAGTCCATGCACGCGCAGAGTCGTTCCTGCCTTGATCGTGGTACTGTCTTCCACATTCGTCCCTGGCTGCTGATACACCGTGATCGTCGTTGCGCTCGTCAATTTCGTGAACGCGCAATCGGCAGGCAGCGTCAGCGTGAACGAGGTGACTACGCCGGGGTTGATGTCCACGGTTGCCGTGCCCCTCGATCCCTGCTCGCGCAGCCTCACCGTGGAAGCAGTCAGCTCGCCGCACGCAGGATCGCAGGACGCGATCGCCGTAATCGCCGTATCGCTCAGAGGCAGAATGCTCTGTCCAACATGGATGTTGCTCGCATTGAAGGTGGTGTCAAAGTCCAGACCGCTCAGGCTCACCCGATCCGTGTCCACCTCATAGTTGGTTGTCTCCAGCAGTTTCACCAGCAGAGTCTTCGAGAGGTAGTCCGTGTTGATGCTCGCCCCCGCTCCGTTCTGCATCACGATGGTCAGTTGCGTTGCAGGAACTGCATCCACTGCGGTGATAATGCCGCCGCCCATCGCTCCTGCGGCGCCCATCATCGCCCGCACCTGCTTGGCGAGGTAGGTCCCGTCAGACTGCAGCACCGCCGTCACCAGAACGCCCATCCCTGAGCCAAGCTGCGACATCTGGGTCACGCGTCCACGGAACTGCGTTGCGGCGTTCACGCTGAACGTGAACATGTGGGCCGTCTGCACTCCCAGCATGCTGAAGGAATTCGACGAGGCGCCTGTGACTACGCCCATCAGTTGGTACATTCCACCGTACCTGGCGTTCACTCTGTTGCCGTTGCTGCCGCTCAGCGCGCCCGTTGCAATGTGAAACTTCGGCGTGAACTGAAATGCAGTTGCGGTATCGCCCGAGAGCGAGTGCTGCAGGTCAAGGTCAAAGTTCAATGCCAGCGGCGTGGTCCCCACGTTGACATTCGAGCCAAGAGGAACCGATGCATGGATCGGCCCATTGATGGTCCGTTGCTGCAGCGTTTTGGTTTCTGGATCGATGTAGGAAAAAGTGCAGGATGCAATCGTCAGTTGAGCTTCTGTGTACGTGCCTCTCGGCGCTGCAATCAGCGCGACGGGCTCCATCGTGCCGAGCCTGTGAATCATCTCCATCGGCGTGGCGCTGTTGGCCACTGCGACGAGTTGTCCACCGCTCGCCTTCAACGACATCGAGGAGACATTCATTGAGAAGGAGAGCAGCCAGTCGGCTGGTGCGTCTCCCATGTTCACCTGCACGGCAGTGGTGGCCGCAGGGCTCGTCGGTGTGCTCGATCCATCACCACCACAACCCGCCAGCCCCAACGTCAGAACCGCTGCCGTCCACACTGCGGCCTTCAGGCTTGTTCGCAGGTGCGTCAGAGTCAGGTATGAGTTCATGAATCTCATGTAGTACTCCTTTCTGATGGTGCCAATATGCTGATCTGAGTCGCTCAATCAGGCCTCCATACGTCCCGCAAAATGCATTTTGGGGCAGGCCATTGGCCGCAGTTGCTTCGGCACATTTCATCTCACTTTGTCATCCGATGCATTTCTGCTTCCATTCAGCGTGGAGACGAATCCTATGTGCGCTCAGCATCTTCTCGTAACGCGGTAGCGCCCGGATGCATCCGCCGTTCAAGGCCTTGTACGCGACGTCCAACACTTGCCACACTCGTGAGTGCGGCGGTTCACGCTCCTCTCTCCTGACGCCGCTCACCCTTCCCCAGCAGTCATTGGCTACTCGCACAAATTCTTGGACAAGCTGTCAAATTCCTTTGACCCCGCTGCAATATGGTTCGCCTATTTTGATTTAGGTCCTGATAATTCAGCGTGTGCAGAACGCTCGCGCTGGCCCATCGCGTGCTGATAGATCGGCGCAGCACTCCGCACTGGTGTCTCCATCCCTGGTTGATCGAGATGTGGAGTGCCGCCCGGCTTGCCACTCCCGCCGCGGTGTTCGATAGAGAATCGGCCAGCCAACTGCGGAATGTGAACTTCGCGAGAATCGCTCAGAAAGCCATCTGTCAATTGGAGCGTCGAATGCGCTGTGCAAATCCCAAATGCAATGAAGCGATGCTGGATGCATCAGGCGGGACCATGAAACTCCTCGAACTCGACCTTCCGCCGGAGGCCAGAGTGGAACGGAGCGAGTGGGGCTTTCCGGTTCTCTCCGCTCCAAGCCGTTACTTCTGGCTTTGCGAAGACTGCTCGCGCCTGTATCGGATTCGGGTGTGGACCCGAGACGGGGTGCGGCTCGAGCCAGCGTTCGCTCTCGCCGGCTCACAGGAAGCTCCAGGAAAGCCGCCTGCGACGCATATGCCCTCCGTGCGCAGCGCGACGGGCCCTGTCCGTTCCGCCAGAATCGCGTAGCTTCGGCGGAGGGATCGATGCAGTGGGCCTCGCGTTTGCCTGAAAAGCGTCACGCATAAGCCGAGCCTCTTATGCGTTGTCAGCCGATTCCGACACGCACGTCAAAATGTTGCGACACTTTGCACAAATCCATCGCAGCAGATCCGTTTCAGAAGCTTTCCCTTGTACACGGTGTGGCAAGGGTCGTGCAGCAGAAAGAGGCGAGCGGGGCGTCTATGGCCGGTCAGATACAACTCGTCGGCTCGCAAATCATTGCCGGAATCTCGAATGATGCATGCTTGCGGCTGCGCAGTGTCGTGTCGTCCGGAATTTCGCTCATGGGCACACCCGCGCTGTTCGGCCCAACGTCCCATCATGATCCACGCAGCCTACAGGAGGAATGGAATATGAAACCCATCAGAATGGTTCAGGCAATCCGTCGAGCTACACTCGCCGCTTGCCTCTTCGCAATCCCGATGCTCGGAATCTCGCAGACCAAAGACTCGGTCGCGATCTCCGATGCTCTGCATGAGGCACGGTCCCATGCAGCCGTTGTGCAGGATGATGCTGCCACCCTCGACTCGTACACCCGTTCGCAGATGTCCTGGCAGTCTCATGCAAGGCACTTGCAGAGAATGAAAGAGCATGCCAACGACCTGATGAGCGACTTCAACAAACTGCAGGGCCTCAAAGCTGAAGGTTCGCCTTGGCAGCAGGAAGCAATCGACCGGATTGATCCGCTGCTCCGGGAGATGGCCAATCATCTGAACGCCACCATCGATCACCTCAATAACAATCAGTCGCAGGTCCAGATGCAGCCGTACAGAGACTATGTGGACGCTAACCTCGACGTCATGACCAGGGCTCGGGATGCGATCGCAGACTTTGTCTCGTACGGAGAAGCGAGATCCACCGCCGATGATCTTGAGCAGAAGCTGGAGATGTCCAGCTCAGCTTCTCCCTCTGAGTAGTTTCAGGTAGCTCCTCTTGCACCTGATGATTGAACCACCTTGTGCCATTGCCTGTATCCCCCACCAGCGTCAGTGGTTGGGTATACAGGCAGTGGCGCTTTTTTCTTGATGATCATGCAGCCTACTGCTGCGGTTCACCCGTGACCTCCCGCATCGGCGCCAGGCAGATCGCTTCAATCGGCTGTCCCGGCTTGTACTCCAGCTTCTTGGGCGGCGTGCATCCCTCTTCCTTCGTCATCAGGAGGCTCGGCTTACCTACCTCTTCCTTCTCCGCCTCAGCTGCAATTGGCGCTAGCTCTTTCTTCATCGCTTCGAACTCCGAAGTCTGAACCCTCTCCATCCCGTGCTCGGGCAGGAACATCATCTCGCGCTGCGCGTCCACCATTCTCTGGTAGAACGGCGGGTGCGTGCGGAACCAGCTCACGCCGTTCACATAGCCTTCCTTGGTCGCCATCTTGTCAAAGAAGCGCGTGAAGCCTGTGGTGTCATAGCCCGCGTTCCATGCATATTGAATTCCAAGCTGATCGGCTTCCAGTTCGTAGTCGCGAGTGATGCCCAGCAGCTTCAGGTTCAGTACCAGCCCCAGACCGTAGTAGCCATACTGCAGGGCATAGTAGAGCCCGATGCCTGCCACTCCACCAGTCAGAAGAATGGCCGCCACCTGCGCCGCCTGATAGAAGATGCCAGCGATCGTGGCGCGCTTCATTAGCTTCGCGCTGTGCCGCGCCGTGTCATGGGCAATCTCGTGCGCGATGACTCCGGCAAGCTGCGCTTCATCCTCCGCCGCTTCCAGAAGTCCGCGCTCGATGTAGAGGTAGCCGCCCGGCAGGGCAAACGCATTGATCTCGCGCGACTGAAGAACTGTTACGTGCAGCGGAATCTTCAAATCGGAGTGTTGCGCTACCCGGTCCGCAATGCCCTTCACATATTGCTGGATGGCTTTGTTCTCCACCTCTGGCGGCAGCATGCCCGCCTGTTTCAGCTCATCCACCGCTTCCTGGCCGCGCTTGATGTCATCGCGCTGCCCGGATGCAATCTCCCGGAAGCCGATATCCTTTACATCTGACCAGCGGCGCTGCAGATAGGCTTCACTCTGCAGGTCTGCCCTCGCCAGCTTTTCCTGCGCAGGCCATTGCAGCAGCAGGTCGAGCTTTGCATTCAGGTTGTCATATGCGTTGGGAATCGCCTGACCGGTCAGAATGTCCGACTCGCTCTTGAGAAGTTCCAGGTTCTGAATCCGGCAATGGAGAACGTGGCGCTGGTCGTCTGTCAGGCTCTTGGCGCTCTTCTTCAGCTCTCCGCGCGCCGCATCCAGTTGCTTGCCATAGCTCTTCGAGTGCTCCTTGAACCGATCCCGGCAATCCTTCTCCCCGCGCTCCAGTGCCTGTCGCTCCTGCGTTACATCGGCGCTGCCAAAGCTCAGCGACGGAGCGACGTTGAACAGATCCACATAGGACTTTTGCAGGTACTCGTGCAGGGTCGGAGCTTTCTCTGTGGCTGCCTCCGGTATCTGCGCCTGTGCCGCAAGCGGTGAGCCGGGCAGATTCACAAGCAGAAGGCTCAAGGCCGCTGCAGTCGTCTTTCGCACCATGTCATTCATACCATCCTCCTTTCCCCGTGAGCCCGTGTGTTTCGGTGTATCCTTTATCGCTCACGGCGACTGCGACCGGTCCATCGGCGCCATGTAGCCTTCGCGCGCAAAGACCTCCACCTTCCGTTTGCGTCCCTTCGCATTGGTCACCGTGAAGGGTTTGCCGTCCGATCCAATCACCTCAACCTTCAGCCGGTGGTACTTGCCATCTCTGTATTCCTTTGGCAGCCGCAAGGTCAGCGTGAATTCATTGCGCAGAAAGCCGACGACGCTCCGAAAGATGGAGGGCAGCTCCGCGTCGAAGCGGGGAAACAGCGCAATCCCTCCGGTCTGCTTTGCGAACTCCGAAAGCCACGCCTTGCCTTTGATGTACTCGATATCGGAGCCGCCGCTGCGAACGTATTCTCCCTCCGCCAATCCAATGCAGAAGAGAACTGTGTCGCTGCTCATGAGCCGCTCGCGAACCTCGTCCAGCGTCGCCTCGCTGAAGCTGTTCATCCCTGTCGAAAGCAGCAGGATGGATTTGCGGCCCTTCACAGCAGCGAGCTTGTCGAGGGCTTCAACCAGCCCATCAAAGAGGTTTGCCTCGCTGAACTGCGGAGGTCCCAAAGTCTGTATGGCGTCGCGCACTTCGAACCGCCGGTGCGTGAAGTCCACCTGCACTTTGGATCGCATGTCGTAAGTCATCAGCGCAACATAGTCTTTGGGCTCCAGATGCTCCAGAAAGCCACTTGCCCAACTGCCGGCCTTGCCTGCGAAGTAGCCATAGGACGCCGCGCTGTATTCCATCAGGATTGTGATGGTGATGGGCGCACTCGACGGGCTGAAGGCATCCATTGTGCGCGGCGTTCCATTGTCCAGAACGCGAAAGTTGCCAGCGCGCAGCCCTGTGACTACATTCCCGTCTTCGTCCGTCACCAGCACGCCGACTTCAACCGCAGGAGAGGTCTCTTCAAGCTGGTAGTAGGCAGGACCCTGCACGCCCCTGCCGGTCTGCGCCGTGCTGCGGGTTGCGGATTCCTCCGTTTGCGCCAAGGCGTGCCAAGGCCAGATGAGCGTAAGCGACAACAGGAGCGCGGCGTGTACTACGGTCGAGCGTTGTATTCGAATTGGCTTCACGTCCCACCTCCTCTCCGGCGGGCGCAGGATCCAGTGCTCACATCATGCACGCACTTCCAATTCCATGCGAGCACGCACCACCACTTCGAGCGGAATTCTCTCCCTCGCCCGAAGCCATCGAGTTGCGCCGCATCCCTCAAGCTTCATACAGCCCCGATCCTCCCGGAATAAGGGAATGTTCCCTGGGAGCCGAGCGCAGCATCGTTCCGAGATCCGAACTGTTGAAGTCCCTCCCAATCGAGATGCTGGCTTCCGTGCCCTCTGGACTCAACACAGCCGCCGGAGCCTTCGCATGGGCTGGCTTTCCCGCGGCCCTCCCAAGAATCATCAGCGGACACGGCGAGGCATGGGCCAGACGGACCGCATCACTCATCTCATCCGTCTGTTCAGCCCAATCGGTCGAGTCTGTGCCCATCAGGATGAAATCCTGTCGCTTCTCCCCGGCATGTTCCAGCACGCGCGTCACAAGGTCGCCTTCAACAATCTCCACCGCGAATGGAAAATTCGCCTGTGCATTTCTCAGTTGCCAGAGAGGATCCCGTTTCGTGGACAGGCTGCCGGCCGCGGTTCGCTCATCCGTCCCTGCTGCAGAATGTTCTGCCTTGTACAGCACAGTGAGCGCCCCGCGCTGCTCCCTCGCAAACCGGCAGGCAAACTCCAGCAGCAGATCGCACTGCATCCGCGCATGGAGTGCCAGCATGACTTTCCCCTGCGACGTCTCAAATGGAGTGGACGCTGAACCTCTTCTTCCAACGATGCAAACTGGCACGGTGACACGCGGCAGAATCTGTTCGGCTATGGCGCGGCCTCCAATCCCGTTCGCCCGCGGGTCTGCCTGCGTGGTCACAATCACACGATTCACGCCTCTCAGCTGCACCAGTTGCGGAACCTCCTCGGCGGGAAGGCCCTGCAGCAGCACCGGTTCGCTCGGGATTCCGGCCCAGCGAAGCTGCCGCGTCATTCTTTCCAGCATCACCTGGGCCTCGTGCGCATTGGAGTGGGGTCTGCCTGGACGGGCTGCATGAGCGCCCAACTTCCTTGCACCTCCAGGGCGCGCAACATATGCCAGAAGAATCTTTGCCGTGCTGCGCCGCGCCTGCTTCACCGCCTCCAGAAGGAGAGTCTGCTCATCGGCGAAGTTGGTCACCATCAGAATGACTTCAGGGGCGCACCAGAGACGAAGTTGCCAGGCCGGTGTGGCAAGGCCCGGTACCACATTCGAACAACTCAGTTTCTGAATCTCTTGCATATCGAAGACTCCTCCTATCTCGTTCAGTGAAGCCGCATCCTCCTACCCGACCTGCTGCGTCCGCTCGCCCCCCGCAAACACCCGACAGAGGTGAAGGTCCGAAGGCTTCAGGTGTGGCGACATCCGGCTTAAAGCACGTGCCGGGCCAATTCGCTGAGTTGCGACCGCCTCCGTCCGTGCACTCCGATGCGACGGAAAAGCGCCTCTCAGCTGGTGCAATCTGCGTGTCGCCCTGTCATGTTGCAATTGCAGGCTCCGCGGCGTTTGCCTTTGGCGCAAAAAGTGGCTCCTCCAATGGGCCATGACGAGTCCCTGTTCCACCGGCCTGGCGAGAGTAGAGACCTTCGACGCCCTCGCGTCCAAAACATTGGACGCAATTGTCAAAATCCTCGAACGCGACACCGGGCATGCAAGGTCAAATCGTCGAAACGCGAAGCCCTGAGTCTTGCCGGGCGGGTCTGCCGTGGCATCGGACGTGCAACGTCTCTGGTGTTGTCCGAGATACGACTGGACACAGACAGAAGGAGTCGTCATGAATCACGCTGGATCCCCCATCGGCAGCAAGCTCAGAGTCGCGCTTGTTGCATGCAGCCTTTTCCTCATCGCCGCCGGAGCACGCGCCGCCACGACGCTGCAGAACATGCAGGCCGCGTACAACGGCGAAAGCAATGCCCATGCCCGGTATCTGGCCTTTGCATCGAAGGCAGACAGTGAAGGGTACGGCAAGGTTGCCAGCCTGTTCCGTGCGGCCGCGCGCGCCGAAGAGATTCACGCTGCGAATCATGCTGAAGTCATCAAGAAACTCGGCGCAACACCCGAGGCGAAGATCGAAGCGCCGTCCGTCAAGTCCACCCGCGAGAATCTTGAAGCCGCAATCAAAGGTGAGACCTACGAGCGCGACACCATGTATCCCGAGTTTCTAAGTCAGGCGAAGAAGGATCACAACGTTGCCGCCATCAAGAGTCTCAACTTTGCGAAGACGGCGGAAGCAGAGCATGCCAGGCTCTACTCAGCCGCCCTCGACAAGCTCGACACTCTCAAAGGCAGCAAGGCAGAGACCTTCTTCGTCTGTCCGAAGTGCGGATTCACCACGCAGGAGCTGAGCTTTGCAAAATGCCCATCCTGCTTTACGCCCAAAGAAAAGTTCGAAAAAATCTCGTGATCTCGGGGCGCACATCTGGTTGGGTGGGCGCCTTTGAGGATCTCAAAGAGGTCCCTTATGTTGCATCTGCCGCCCATTCCGGCTTGGGAGTCGCTTCACCCGCTCATCATCCACTTCCCAATCGTCCTTCTTCTGCTGAGCCCCATCTTTCTGCTGATTGGCGCGGCGCTTCCTCCGGCGCGGGGCGGGCCGTGGCGCTCGGCGGCGCTGCTCGTTCTCCTGCTCGGAACGGTTAGTCTCTTCGTCGCGGCCGCTACAGGTGAGGCCGCCGGTGAGTTGGCTGAACGGGGCGGTGGCGTCGATGCCGTGCTGAGCGCACATGAGCAGCTTGCGTCGGAAACGCGGATTCTCTTTTTCGTTCTCTCTGTCATCCTTCTGGGTATGACGGCTCTTCCGCGCATCCTCCGCCGTCAGGAGACGCGTGTTTCGACTACTCTCCTGCCGCTTGCCTATCTTGTCTTCTACAGCGTTGGCGTGCTCTATCTGGTCAACACGGCGCACGCAGGCGGCCGTCTCGTCCACGAGTTCGGGGTGCATGCGCTTATGCCGGCCAGCAACGGCCCGGCTGAAGCGTCGGCCGATGAGAGCAGGGAACCGGTCGAGAGCCACACCGATTGAGGGCACGGGCCGTCCCAATCGCCTCAGCCGGGGATACTATGGAGTCAGCAATCCAGAATGACGATGCCGATGACGCGCACTGTTCCATCGATCGAGCGAATCGAATTCCAGGCATTCCGGAGGCAGCAGCTTGCCTTTTGCGTGCTCGCGCTCTTCGTCATTGCGGTTCTCCTGCTCCTGCACACGCTCTTCGCCTCTTTGCTGGGTGAGCCCTCGACCTCGGTTGTCCTCCTCCTGAGCTTCGGCTTTCTCGCCAAGATCCTTGAAGTGCTCTGGCTGCAGGGGAAATCCGAGGGCATCTCCGAAAGGGCAGCGTGCATTGAGACGACCATCTCATCCGTTGCGATCTTTGCGCTTGCCGTCGCACTCGCCTTTCTCACCAATCGGGATGACTCCCCTTACTTCGTTTTGCTCGCAATCCCAATCCTCCAGTCCGCCTACCATTGCGGCCTTGGCCAGACCCTCGCGTCTGTCGTCGCCTCGGTCGGCATCATGTTCTGGTGGCACATCCATTACTTCCTGCTGCATCCGCCCGCCCGCCGGACCGAGTATCTCGAAGCCGGGATGATCGCAGTGATCTACTGCGTCATCGGCCCGCTCGTCTGGTACCTCGTCAGCCAGCTCAATCAAAAGCAGCTTCGGCTGTACGAGAAGATGGCCGAACTGGAACGTGCGCGCGCATCGCTCATCGAACAGGAAAAGCTTGCAGCCGTGGGACGCTTTGCCAGCGGCATCGCCCACGAGATTCGCAATCCCGTCGCCATGATCGTCAGCTCTCTTGCAACTGCCAGCTATCCCGAGGGCAGTACCATCGAGCGCGAGGAGATGTTTTCAATTGCTGCAAGGGAAGCGCGGCGGCTGGAAAAGCTGACCGGTGATTTCCTTACCTATGCCCGCCCGTCCCGGCCCCAGCGTTCGCAGATTCCGCTGGCTGACATTCTCCATCATGTGGTCGAAGTCTCCCGTGTGCGCGCATCCGGCAATTCAATCGACGTCGCATGCGGACCGGTCGATGACAGCAGCATTGAGATTGATGCTGCACAGGTGGAAGGGGCGCTGCTCAACCTCTCTCTCAACGCAATCGATGCGACCCCGCCAGGCGGAACGGTCGAGCTGCGCAGCAGGGCGAACGATGGAGAGATTCAGGTTGATGTCGAGAACTCGGGCCCGAAGATTTCCGAAGAGAATCTCTCCCGCATCTTCGAGCCGTTTTTTACCACCAAGGCGGGCGGCACCGGTCTTGGTCTCGCGATCGCCCGAGGAGTCGCCATGGCGCATGGCGGCAACCTCTGGGTCAGTTCCAATGCAGATGGGGCAGTGGTGTTTACGATGACGTTGGCGCGATAGCGCACAGACCGGGGAATGGAGGCTTCGCATGGCAAACGTTCTGGTAGTCGACGACGAAGCAGGCATGAGGAGAATCCTCGACGTGAATCTGCGGCGCGACGGACACGCGGTCACGCAGGCGCAAGGCGCTGCCGAGGCGATTGTCTGCCTGCGCCAAAGCGACTTTGACGTGGTGCTGACCGACCAGAAGATGCCCGATGGCAGCGGGCTGGATGTGCTGCGCGCGTCGATGGAGGATGACCCGACCACGTCGGTCATCTTTCTAACCGCCGTGGGAACCGTCGAGCTGGCAGTGGAAAGCATGCGGCAGGGCGCGGTTGATTTTCTCAGCAAACCATTCGTTCCCGATGTGGTGCGCGCGACGGTGCGCAGAGCGGCGGAGAGAACCGCGCTGCTGCGCGAAAACGCCGTCCTCAAGACGACCGTGCGCAAGCTGGAAGGGGCAGACGACATCCTCGGGCACAGCGACGGCGTGCGCGTCGTGCGCGAACTCATTGCCCGCGTCGCGCCCACCAATACGACGGTGCTCATCACCGGAGAAACCGGCACAGGGAAGGAACTGGTGGCGCGCGCCATTCACCGTAACAGTCTGCGCGCACCGCGGCCGTTTATCGCGATTAACTGCGCCGCCGTCACGGAGACGCTGCTGGAAAGCGAACTCTTTGGTCATGAACGCGGCGCATACACAGGGGCAGACAAGGCCCGTGCAGGCCTGTTTGAAGCCGCCCACGACGGCACGCTCTTTCTCGACGAGGTGGCAGAGATGTCACCCGCCGCGCAGGCAAAGCTGCTGCGCGTTCTGGCGGATGGAGAGATTCAGCGAGTCGGCTCTACGGTAACGCGCCGCGTGGATGTTCGCGTGCTCGCCGCGACGCATCGCGATCTGAAGGAGCGGGTGCAGAAGGGACTGTTTCGCGAGGATCTCTATTACCGGCTCGCTGTCGTCCCCATCCATCTGGCGCCGCTGCGGGAGCGCCCGGAAGATGTTGGCGAATTGTGTCAGGCGCTATGTTTGCGCATCGCCGAAGAGATGAAGGTGCCGCCGCGACAGTTGAGCCAGGCGGCACTCGACAAGCTCTCGCACTACAGCTTTCCGGGAAATGTGCGTGAGTTGCGCAATCTGCTGGAGCGCGCATTGATCCTGGGGAAGGGAACTGAGCTCGCGCCCGAGGATTTTATTCTGCAGCCTTCCGCGGTCCCGCGGGAGTGGTCTTCTCCTCATGGGCAGGTCGAGGCGCTGGCCGCGCAGTTGCCCGTCGATCTGGATCTGCGCGACACGTTGATGCGGCTGGAGAAGTCGCTTATCCTGCGCGCACTGGAGCTGGCACGAGGGGTTCAGGCCGAAGCCGCGCGCAAGCTTGGGCTCTCGCGCAGCGACCTCGGATACAAAGTTGGCAAATACAATCTCAATGGTCTTGTGGCGGAGAAGACATCCACCTCGTTTACAGACCACTCCGCCGAACGAGCGCCGACATTGCCTTGATGTCTGCGCTCGCTCCGAGATCGCTACGCCAGGGACGCGCTAGCGGGAAAACTCCACGTACTTGCGTCCCTCATACAAGCGGAAGCCGCCCGCTGGATTCGGAAGCACCTGCAATGGCATGGGGCGCTTGATCGCACTGTCGGTGGAATAGCTGATCGTCATCACGTCATGGGCGCCAATGTCCGTCACGACGAACTTGTCGCCGCCAATGAACCCAATGCCCCACGCACCGGCAGGCAGAGTCTTGCTGCCGATCTTGAGCGGCACCTCAGTCAGCAGGTACGCCTGATACTTTGAAGCGACATCGCTCGAATAGCCGCTCGTGTCCACGAGCGTAGTGAGCATATAGTACCCGTCAGCAAACTTCACTCCGCCGGAGTTGCGTAGCTGCGTGCTTGCCGATTGCGCTTTGTAGTACACGGCAGCCGGCAGCAGCTTTTGCGCCTCGGCTGCATTCAGCACGGTTCCACTGTTTTGTGCGGTCATGCGTGCGGGCATGGTCATAAACGCCAGAGCCAGCGCCCCTGTGCCCAACCATTTTGCGATCGTCTGGAACTGCATCGGAGATTCCCCCTTCAAGTTCAGAATTCGTCTGGAGTATATCGCAGCAGCGCAGCCGCAAACCTGCGCCAATCCGACCCCGGCGTATAATCGCGCTATGGCGGCGACGGCGCTCACAGCAACGGAGACAGGGAACGCGCTGCACAAGCTGCGGCAGCTCGAGGCGCGGTTGCACGAACTTGGCAGCGTAATGGTCGCCTACTCCGGCGGCGTGGATTCGGCGTTTCTTGCGGCCACGGCGCATCGCGTTTTGGGCGAGCGGATGCTGGCCGTTCTGGCCGATTCGCCAAGCCTGGCGCGGCGCGACATGCAGCAGGCGTGCGCCTTTGCGGATGGGCTGGGCATGCCCCTGCGTGTCATCCAGACCGAAGAGCTGGATAAGCCTGAGTATCAGCGCAACGACGCGAACCGCTGCTTTCACTGCAAGACGGAGCTATTTGACGGCATGCGCGTGCTGGGCGCGCAGCTTGGCTTTCCGCACATCGCGTACGGCATGAATGCCGACGACCGGCGCGACTATCGGCCGGGACAGCGCGCGGCAGAGGAGCACGAAGTGCTGGCGCCGCTGTCCGAAGTGGGGCTGACCAAAACAGAGATTCGCGCGCTGGCCAAGGAAGCAGGCTACACGCTGTGGGACCGCCCGGCAGCTCCGTGTCTGTCCTCGCGCGTAGAGTATGGCCGCGCCGTCACGCGCGAGGTGCTCGAGCAGGTGGAACGCGGCGAAGAGAGCCTGCGTCAACTGGGCTTTCGCGAATTTCGTGTACGGCACCACGGAGAGCTGGCGTGCGTGGAGATCGCTCGGGCCGAGCTGCCGCGGGCGCTGACCATGGAGATGATGGACGCTATGACGGCGGCGCTACGCCATGCGGGTTTTAAATACATCACACTCGATTGCGCAGGCTTCCGTTCCGGCTCGCTGAATGAGATGTTGAGCCAGGACGTAATCGATAGTGTGCTGGTGCCCGCGGGGGCCTTGACGCGCCGCAAGTCCTAGCCCGGCCATTTAGAATCAGCCTCGATGCGAATTGGATATCTGGAGTGCTTTTCCGGCATTAGCGGCGACATGCTGCTGGGCGCGCTGGTGGATGCCGGCGTAGACTTTGCTCGCCTGCGCGAGACGGCGCATGCGCTCGATGTCGGCGCGGATCTTGCGCTGCGCAAGGTGATGCGCGGCGGCATGATTGCGACCAAGGTGGACGTGCTGACACCCGAGAGCAAGGCCGAGTCGCACGGGCACCACCACCCTCACGATCCGCATGAACATGCGCATCCCGAGAAAGAACACCATGGCCACGAGCACCTGCACAGTCATGGGCACAGCCATGAGGAACATGCGCATCACGGGCACGGCGAACATGCAGCGCACAAGCATGAACATGCACACCATCGCTCGCTTTCGGCCATCCTTGGAATGATCGAGCGGGCGCCGCTGGCTGATGCGGTGAAGGCGAGCGCGATGCGGGCATTCCAACTGCTCGGCGAGGCGGAAGCCGCGATTCACAACATCCCCGTCGAGACGGTCCACTTTCACGAAGTGGGCGCGGTGGACACGATTGTAGACATCGTGTGCGCAGCGCAGGGATGCGCAGAGCTGGGCGTGGACAAGTGGATAGCCTCTGCGTTGAATGTGGGCAGCGGAACGGTGGAGTGCGACCATGGCACCCTGCCTGTGCCGGCTCCCGCAACTCTGGCGCTGCTGGGTGATGCGCCGATGTATGCGTCGGGTGCGCCGATGGAGCGCGTGACGCCGACGGGCGCTGCTCTGCTGCGCGTGCTGGATGTGCAGTATGGCACGCTGCCGGCGATGCGCGTGAAGGCCACCGGCTATGGAGCAGGCGGGCGCGATACGCCGGGACAGCCGAATCTGCTGCGGCTGCTGGTGGGCGAGGCGGCGGATGAGACCGGGCGCGAGGAACCGATTGCCATTCTTGAATCGGTGATGGATGACGCAAGCCCACAGCTGCTGGCCTACGTCAGCGAGCTGCTGCTCGAGGCCGGTGCGTGGGATGTCTATCGCACGGCTGTGCAGATGAAGAAAGGCCGCAGCGGCATTCAGATGACCGTGCTCTGCAAGCCAGAGCTAGTGCCGACTCTGCGGGAACTGATGCTGCGCGAGACCACGACGATCGGGCTGCACTGGCGCGTGGAGCAGAAGGCTTCCCTCGCGCGGGAGTTCGTTCCGGTCCAGACTCAGTGGGGCGCGGTGCAGATGAAGATTGCGCGCTGGACGAGCGGCGAGGTGGCCAACGTCTCCGCAGAATTTGAGGACTGCAAGCGTATTGCGAAGCAACACGGTGTGCCACTCAAGCGCGTGATGCAGGAGGCGATGCAGGTGTTTGCGGCAGAAGACAAGAAGGAGAAGCGCGGATGAACCGGATGCAGATTGAGGCGCTGCTGCATGAGGTGCACGATGGCCGCACGGGCGTGGAAGCGGCGCTGGAGCGGCTGCGCGATCTGCCGTTTGAAGACCTGGGATTCGCCAAGGTTGACCATCATCGCGCGCTCCGCACTGGAATGCCGGAGGTGATCTTCGCCCAGGGCAAGACGCCGGAGCAGGTGGCACAGATTTTTTCGCGCATGGCCGAGGCGGGCGGCAACGTGCTGGCGACGCGAGCTTCGCACGAGGCCTGCGAGGCCGTTCTCGCCATCGAGCCGCGGGCGACGAGTCATCCGCTTGCGCGCGCCATCACCCTGGCCCAGGCCCCGACGCCGCCGGGCAAGGGAACCATCTGCGTAGTCTGCGCGGGCACGAGCGACCTGCCCGTGGCCGAAGAAGCAGCAATCACCGCGCGGTTGATGGGCAATACCGTGGAACTGATTGCCGATGTCGGCGTGGCGGGCATTCACCGGCTGCTGGCACAGAAGCAGGCGCTGCAGCAGGCGCGGGTGCTGGTGGTGTGCGCCGGGATGGAAGGCGCGCTACCGACGGCCGTGGCGGGTTTGGTCCACGCGCCAGTGATTGCAGTGCCCACGAGCATCGGTTACGGCGCGTCGCTGGGCGGCATCGCTGCACTGCTGGGGATGCTGAATTCCTGTGCGCCGAATGTGACCGTCGTGAATATCGACAACGGGTTTGGCGCTGCGTGCGTTGCGTCGCTCATCAATCACGTGTAATGGAATCAACTTCAGAGGCTCGATTTACCGGGCCCGCTCCGCTGTGGTTGAATGAGCTAGACAGAACGAGAGAACGTTTACTTGCTCTGAATCCGAGTGACACAGAACCGGCATAGTGCGGCGCCGGATGGAGAAGTCATGAAGAATTCCCGCAGAAATTTCTTAAAGACGAGCGCCGCGGCAGCCGCCGGTGCCTGGGCCGGGCGGCGCGTCTCAGCAGCGGCGGCTGCGCAGGCGACAGCGCACCAGCCGCCCATCCTGCCGGCTCTGGACCAGTTCGGCTACGGAGACGTGGCACTGCTGGAAGGCCCATTGCGCGAGCAGTTCGACCGCAACCATGCCTTTTACTCCGCGCTGAACAATGACTCTCTGCTGAAGCCCTATCGCGAGCGAGCCGGTCTGCCTGCGCCCGGCGAGGACATGGGCGGCTGGTACAGTTGGCAGCCGCTGAGCGACATCAACAAGCGGCCTAACAACGGCTTTGCGCCGGGGCACAGCTTCGGGCAGTATCTCTCCGGCCTTTCGCGCGACTACGCGGCGACGGGCGACAAGGCCACGCAGCAAAAAGTGCATGATCTGGTGAGGGAGTTTGCGCCCGCGATTACTTCGAACTTCTGGCATGAGAATCGCTTCCCGGCGTACACCTACGACAAGATCTCCGTTGGCATGATCGATGCGCACCAGTTTGCCGGTGCGCCGCTTGCCTTCAAGGCGCTCGACGCGGCACTGGATTCGGTGAAGGACCACTTGCCGCCGGGGCCGCTCTCGCGCGCGGAGCAGATTGCGCGCCCGCACTCCGATATCTCGTTCTGCTGGGATGAGCCCTACACGCTGCCGGAGAATCAGTTCCTCGCATGGCAGCGCGGCGCGGGCAGCCGCTATCGCGATCTGGCGGTTCACTACCTCGCCGACAGTTGGTACTGGGATCCGCTCGCCGCGGGTGAAAACGTGCTGCCCGGCAAGCATGCCTACAGCCACGTGAACGCAATGAGCAGCGCGATGCAGGCCTACTTCGTGCTCGGCGATGAGAAGTATCTGCGCGCGGCGAAGAACGGCTTTGACTTTGTGCGCACGACGCAAAGCTTCGCCACGGGCGGTTGGGGACCGAACGAGGAGTTTCGCAAGCCGGGCAGCGGCGATCTCGGCGAGAGCCTGACCAAGACACATGCGAGCTTCGAGACGCCCTGCGGGTCGTATGGGCACTTCAAAATCACTCGGTACCTGTTGCGGACGACCAAGGACAGCCGCTATGGGGACAGCATGGAGCGCGTGCTCTACAACTGCATTCTGGGCGCGCTGCCAATCCAGAAGGACGGCTACGGCTTTTACTACTCGGACTACAACAACGACGGCACGAAGGTGTATCACCCGCAGACGTGGCATTGCTGCACGGGGACGTTTTCTGAAATCACGGCGGACTACGGCATCAGTGCGTACTTCCACGACGCCTCGGGCGTGTATGTGAATCTCTATGTGCCTTCGCGCGTGACGTGGCAGCGCGCAGGCGCGCGGGTGACGCTGACGCAGCGAACGGCCTATCCGCATGAGGCGACGACCGCGCTGGAGATTGGGACGGATCGCGAGGCGGCGTTCCCGGTGTATCTCCGGATTCCTGCATGGGCGGGCGCGAAGACGACGATCGCGGTGAATGGCAAGCGCGTGATAACTGGCCCGGAGCCGGGCAAGTTTGCTCGTGTCGAGCGGACGTGGAAGAACGGCGACCGCATCGAAGTGGAGTTCGCGATGGCGACAATGCTGGAGGCTGTGGATGCGCAACATCCAAACCTGGTGGCGCCCGTGCATGGGCCGCTGGCGCTGTTCACGGTAGGCGAGATTCCGGCGACGGTTTCCGGCAAGGCGCTGCTGGCGGCTGCGCAGGTGGCCAAGGGCTCGACCGACTGGCAGGTCAAGACCGATGCGGGCGTGCTGACGCTGCGGCCATTTGCGGCCATCCAGCGGGAGAAGTACCGGCTCTACCTGCAGACGCAGGCTTGAAGCGACTTCCAACCCAAAGCAAAAGGCCGGGGCATGTGCTCCGGCCTTTGTTTTGACCACTGTGAACAACCCGCCTTAAGGCCGGTCGTAGAAGCGGAAGAAGAGCGACGGCTTGGCGACGGGTTCGGCGCGGGCAACGAGTTCGCTCTGCTGGGTTTCGCTCAGTGGCGTGAACTCCCGCGCCAGGTGCACATTTTCTTCAAGCTGCGCAAGAGTGTCGCAGCCGATGATGACAGTGCTCACAGGGCGCGAGAGCGTGTAGTACATGGCTTCGCGCATGGTGAGCGTGCCGGGCGTGGGCGCGGGGACCATGCCCTCCCACATGTGCGCCTGCACCGCAAGCGGCTGCGGCATCCAGTTGGAGAGCAGCCGTCCGCGGCCGGGGATCTTCATCCCGATGATGCCCATCTGCTTTTCGACGGCGAGCGGCAGAAGCTGCTGATTGAAGCTGTAGTGGTGCGGGTCGGCAGCGTTCATGGCCATCAGCACGGTGTCAAACGGGTAGCGCTGGATGCCGGCGATGAGCGCGTCGGGGCGGTAGTGGCCGGTGAGTCCGAGGAAGCGCACCACTTTCTGATCGTGCATTTCGAGGAGGGCTTCCATCGCTCCGCCCTTGGCAAAGACCTCGTTGATGTCGGTCATCGTCCCGATGTCGTGGAGTTGCCAAAGATCGACGTGGTCCGTCTGGAGCAACTGCAGCGACTTCTCGATCATGCGCATCGAGCCGTCGCGGGTGCGCTCCTTGGTCTTGGTGGCCAGAAAGGCCTCATTCCGCCGATGTGCCATCACCTTGCCAACGTACTGCTCGCTCCAGCGATCAGGGCCACCGTAAATGGAGGACGTGTCGATGTAATTGACTCCAAGGTCGAGCGCGCGCTCGACGATGGGTACGGCCACATCGAAGTTGCTCGGCTTTTCGAGCGAGGCCTGGCCGCCCAGCGAAAAGATGCCAACCTTGTAGCCGGTCTTCCCGAGGTTGCGCGTGGGCATGGCTTTGGGCGTCCGCGGGTTGACGGGCAAGGCGGGCAGCGTCCTGCTGGCCGTGTCGGCAAAGGCAGACGGCGCAAGCAGCGCAGCCGTAGCGACGCCTCCGGTTTTTAGAAAACTCCTTCGATTCCGGTTGTACGGCAGTCCCTGCTTTGAATCAGACATCACAGCCCTCCCCGCGGTGCAAGTAGCACGCCCCATCATACCGCTCAGGAGTCAATGCCAAGCAGAGAATGGCAGCAGACGCCGCTCGACTCGGGTCCGACGCTCGAACCGCCTCAATCTGCAAGGATTGCCGCACCGCACACAGGAATCCGCATGAGTCCGGGAACACTTCGTACCGTCATCGGTGTCTAAATAAGGGCATGGACGATGCGTTCCGGGCAGGTCTTCGGCTGGGCGGCGCTCCTACTCAGTGGTCCGGATGCGCAGTGTGAGCCTTTTGCGATAAGGTGGGAGGTTGGAATTCATTGCAGGCGGATCTCACCATGGGCAATCTTGCCAGTGCGCTGACGCTTGAACCGGAGGATGCAGCTCTTGTCGCAGAGCTGCAGGCCGGTTCGGAAGAGGCGTTCGGTTGGCTTATCGCGCGGTATCACCAGCCGATTTACTCGCTCCTTGCGCGCGCGATTCAGGATCGCGCCGAGGCTGCCGACCTGACCCAGGAAGTCTTCGTCAAGATCTTCCGTGGCGTCGGCTCTTTTCACGGCGAGTCCTCCCTGCGTACCTGGATCTATCGCATCGCGCTTCGCGAGGCATCCAATCAGCGCCGCTGGTGGCTTCGCCACAAACAGCAGGAAGTCACCATCGAAGAAGAAGTGGGTTCTCGCCAATCCGGAGCCCCTGTCCTGCTCAAGGATCTGTTAGAGGATGAATCCGAATCCCCCTTTGATATGGCCGTACACGCGGAGAATCGCGCCCGTGTCGAGGCGGCTCTGAGCCACGTCCCCGAGCCGTTTCGCACCGCGCTTATCCTGCGTGATATTGAAGGATTCGTCTACGAAGAAGTTGCCGAGATTCAGGGCGTCACTCTGGGCACGGTAAAGTCCAGGCTGGCGAGGGGCCGGGCCTGCCTGAAGCATCAATTGATCGCGGTCAGACAAGGGGACCGGACCGGCAAACACGAAGACTTGAATAGGGCCTTGGAAGAGGAGGGCGTATGAGCGACTGCCTGGCTGTGCAGACTCGGTTCTCAGAGTACCTCGACGGCCGTCTGACGGGGCGCGAGATGCGACGGATTGCGGCCCATCTCGCCTCCTGTGCGCAATGCGATGCCGAGTGGAATGCTCTGAAGCAGGCGCAAGCCTCGCTAACGGCGCTTCGGCCATTGCCGGCGCCAGAAAATCTCATGCTGCGTATCAAAGTCGCCCTGAGCCAGGAGCGGGCAAGGCAGCGCAAGCCCCTGCTCGAAAGCTGGAGGCTGGCGTGGCAGAACACGGTCGGCCCGTTCGTCTTCCAGGCCACGGCAGGCTTCGCGAGCGCAGTGCTGCTGCTCGGGTCCGTCACGCTGATGGTTGGGATGTTTGCGCAGCCTGAGACCGCCCAGGCTAAGGGCGATGAACCACTCGGGAACGCGACCGCGCCCCAGCTCCTGTATTACCAGGGAGGCAGCGGCAGCAGCGACGACATCAACCAGTTCAGTTCACCGGTCGTGGTTGAGGCCTATGTGAACGGCGAGGGAGAGGTCTACGATTATCGGATCGTCTCCGGTCCTTCCGATGCCGCAACCCGCTCCCGCGTGCAAGATCTGCTGCTCGCCGGCGTCTTTGCCCCTGCGCGGTTCTTTGGCCAGCCGGTCCGCGGCCTCGCCATCCTTTCCTTTGCCGGCGTCGCTGTCCGGGGATAGATCCCTCACTCCACCCTCCGGCAGGTTTGACCCCACCTTCGCGGATTACTAGACTTGCGGATAGGGTCATTGCATGCCGCTTCGATTTGTGTCGTTCTTTCAGCGCCCCGCCGCAAAGGCCGTGGCGAGTGGTCTTCTGTCAGTCTTCCTGGCCGTTGTGCCGGTCGCAAGGGCCGTTTCTCAGGCTTCTGAGAGCAGCTCTTCCAGCAGCAAAGCCGGCGAGCCTAGCCAGCCGCCGCAAGAGAAGGCTCCCGTAACGCTGGACCCGGCCGGTCCCACGGTATCCCTCATCTCATCCGAGCCGGTCTTCATCATGTCTGCCGGGCTGAACGTCTGCGGCTATGACGAGGGACTCAAGACAAGCGAGCCGACCCGCCAGCGTGTCCGGGACGAGATCGATCAGGCGCTGGCGAAGAGCGAGACCGCCCGCGCCCGGCGCGACCGGCTCTGCCTCTTCATCGCGCAGCACCGCATGACAGGCACGGAAAACGACATCTCCCAGTACATCTCGCTGGCCCTCTATCTCAGCCCGCCGCCTGAGCTCGAAACCACCGTTGAGCTGACCCAGATGCCGCCCGACTCCACCGCGGTCGTCGAGGTCGTGCCACTGCTGCGCGACTTCGCAGAATCCGTTGACCTGCATGGCATCTGGCTCACCACGCACCACATCTACGACGAGCAGATCGATCAGCTCCATGACTCCTTGTCGAAAATGATCGTCGCGACAAACACCTACCTCAAGATGCCGGCCACCACGTACAACGGGCGGCGCTTTATCGTGGTGGTCGAAGACATGCTGTCGCCCGGCTTGGTCAATGCTCGCGTCTATGGCACCGAATATGTCGTGGTCGTCTCGCCGTCCACCACCGGTCAGATCCGTATGTCCGATGTGCGCCACACCTATCTCCACTACATCATCGAGCCTCTGCTCTACACGCGCCCCAACGCCATCGATCGAACCCAGCCGGTCCTGAAGGAGATTCGCGAGGCGCCTCTGCCCTTTGTCTATCGCTCCAACACCATCGCTCTCACCGTCGAGTGCCTCATCAAGGCGATCGAGGCACGGACGATGGACACCGGCGTGCCCGTTTACAAGATTCCAGCCGGAGTCGATCGCTCCGATCTGCCCCGCTACGAGCGCGAGCTGCAGCAGTATCAGGAGAAGGTCGAGGCCGTGCGCGTCGCCACCGTCCAGCACGACATGAAGCAGGGCTACGTGCTCACGCAGTACTTCTACGAGCAGATGCTTCAATTCGAGAAGCAGCCCGCGGGCCTCAGCGACACCATTGGTGAGATGGTCTACAGCATGGACGTGGACCAGCAGGTGCACCGCGCGCGGCAGCTTGAGTTTGACGCACAGGCTGACGATGACGTGCTGCAGCAGCCCCGGCATGTTGAGTTGACGGGACTCGACCTGGCCGAGGCAAAGTTGCAGGCCGGCGATGTGGCCGGCGCCGATAAGCTGGCGCAGCAGGCGCTCGCGGCTAGTACCGCTTCGGCGGACTCCGCCAACGATCAGGCACGCGCTCACTTCATCCTGGCACGCGTCGCCATCCTCAAGGGAAACCCCGGACAGGCGATTGAGGACTTCCAGAAGACCCTCGCACTGGGCAAGCAGCCGCGCTATCTTTCGTGGTCGCATATCTATCTCGGCCGCATGCTCGATCTGGACTGCAAGCGCGATGAGGCAGTAGCTGAATACAAGCAGGCATTGGCGGTACGCGATGGGCAGCAGGATACGCGCCTTGCCGCCGAGCGCGGAGTGCGCCAGGCCTACGCGCTGCCGGGGCACGCCTGCGAGGACGATGCCGACGACGGCACCACTGG